>JBIOWF010000283.1:0-3899 GCA_044868295.1 Microtetraspora sp. | reverse complement strand
CCGGGGCGGGCAAGACGACGCTCGCGAAGCTGATCTCGCGGTTCCACGACCCCGTGACCGGCCGCGTGCTCCTCGACGGAGTGGACCTGCGTGACCTCGACGAGGCCACGCTGCGCCGCTCGGTCGTCATGGTCACGCAGGAGAACTTCCTGTTCACCGGCACCGTGGCGGAGAACATCCGGTTCGGGCGTCCCGAGGCCTCCATGCCGGAGATCGTCGCGGCCGCCCGAGCGATCGGCGCGCACGAGTTCATCGCGTCACTGCCCGACGGCTACCATACCCAGGTCGGCAAGCGCGGCGGCCACATGTCGGCGGGACAGCGCCAGCTGGTGGCGTTCGCCCGGGCGTTCCTCGCCGATCCGGCGGTGCTGATCCTCGACGAGGCCACCTCCAGCCTCGACGTGCCCAGCGAGCGGCTGGTGCAGCGGGCGCTTCGCACGATCCTGGCCGACCGGACGGCGCTGATCATCGCGCACCGCCTGTCCACGGTCGAGATCGCCGAGCGCGTGCTCGTCATGGACGACGGGCGGATCGTCGAGGACGGCCCGCCCGACCGGCTCATCGCCGGATCCGGCCGCTTCGCCCGCCTCCACCGCGCCTGGCTCGACAGCCTCTCCTGATTCCGCGAACCTTGGACATCACTGATGCGATGGCGGCATCCGGGCGGACTTATGCCTCGGTTCTTTCCGGAGATCGGGCGAGGAGGAGAGATACGGCGGTGGCGGCGGCCGCCGCCACCATGAGCCACCAGCCGTGGACGAACGCGTTCTTGGCCCAGCCGCGGTCGTCGGGTGCGCCGAGGGCCGCGACCAGCAAGGCGATGCCGAGTACGGAACCCAGCTGGCGTGCCATGTTGACCACGCCCGATCCCGTGGAAAAGCTCTGCGGCGGCAGTGCGGAGACGGCCGCGCCGATCAACGTGGGCAGGGTAAGGCCCACGCCGACTCCGGTGAGCAGCAGGCCGGGCAACAGGCCCGCGATGTACGAAGGGCCGGTTCCCAAGACGCCACCTCGTCGGCCACCCCCGCCGGTCCGGGCAGGCCGTGCTCGATCGCCACCGCGCTCGGCGTGGTCGGTGAGAAGTGGGCACTCCTGGCGATCAGAGAGATCACCTTCGGCAACAGCCGGTTCGATGAGATCGCCCGTAACACCGGGGCTTCCCGCGACATCCTCACCGCGCGCCTGCGCCACCTGGAGGCGGCCGGGGTCATCGTCCGCCGCCGTTATCAGGAGCGCCCGCCCCGCTACGAGTACCACCTCACGGAGGCCGGCGAAGATCTGCGATCGGTGCTGGCCGCGCTGCGCGTCTGGGGCGACCGATGGCTGGTCGCGGAACCACCGGTGATCGTAGAGCACGCCTGTGGTCACGAACTGGACGCGGTGACCAGCTGCCGCCACTGCGGGGTCGAGGTCGAACAGGACGATCTGCGCCTGCACGTCCGCAGCCCCGGCTGGGATCGTCGAGGGCCGATACCGGCGCGCCCGTAGCAACCGGCTGATTCGTCACAGCTTGTGCCGGAAGCGGGATTCGAACCCGCACGCCCTTTCAGGCGGACGCTTTTGAGGCGTCTATGTCTGCCATTCCATCATTCCGGCCTGGGTCTGGATGCGCTGGACCCGTAGAGCCAGTAGATCTAGAAGATCCAGAAGATCCAGAGGCCCGCACCCTGACGTGGTCCTAATGTAGCGGACATCGGTAACCTCTTGTGCGTGAGTACGCAGCGGCGCGTGGTGATCGCGGAAGACGAGGCGCTGATCCGCCTCGATTTGAAGGAGATGCTGGAAGAGGACGGCTACGCCGTCGTCGGAGAGGCGGGAGACGGGGAGGCCGCGGTCAAGCTGGCCGTGGAGCTCCGGCCGGACCTGGTGATCCTGGATGTGAAGATGCCCGTCCTCGACGGGATCTCGGCCGCGGAGCGGATCGTGTCGGAGCGGATCGCGCCGTGCCTGATCCTGACCGCGTTCTCGCAGCGTGACCTGGTCGAGCGGGCCAGGGATGCGGGCGCGATGGCTTACCTGGTGAAGCCGTTCACCAAGGGAGATCTGGTGCCGGCGATCGAGATGGCGGTCAGCCGCCACGAGGAGATCGCGGCGCTGGAGAAGGAGGTCACCACCCTCTCCGAGCGATTGGAGACCCGCAAGCTGGTGGAGCGGGCGAAGGGTCTGCTCATGGCCCGGCATGGCTGGACGGAGCCGGAGGCGTTCCGATGGATCCAGAAGGCGTCGATGGACCGCCGCATGAGCATGCGCCAAGTCGCCCAGATCGTCGTTAGCGAAGGTGCCGAAGAGTCGTCGTCATAGGCGTGAGCAAAACCCAGAATTATGAGCAAAACCGCAAAATAGGCTTGACCACATTACGAGACGGCCACGGTAGAGAGACATCATCGTGCCTGGTCAGGGGCGTAGCCGGTGGTAGGTTGAGGAGTTATTACGACTCCGCATCCAAGTGTGGACAGTTATGCCGCACGCCTGGTGGCGGAGCCTTCGGATAGGTACGTTTTCCAGCATTCGATCGGGACGGGTCGGCAACGCTGGCGTATCCCGGCCTGGATGAAGGAGATACTTCATGATCCGCATTGCCCCTCTCGGGCGCGCGCTGGCCGTCGCCGCGGCCGCCAGCATCGCCCTGACGGCCTGTGGCGGTGGCACCGAGAGCGCCGCGCCGGCGTCCTCGGCGCCCGCGTCCTCGGCCGCCCCGGCGGCGGTCGTCGCTGACGGCACTCTCACGGTTGGCACCCTGTTGCCGCAGACCGGCTCGCTCGCCTTCCTCGGCCCGCCGGAGTTCGCGGGTGTGAAGCTGGCGGTGAAGGAGATCAACGACGCCGGCGGCGTCCTCGGCAAGCCGGTCACGGAGATCGACACCGACTCGGGCGACACCTCGACGAACATTGCCTCGCAGTCGGTGGACAAGCTGCTGCAGCAGAAGGCCGACGCCGTGATCGGCGCCGCGTCGTCGTCGGTGTCGCTGTCGGTGATCGACAAGATCACGGGCGCGGGCGTGGTGCAGATCTCGCCCGCCAACACCTCCGACAAGCTGACCACCTACAACGACAAGGGCCTCTACTTCCGTACGGCCCCGCCGGACGTCCTCCAGGGCCGCGTCCTCGGTGACCTCATCGTCGCCGACGGCAACGACACGGTGGGCATCCTCGCCCTCCAGGACGCGTACGGCACCGGTCTCGCCGACAACACGCAGAAGGCCGTCGAGAGCGGTGGCGGCCAGGTCGTCGAGAAGGTCATCTACGACCCGAAGGCCGCCGACTACTCGGCGGACGTCTCGAAGATCAAGGCGGCGAACCCGAAGGCGATCGCTCTGATCGGCTTCGACGAGACCAAGAAGATCGTCCCTGAGCTCATCAAGCAGGGCATCGGTCCCGACAAGGTGAAGGTCTACTTCGTGGACGGCAACCTGGCCGACTACTCGAAGGACTTCCCGAAGGGCGCCCTGAAGGGCGTCAAGGGCACCCAGCCCGGCGTGGAGGCCACGGCTGACTTCAGGGACAAGCTCAAGGGCATCGACCCGTCGCTGACGGTCTTCAACTACGCTCCGGAGTCCTACGACGCGACGATCCTCACCGCCCTGGCGGCTCTTGAGGCCAAGAGCGACGCGGGCACCGACATCGCCAAGCACCTGGCGACCGTCTCCGCGGGCGGCACCAAGTGCAAGGCCTTCAAGGAGTGCGCCGACCTGATCGCCGCCGGCACCGACGTCGACTTCGACGGCGTTTCCGGTCCGATCGAGTTCAACGCCGCCGGTGACCCGTCCGAGGCCACGATCGGCGTCTACGAGTACGGCGACGACAACACCTTCAAGAACGTCTCGTTCAACAAGGGCAAGATCTCTGGCTGATCCTCAGCCGTAGCACGGAAAGGCCCGGTCCACACGGACCGGGCCTTTT
>JBIOWF010000282.1:0-61374 GCA_044868295.1 Microtetraspora sp. | reverse complement strand
CTGTTGCTGCTGCTGCTGTTGCTGCTGTTGCTGTTGTTGCTGCTGTTGTTGCTGCTGTTGCTGTTGTTGCTGCTGTTGTTGCTGCTGTTGCTGTTGTTGCTGCTGTTGTTGCTGCTGTTGCTGTTGTTGCTGCTGCTGCTGCTGCTGATGTCTCAGGTTGTGGTTCCAGGGTTGTGGGTGGTTGAGGCGTCTGCATCGGGGTGGATTCGGATGGAACTTGCACGGATGCTCCGCCGACAACGACACCTTGGCCGTCTTGGCCGCCGTGATGGCAGCGGCATCGGTGGGCTGGACCTGCGTCGTGACAGGGACGACGACCGCGGTGACCACCATTGCGGCGGCCGCGAGTGCGTTTCTGAGCATGACGAAATCACTCCGTATCGAATGGCTGCGGTCCCAGGCGATGCCTGGGCTAACGGAGCGTCGTATCGGTTTTCCCCGGGAAAACGCCGAAACGGCGAATAGAACTAAACTCCACGCTAGTTAGCGAAAACCAGCGAGGTCACCCACGTGAGAGCAAAGCCTCCCGCAGACTGATCGCCTCGTTTTTGAGCCGACCACAGGGAACACAGAGCATCTCAGCGGCATCGAAGCACCTTCTGGACGGAGTGGAACAAGCCGACATCGCCGGGTGGCTCGCCTGTCCGGCGCCGGGCCGAGGCACCGGCCTGGGGAGATCGCCGCTGCGAACCGGGACGGTAAAGTGAGCATCGCGCCGCACCCTCTCTACTGGCCACGCGGGTGCTCGTCCCAAGCAGGAGGTCCGCATGACTGCCACCGAACCAGAGCCCGGAGCAGAGTCCGAAGCCCCCGAGGACGAGATGAAGCGCAAGTTCCGGGAGGCCCTGGAACGAAAGAAGCGCGCGCACTCCGACGCCGCCGCCGGCAGCCAGGGCAAGGACCCCTCGAAGATCCACGGCGCCAAGGGCCCCGCGGCGAGCCGGCGTTCGTTCCGCCGTAAGAGCGGCGGCTGACCTCGTGTGGTCGAAAACGCTCGGTCCGTGCGTGACGCCGGTGCGATGACGAGCCGGGAGACCATGCTGGCGGCGCGTCTCCACGGCGTGGCCGACCTGCGCCTGGTCCACGAGCCCCGGCCGGTCGCCGGGCCGGAGGCCGGCCTGGTCCGCGTCACCGCCGTCGGCCTGTGCGGTTCCGACCTGCACTGGTACGCCGAAGCCGGCATCGGCGACGCCAAGCTCGTGGCGCCGCTGGTCGTGGGCCACGAGTTCGCCGGGGTCGTCGAAGGCGGCCCGCTGGACGGGCGGCGGGTCGCGGTCGATCCGGCGATCCCGTGCGAGCGGTGCGCGGCCTGCCGCGACGGCTACCACAATCTGTGCCCGGACGTGCGGTTCGCCGGCCACGGCCTCCTCGACGGCGCGCTACGCGAGTTCGTCACGTGGCCGACGGCCCTGTTACACCCGCTCCCCGACACGCTCTCGGACGCGGACGGCGCGATGCTGGAGCCGCTCGGGGTCGCGATCCACGCGCTCGATCTCGGGCATCTGCGCGTCGGGGCGAGCGTCGCCGTCGTCGGCTGCGGCCCGATCGGGCTGTTCCTGGTCCAACTGGCCAGGGTCGCGGGCGCGGGCTCCGTGATCGCCGTGGACCCCCTGGCCCACCGGGCCAAGGCCGCCGCGGAGTTCGGGGCCGACCATGTGCTGCCCGACGTCGCCGGCCTGAGCGAACTCGTGGGCCGCGGGGTGGATGTGGCGTTCGAGGTCGCGGGCAATGACCACGCGGTCGAGGCGGCGCTGGTCGCGGCCCGTCCCGGCGGGCGCGTGGTCCTGGTCGGCATTCCGGATGACGACCGCACGGCGTTCACCGCGTCGCTGGCCCGGCGCAAGGGTCTCACCCTGGCTCTGGCCAGGCGGATGAACCACGTCTACCCACGAGCCATCCGGCTGGTCGAGCAGGGACGCGTCGACGTGACCTCGGTCGTCACCGACCGCTATCCGCTCAGCCGGGCGTCCGAGGCCTTCGAGGCCGCGATCAGCCGTACCGGGATCAAGGTCGTCGTCGAGCCTGACTGACGGGACGCACGGCACAGCGCCGCGCTTGATCCTGACGAAGTCCTTCTCAATCACCCCGCCTGAGCGCACACTAGAAAGAGACATGATGGGCGATTCGGGTGGAGTAGCTCGTGCAAGGTCATATGCCCCAAGCAATGCCGCTTCTGTCGCGTGGTAAGCACCGCAACCCCAGTAAGGGCGCGTGCTTCATGGAGATGGCGTCGTATCTCGCGGGTGAACGCTGGAGCGACCATCCGGCGTGCACGCACCCGCTGCTCGCGGGACTCGCGCGTCTGGTCAACGACCACACCTCGGACGCGGCCCGGCCGCGGCTCGCCACGCTGATCCCGTCCGTGATCGGAATGACCGGAGAGGACCCGCGTCTGGACGCGCGGATCGCGCTGCGGTGCGGCACCATGGCCCTCCCGGTCGTCTCGCACGATCGGCAGCTCGCCATGGCGGTCTCCGTGCTCTCCGCCGAACACGTGCTCGCCGACTTGGACGGCCGACCGGCCGGCAGCCTCGCGGACGAGAGCCTCCGGGCCCTGGCACAGGCTCCGGACGCGACGCAGTGGGCATACCGGTTCAGGCGCGGGGTCCGGATCTCCGCCAAGGGCTTCCGCAGGTATGCCGCGCCGAACACGGTCCAGCTCGCCGTACGGGGGATCGCCCAGGCCTGCATCCCCGACCCGGACACGCTGCTCCGCGAGGTGCTCACCGAGACGATCACCGACTGCGCCACGCTGATCCACCACGAGACGACGTTCGACCCGTCACGGTGGGAGGAGGCCTGCCGCCTCACCCGTTCCTGAGTTCTCGGCAGGCGCTGAATTCCCACCGGCACCATCAGGAAGCTTCGCACCCTCAGAGGATGCGGAGCCATGGGCAGGCAGTGCGTCCTCGCGAGGGGCTGTGTCTTCAGCTGTGTCTTCAGCGGACGCTGAAACTGAACGTCGCCACGGGCCCAGGGCCGCGGCGGCGACGACTGCCACGCCGAGCGTCTACGCGCCCTGCCGAAGATCGCGCAAGCGGCAGGGATGACCGGCCCGCAGCCGGCCCCTCGCAGGTGGGGGGATGGGCCGGGCGGGGCCGGGCGATCAGCTCGACGTCGTCAGGTCGTAGACGGTGGTCCCGCCCACGGTCGTGGCGGTGAAAGTGGCCTGCACCCATGAGGCGATCTGCTGGGCGTAGTCGCTGCCGCTGTTCCCGCCCCGCATGCCCATTCCGGTGCCGATGAAGTAGTGGATCTTCCCTTCGGCGACGTACTGCTTGAAGCGCTCCAGGCTCGGGGCCGGGTCCGTGCCGTTGAACCCGCCGATGGCCATCACCGGCTCGCCCGTGGCGAGCTGGTATCCGGCCGCGTTGTTGGAACCGACGGTCGCCGCGACCCAGGTGTAGGAGCCGGCGTCGGCCTTGAGCGCCGCGGTCAGCTCCGCGCTCGGCGTGGCGGCGTTGAGCAGCCCGCCCGGACCGCCGCCGCGCCCCATGCCGCCACCCATGCCACCGCGCTGGCCGCTGCCCTGCCCGACCTGGCCATTACCCTGCCCGGGCTGGCCGTTGCCCGGCAGAGCCTGGCCGTTGGCCGGGAAGCCCACCGGCGGCTGACCGTTGGCGCGAGAGCCGGGTCGCATGCCGCCCGCGAACCCGCCCCCGGGGCCGAAACCGCCGCCCCTCGTCGAGGGGCCGGCGGACGGGATCGCGCCAGAGTGGGCGCTGCCGGCCGTGTCCACCGCGTACGCCGCGGGACCGGCGAGCGAGGTGATGACAGCGAGGGCCGCGGCCACGACGGCGGTCCGCCTGCCCAGACCACCGCCCAGCCGGCCGGACACGAACAGGCCGACGGCGGCGGCGATTCCGCCGACGAGGATCACGACGCGCAGCCACGGCAGGAAGTCCGAGGATCGCTCCAGCAGCACAAAGGCCCAGACGGCGGTCCCGGCCACCACCCCGGCGAGCAGCCCCGACGCCAGGAGGCCGCCCCTGCGCCGCCACAGCTCGTGGCATCCCATGCCGACCAGCGCGCCGATCGCCGGAGCCAGCGCGACGGTGTAGTACGCGTGGAAGATGCCCTGCATGTGGCTGAAGACCACGATGGTCACCAGCAGCCAGCTCCCCCACAGCAGGAACGACGCGCGGACGCCGTCCGTACGGGCCGCGCGCCGGGTCAGCCACAGGCCGGCGGCCAGCAGGACCAAGGACGCGGGCAGCAGCCAGGCGACCTGGCCGCCGATCTCGCTGCCGAACATCCGGCCCCAGCCGGCGTCCTGGTTCAGGTTGCCGAGGCCACCGACCTCGTCGCCGGTGAGCCTGCCCAGGCCGTTGTAGCCCAGGGCCAGTTCGAGCACGCTGTTGTTCTGCGAGCCGCCGATGTACGGCCGGGCGCTCTCCGGCACGAGGGCGACGACCGCGACCCACCAGCCCGCGCTGACCAGCATGGCGCCGCCCGCGAGGACGAGCTGCCAGAGCCGGCGACCCAGGGAGACCGGCGCGCAGACCAGGTAGACGAGCGCGAAGCCGGGGACGACCAGGAAGGCCTGGAGCATCTTGGCCAGGAAGGCCCAGCCGATCATCGACCCGGCGAACACCAGCCACCGGGTGCTCCCCCGCTCCAGCGCCCGCACCATCCCGTACGCCGCGAGCGTCAGCAGCAGCACGAGCAGCGCGTCCGGGTTGTTGAACCGGAACATGAGCGCGGCCACCGGGGTGAGCGCGAGAACCGTCCCGGCCACCAGCCCCGCGCCGGGCGAGAATCCCCGGCGGACCGTGGCGTACAGGACTCCGACGGCGGCGACGCCCATCAGCGCCTGCGGCACGAGGATGCTCCACGAGTTGACGCCGAAGATCCGCGCGGCGAGCATCATCGGCCACAGCGCGGCGGGCGTCTTGTCGACGGTGATGAAGCTCGCCGCGTCCGACGCCCCGAAGAAGAAGGCCTTCCAGCTCTCGCTGCCCGCCTGCACGGCGGCCGAATAGAACGGGTTGGCCCAGCCGGAGGCCCCGAGGCCCCAGATGTAGAGCACCGCCGTGGCCGCGAGCAGTCCCAGTAAGGCCGGGCGCACCCACGGCGCGTCCCCAGGGTTTCCCTTCCACGGGAGGCGCCTTCCCGGCGCCCGGCTGTCGAGGGGGATTTCTTCGAGCACTGTTGTCACGGGCCGTTCCTCACTCGCTGCAAGATTCCGATCTCCAACGTAGAAACGGTCTCTCCGCGAGCGATGAGGCGAAGATGAGAACTTCCTGAATGCGCGGCCCCGGCGCCCCGCGCCACGCCGGGCGGCACCCACACCCCCGCGCCACGCCGGGCGGCGCCCACAGCCCCCGGATTACACCGGGTGGCGCCCACAGCCCCCGGATTACACCGGGTGGCGCCCGCGGCCCCGCGTCACGCCTCAAGCCATATGTAGCCGCCGAGACGGCCGGTGCGCTGCTCACGGCGGTAGGAGTACAGATCGGGGCTCTCGATGGTGCAGCGGTCGTCGTGCCGCACGTCGAGCACTCCCGCCCGGCGGAGCTGCGCGGAGATGCCGGCGCGAATGTCCACCGCGGGCGTCCCGCTCCGGGTGGTGGACCGGGCCTCGGGCACGGCCGCCGCCACCTCCTCGCGCATCGCCGTGGGCACCTCGTAGCAGAGGCCGCACGCCGACGGGCCGATCAGCGCGACCATGCGGGACGGCTCGGCGCCGCGCGCCGCCATCGCCCCGACCAGCGCGGGCACGACCCCGGCCTGGGTCCCGGGCCGCCCGGAATGCGCGCCGCCCACGAACCCGGCGACGGGGTCCGCCACGAGCACCGGCGCGCAGTCCGCGGCGAGGACGGCCAGCCCGAGCGCGGGCCGGTCCGTGAAGACGGCGTCGAGCGCCGGTGGGTCGTCGCCGAAGGGGCCGCTGACGTAGGCGACGTCCGTACCGTGCACCTGGCGCATGAACACGACCTGTTCGAGGCCGAACTCCGCGGCGGTCTTCGCCCGGTTCCGCGCGACCGCCGCCGGATCGTCCCCGACCGCCCCGCCGAGATTGCGCGAGCCGTACGGCGGGGCGCTGACGCCTCCGTGCCGGTCGGTGAAGGCCATCCGCACGCGATCGATCACAAGCACTCGCACAGACTACGTCAGAAGGTCACCAGCGGCTCGCCCACGAACTCGGCGACGAAAATCCTGACTTCGAACGCTCACGTGAACAAGGCCCCGTGGTCATCACTGGGCCCGACAGGACGGCGTCAGCGGCCGGTGGGCGGGGAGGGCGCCGTTTCCGGCGTGACGAAGAGCCGCGTCAGCGGAGCGTGGCGTAGAGCTCCAAGGTCCGCTCGGCGATGCGCGCCCAGGAGAAGTGCTCGACGGCCCGCTGCCGGCCGGCCGCACCCATGACCGCGGCCAGGGCCGGGTCGCCGAGCAGCGTGTTGACACGCTCGGCGATCGCGGTCGCGAAGGCCTCCGGGTCGTACGGCTCGCCGTCCGCGCCCTGGTCGATCGGCACGAGATGGCCGGTCGAGCCGTCCGCGACGACCTCGGGGATGCCTCCGGTCGCGGTGGCCACGACAGCCGTCTCGCAGGCCATCGCCTCCAGGTTGACGATGCCCATCGGCTCGTACACCGACGGGCACACGAAGACGGTGGCGTGGGTGAGAATCTGGATCACGTCCGGCCTGGGCAGCATCTCGGAGATCCAGATGACGCCTTTGCGGCTCTGCGAGAGCTCACGGACCAGACCGCCGACCTCGGCTGCGATCTCCGGCGTGTCGGGCGCTCCCGCGCACAGCACCAGCTGTGCGGCCGGATCGAAGGTCCGCGCCGCGTGCAGGAGATGGACGAGGCCCTTCTGCCGGGTGATGCGCCCCACGAAGACGACGTACGGCCGTCGCGGATCGATGCCGTTCCTCGTGAGCGCGTCGGCGGACGCGGAAGGCGCGTATTCGTCCGTGTCGATGCCGTTGTGGATGACCCGCACACAGTCGGGGGATATTTCGGGATAGGACGCGAGCACGTCGCGGCGCATCCCGTCCGACACCGCGATGATCGCGTCGGCCGACGCGAGCGCGGTCCGCTCGGCCCAGGACGACAGCGTGTAGCCGCCGCCGAGCTGCTCGGCCTTCCACGGCCGGAGGGGCTCCAGGCTGTGCGTGGTGACCACGTGCGGCGTGCCGTACAGCATCTTGGCGACCTGGCCGGCGAAGTTGGCGTACCAGGTATGGCTGTGCACCAGATCGGCGCCCTCACACGCCGCGGCCATCTCCAGGTCGACCCCGAGCACCTGCAGCGCGGCGTTGGCCGTCTCCAGGCCGCCGGGGACCCGGTAGGCGTGCACGCCCGTCTCCTCGCGGGTCGCGCCGAAACACCGCACCCGGACGTCCGCCAGCTTCCGGAGCTCCCGTGCCAGGTACTCCACATGGACTCCGGCCCCGCCGTACACCTCTGGCGGGTACTCGCGGCTGAGCAGATCGACGCGCATACGAGGAGCTTAGGACCTGATCGTGCCCTCACGTCGCCCAGGTCCCAAACGACTCGCCAGCGCGCCTATCTGAATGGGAGATAAGAGCTGTCCCTATTCGTGATGCGTCCTAGTGTTTTGTGGACGCTTAGCGGGTTAGGGTCCTGATTATGAAGGTCCTCGCGATCGTGCTCGCCGGTGGTGAAGGCAAGCGGTTGATGCCGCTGACCGCGGACCGGGCCAAGCCCGCCGTTCCGTTCGGGGGGATTTACCGGCTCATCGACTTCGTGCTGTCCAACCTCGCCAACGGGCACTACCTGAAGATCGTCGTGCTGACGCAGTACAAGAGCCACAGCCTCGACCGGCACATCTCACGTACGTGGCGGCTGTCGACGATGCTGGGCAACTACGTCACTCCCGTTCCCGCCCAGCAGCGGCTCGGGCCGCGCTGGTTCGCCGGCTCGGCCGACGCTCTCTTCCAGAACCTCAACCTGATCTACGACGAGCTGCCGGACCACGTGATCGTGTTCGGGGCGGACCACATCTACCGGATGGACCCGCGGCAGATGGTCACGCAGCACATCGATTCGGGCGCCGACGTGACGGTGGCCGCGATCCGCCAGCCGCTGAAGATGTCCGACCAGTTCGGCGTGATCGAGACCGATCCGGCCGGGCGGCGCATCGTGGCGTTCCGGGAGAAGCCGACCGACGCCGTCGGCCTGCCCGACGCACCGGACCAGATCTACGCGTCGATGGGCAACTACGTCTTCAGGACGCAGGCGATGATCGAGGCCCTGCGGGAGGACGCGCTCGACCCGGCCAGCAAGCACGATCTCGGCGGGAACATCATCCCGATGCTCGTCAAGGCCGGGACCGCCGAGGTGTACGACTTCGCCGACAACGTCGTCCCCGGCTCCACCGAGCGGGACCGGGGTTACTGGCGTGACGTGGGGACGCTGGACGCCTACTACGAGGCGCACATGGACCTCATCTCGGTGCACCCGGTGTTCAACCTCTACAACGACCAGTGGCCGATCTACACCGGCCACGACCCGCTGCCGCCGGCCAAGTTCGTGCACAACAAGGGCGACCGGATCGGCCGCGCGCTCGACTCCCTGGTGTCCCCCGGGGTCATCGTCTCGGGTGGGACGGCGCTTCGCTCGATCCTCTCCCCCGGCGTCATCCTGCACTCGCATTCGCTGGTCGAGGACTCGGTGCTGATGGGCTCCGTCAAGATCGGCCGGGGCGCGATAGTGCGGCGGGCGATCATCGACAAGAACGTCGTCATCCCCGACGGTGCCCGGATCGGCTTCGACCTGGAGCACGACCGTCAGCGGTTCGCCGTGACCCATGAAGGCGTCGTCGTGATCGGCAAGAACGAGATCATCGACCGTTGATCCGCCACATGGGCTCGACGACGGTCCACTGCGCCTCCCAGGCGCCCCGGGCCCGACGCTGATTCACCAGGCGGGTGCCGACGACGATCAGCGCCAGCGCCGCGGCGGCGGACAGCGGCAGGCCGGTGGCCACGGTCACCGCGGCGACGATCGTGGTCTCCCGGTCCTGCGGCCGGCGCATGGGCGTTCCGCTGTCGTCGGTCCAGATCTGCACGACATCGCCGGCACGCCTCGTGGACGCCGCGTCGATGCCGCTCGTCCAGTGCAGTCCGTTGACGGCGGTCCATTCTGCGCGGGCGCGACCCGCTGTGGCTCCGCCCGCCGACAACCTCGGCGGTGCGACGTCCTCCAGCAAGGTGGCTTCGGTCAGGTGCCGGGTGCGGGCCTGCTCTCCCTCGGCCTGGACGCCGTTGCCGTACGATCGCACGCCGAACACGACGCCTAGCACGATCGCGACGGCGATGCCGAGTACCGCGAGCAGCCTGACGAGCGCCTCGACCCGATCTGCCGGGCGGCGCAGTGGATTCCTATCAAATCCCAGCCAGCGAGCGAGCTGGGCGAATGGACTCTGCGACATGACACACCCCACATGGTCATTACCACTGCGAGTCCCGTTTATGCCTATTTTGCCCCCCAAAGGAATCGAGGGGAACTCCTATCCAAGAAGGCCTTGACACCTTCGGAAAAATCGCCACATGCGCCTGTCTCCTTCTGCCAGCCGCGGAAACGACCGGCATCCGGACGGCGCGCTCGATGATCTCCCCAAAGACGACCAGGGAGGCGGCCGGGGCCGCCACCAAGAACGCGACGGGGCACGCGGCCGAGGACACGACTGAGCACGCTGCCGAGCATTCGACCAGGCAGGCGGCCGACGACATGACTCAGCACGCTGCCGAGCATTCGACCAGGGACGCGGCGGACGACACCTCCCGGACCGGGATCAGCCTGGGGGTCCGCGATCGCGGCCCGTTCGGCCGGGCGCGGAAGGCCGCCGAACCGTTAGGCTCCACGGGTCACGACCTTTGTCGGGGGCTCGACGAGGAGGCATTCCTGTGCGCCGATACGCCGTTGTTACCGCCCTGTGCCTGGCGCTCGCCACCGGCTGTGGGGGCGCCACCGAGGGCGGGACCCCTGCCACGAGCGGTGTCCCCAGCGGTTTCAAGCGGATCGGTGGTTCCGTCAACGGCGTCCTGATCGCGGTCCCCGAGAGCTGGACGGCGATGGACCTGGCCCACGACGACATCCAGAAGGGCCTGGAGGAGAGCGGCCTGTCCGGTTCCGCCCTGGAACAGGCCAAGGCCAGTGTGCGGGCGCTCTCGGCCAACAAGGCGGTCTACGCGATGGATCCGGACTCGGTGAAGGAGTCCAAGAACCAGTTCGCGACCAACCTCAACGGGTTCTGCCAACCCAGCGTGGGCGCGTCGGCGCAGGGCCTTATCGACGTCGCCAAGTCTCAGCTCGCCACGGTCAACGCCAAGGTGTCCGAGGCCGCCGAGGTCCCGCTCGGCGCCGCCAAGGGGGTCCGGATCAGGTACACGCTGCCGCTGAAGGGGGTGGATCTGAAGGGCACCCAGTACTACGTCCCCTCCGGCACGGGCAAAACGTGCATCGTCACCCTCAGCACCGACCTCGACGGCAAGGACGCCCTGTTCGACCAGATCGGCGGGACGATCCGGGCGATCTAGCCTCAGATCCGTCCCTGGATCCGTGCCATGGCGACCGCGGTAGGAAACAAGGTCCAAAAGGAGACGATCTAACGGTAAAGTCCGCCAGGTGGGAAGATCACGACCTTTCTGGCGGCTGAGCCGGGCGGAGCGAAGGCTGTGGGAGGCCTACCCGACAGGGACCTGGGTCGACCTGCGCGACGGCACAGCCGACGACCCCGCCGACGGCGCATCCTGGGGCCACGACCGCACGGTCCGCGCACCCGTGATCGCGGCCCTGGTGCTGGGCGTGCGGGAGGCCCGGCCGGGACAGGTGCCCGGCGTCCGCCTCGCCGGGGCGCGTGTCGTCGGCGACCTCAACCTCTCCGACGCCGTGATCACCTCCAAGATCCACCTGCTGAACTGCCACTTCCCCGGCGTCGTCTCCTTCAACGACGCGCAGACCAAGGGTGTGCGGTTCCGCGGCTGCGACATCCACCGGTTCCGGGCCGGCCGCGCGACGATCGACGGCCTGTTCGACCTCGACGGATCCACCGTCCGTTCCGGGCTGCGCTTGGACAACACCCACGTCACCGGCCAGTTCAGGCTCTCCCACGCACGCCTGGGCGCTCCCGCGGAGCATGGGGCGGCCTCCGAGAGCTTCCTGCGAGACTCACGCGCGCCGTACAGCGAGGCCGAGTTCCGCGAGCGCGTGGCCTCGCAGAGCGAGTTCGCGCTCTGGGGAGGCGGCCTCATCGTGGACGGCGGCGCCTTCCTGCGCGGGCTGCGCAGCACGGGTGGCCTCCGCCTGATCGGCGCTCGCTTCAACAGCGGCCTCTACCTGCAGCGGGCCGTCGTCGAGGCGACCGGTCCGCATGCCGTCTACGCCGACCACATGACGGCCACGGCCGCCGAGTTCAGCGAGGGATTCACCGCGACCGGCGGAATACGGCTCCGCGGCGCCCGGATCGGCGGGGTCCTCTCGTTCGACGAGGCCTCACTGACGGCTCAGGGCCGAGTGCTGCACCTCAGCCACATGCAGGTCGACGAGCTCATCCTCCAGCCCGCGTCCATCGAGGGTGAGATCAACCTGGCCTACTCGCGGCTCGGCGTGCTCCTGGACTCACCGGGCAGCTACTCCGATCGCGTCCATCTCAACGGGCTGACCTACGAGTCGCTCCGCGGACCCGCCATGCTCTCCGACCGGCTCTCGTGGATCTGCCGGGATCCCGGCGGATACCGGCCGCAGCCGTACGAGCAGCTCGCGGCGTACTACCGGCGCATCGGGCACGAACCCGACGCGCGGAAGGTGCTGCTCGCCAAACAACGTGCCCGACGCCGGACGCTGAAGCCGTCGGGCCGCCTGTGGGGGCGGCTTCTCGACGTCCTCGTCGGGTACGGCTACCGCCCCTGGCTCGCGGGCATGTGGGCCGCCTTGCTCCTCGCGACGGGAACGGGAGTCTTCTCCTGGATTCCGCCACACCAGATCGGGCTGGACGAGTCGCGGCACTTCAACGCCTTCACCTACACGCTCGACCTGCTCGCACCCGTGAGCGTGTTCGAGCAGCGCGCCGCCTGGGAGCCGGTCGGGTGGACCCAGTGGCTCGCGAACGTGCTCATCGCCGCCGGCTGGATCCTCGCCACGGCCCTCATCGCGGGCGGCACCCGCGTGCTCCGCCCGTCGACCCCGTCCTGACCGGCTCCCGCGGGACGCGTCAGAAGGCTTCGTCGAAGCTCACGTTGCCCTCAACGGCCACCTGGTAGGCGGAGACCCTTCGCTCGAAGAAGTTGGCCAGCTCCTGCACATCCTGGAGCTCCATGAAGGCGAACGGATTTGCCGTGCCGTACCGGATGGGGAGCCCGAGCCGGGTGAGGCGCTGGTCGGCGACGTACTCCAGGTACTGCCGCATCTGGTCGGCGCTCATGCCGTGCAGCCCTTCGCGGCACAGGTCCTGGGCGAAGGCCAGCTCGGCGGCGACCGCCTCCTCGATCATCCGCGTCACCTGCTTCCCGAGGTCGTCGTCGAAGAGCTCCGGCTCCTCCGCCCTGACCGTGTCGACGACGCTGAACGCGAACTCCATGTGCATGGACTCGTCGCGGAACACCCAGTTCGTTCCGGTGGCCAGGCCACCGAGCAGGCCACGCGAGCGCAGCCAGTACACGTACGCGAAGGCCCCGTAGAAGAAGAGCCCCTCGATGCAGGCGGCGAAGCAGATCAGGTTGAGCAGGAAGGACCGCCGGTCGTCCCGGCTCTCCAGGCGGCTCAGCCCGTTGACGGAGTCGATCCAGCGGAAGCAGAACTCCGCTTTGTCCCGGATCGACGGGATGTGCTCGATCGCCGCGAACGCCTTCACCCGCTCGTCGTGGTCGGGCAGGTAGGTGTCCAGCAGGGTCAGATAGAACTGGACGTGCACGGCCTCCTCGAACAGCTGTCTGCTGAGGTAGAGCCGCGCCTCTGGGGCGTTGACGTGCTGGTACAGGTTGAGCACCAGGTTGTTGGCGACGATCGAGTCGCCAGTGGCGAAGAACGCGACCAGCCGGTTGATCAGGTGCCGTTCCCCGGCGTCCAGTTTGGCGAGATCGGCGAGGTCGGAGTGGAGATCCACCTCCTCCACCGTCCACGTGTTCCGGATGGCCGCCCGGTATCTCTCGTAGAAGTCCGGATACCGCATCGGCCGGAGGGTCAGATCCATTCCAGGATCAAGCAACATCATTACGTCCTTACTCGCGGGCGTCCCTGACCTGCGGGCGCCCCATACTGAGGGGCGCCCCTATCGGCGGGCGTCCCTACTGGCAGGCGTCCCTACTGGCAGGCGTCCCTTACTCGCGGGGGCCTTACTGGCGGGCGTCCCTACTGACAGGCTTCGCAGAGCTCGGGGTTTTCGAGTGAGCAGGCCACTGCCTCCGGGTCCGGTACGGCCTGCCCGCCTGGTACGGCCGGCCGGCCCGGCGCGGCCTGCGCGGCCGTGGCTGAAACGGTCGTCTGGGCGATCCTGGTGGCGGGGCGAGACCGCAGGTAGTAGGTGGTCTTGAGCCCCGCCCGCCAGGCGTAGGCGTACATCGAAGAGAGCTTGCCGATGGTCGGCGTGGCCATGAACAGGTTCAACGACTGTGACTGGTCGATGTACGGCTGCCGCGCGGCGGCCAGGTCGATCAGCGCCTTCTGCGGCAGCTCCCATGCCGTGCGGTAGAGCAGCCGGAGTTCGGCAGGGATGCCGGGGATGTCCTGGACGGAGCCGTCGGCCCTCTTGACGGCGTCCCGCATCTCCTGGGTCCAGAGGCCGCGCGCCTGGAGATCCCGCACGAGGTAACGGTTGACCTGGAGGAACTCGCCGGAGAGAGTCTCCCGCTTGAACACGTTGGACACCTGCGGCTCGATGCACTCGTAGCATCCGGCGATCGACGCGATCGTCGCGGTGGGCGCGATCGCGATCATCAGCGAGTTACGCAGCCCTGTCTCGGCGATCTTGGCACGCAGCTCCGCCCACTCCCGCGCGCGCCCCGACTCCCCACGCCGTCCGGCGGAGCCTACGGTTTCCCCACTGTCACCGGGATGGCGCCCGGGCTCCCCGTGCTCGCCTGGGTAGTGGTCCACGTGCAGGACGCCGCGAGCGGCGCGGGTGTCGGCGTACGACGGGTGGCGTCCGCGTTCCACCGCGAGATCGGCGGAGGTTCCGTACGCGGCGAGGGCGATCTCCTCCGCGATCCGCGTCGACAGCTTCAGCGCCTCCGGCGAGTCGAACGGCAGCCGCAGCGCGAAGAACACGTCCGCGAGGCCCATCACGCCGAGCCCGATCGGCCGCCACTTCCGGTTGGCCGCCTCCGCCTCCGGCGTCGGGTAGAAGCCCAGGTCGATCGTCCGGTCCAGGAACCGTACGGCGGTGCGGACCGTCGCGCGCAGCCGCGCCCAGTCGATGCCGGCCGCCGGATCGCCCGGCTCCCGGCCGGAACCCGGCAGATCCGGCTCTCCCCGGGCGGCGGACGCCGTACCCACGAGATCGGGCCGCTCTCCACCGGCGAGCCGGGAGGTGAGATGGGCGGCGAGGTTGACCGAGCCCAGATTGCACACGGCGGTCTCGCCGTCGCTCGTGACCTCGAGGATCTCCGTGCAGAGGTTGGAGAGGTGGATGACGTTGTCCGGGAGAGCTGTCTGGTTGGAGGTGCGGTTGGCCGCGTCCTTGAACGTCATCCAGCCGTTGCCGGTCTGGGCGAGGGTCCTCATCATCCGGCCGTAGAGAGAACGGGCGGGAATCTGCCGGACATACCGCCCCGCGGCCTCCGCTTCGCGATATCTCGCATCAAAGGCCGCGCCCCAGAGGTCGGTCAGCTCCGGCGCCTCCTTCGGATCGAACAGCGACCACATCTCGTCCGCCTCGACCCGGCGCATGAACTCGTCCGGGACCCAGTTGGCCAGGTTCAGGTTGTGCGTGCGGCGGGCGTCCTCGCCGGTGTTGTCCCTCAGCTCCAGGAACTCCTCGATGTCCGCGTGCCAGGTCTCCAGGTACACACAGGCCGCGCCCTTGCGCCGGCCGCCCTGGTTCACGGCGGCCACCGAGGAGTCGAGGGTCCGCAGCCACGGCACGATGCCGTTGGAGTGCCCGTTGGTCCCCCGGATGAGTGACCCCCGGGATCGGACGCGGGTCCATGAGACGCCGATCCCTCCGGCGTACTTGGACAGCCGGGCCACCTGGCCGTACCGCTCGTAGATGCTCTCCAGTTCGTCGCGCGGCGAGTCGAGCAGGAAGCACGACGACAGCTGGGGCCTGCGGACTCCCGAGTTGAACAGCGTCGGTGAGCTGGGCAGGTACGACAGCGTCGACATCAGCCGGTAGAGCTCGGCCGCCTCGCCGACGGTCCCGGAAAGGCCACATGCCACCCGAAGGAAGAAGTGCTGGGGCCGCTCCAGCACCTTGCGCGTGACGGGGTGCCGCAGGAGATAGCGGTCGTAGACCGTACGCAGTCCGAAGTACTCGAACCGGTCGTCCGCCGTGGATTCGACGAGCGCGTCGAGCTCCGCCGCATGGGCCGCGACGAACGCGGCGAGCGCGTCCTGGACGAGACCGGCCGCATGCGTGGCGGCGACGGACTCGGAGAACGAGCGCACCCCATGCCCGGCCGCCTCGTCGGCGATCAGCTCGCTGAGCAGCCTCGCGGCGACCTTGGAGTTCTCCGGATCGGTGACGACCCGGGCGGCCGCCTCCTCGATCGCCAGCCGCCGACCCGCCAGATCCGGCGTGTCCTGCCCGGCGGCAGCCGCACCCGCGGAGGTCCGCAGTGCCTCAGCCATAGAAGCGGCAGCCGTACCGGGAGCCTGGAGCGGCTCATCCGCACCGGTGGAAACCTGGAGTGTCGCGTCAGTGGGGGCAGCAGCCGTACTGGATGGGAATCCACCGGCTGGGCGCACCTCGTCGGCCGCCTCGGCGGTCAACGCCCCGGCCGCTTCCGCGATCGCGGACTGTGTCACGTGCTCTCTCCTCGCGAACTCAAGACCCCGTCTCGGGCATCGCGATGCGGCACGCGTCAGAGCAGGCGGGCGCGCAAACGCGCACGGCCTGGCGCTCGTCGGCGGGCCCTCCCTCGAGGCCCGGCACAACGCGCGCGGACATCGGGTCCGCGCGCACGTCACCGGCAGGTCTTCGGACTCGCGGGCGTCCCGGCGCGGCACTATGGCCGCCAGGTCCTACTGGCCGTCGCTTCCCAGGCTCGATGCCCAGTGCTCCTGACGGCGGTCGTTCCCGCTCACCGCTGCGGGGCAGTCCCGGAATCGCACCGGGTTCCCTCTTGCCTCACCCTTCCGGGTGAACCAGCAACGGAGTGGATCCTACATGTAGTGCCGCCGGACGCAACTACCCCCCACAGATTGTGTCCATCAGAGTAGGCCGAGATCCTTGAGCGCCGCCTTGGTGCGGCGTGTCTCGTTGGTCAGCCACTGCTGGAAATCGTCCCCGGCCAGGTACATGGACGCCCACCCGTTGCGCGTGCACGCCTTCTGCCACCCGGGCGCGTCGCCGACGGCGCGGCACAGATCGAGCAGCGCCGCCCGGTCGCGATCGCTCAGCATGCCGGGACCGAGAAGCCCCTTCCAGTTGGCGTACTCCAGCCGCACCCCCGACTCCATCAAGGTGGGCGCGTCCAGGTCGGACAGCCGCTGCGACGACGAGACGGCCAGTGGGCGCAGCCGCCCCGCGCGGATCTGCCCGCCCAACTCCGTGCAACTGCCCAGCCCGATCGCCACCCGCCCGTCGAGCATGGCCGCGACGACCTGGGCCGAGTCGGCGAACCCCACATAGTCGAGCAGCCGGCCGTCGACTCCGAGCCCCTGGGCGATCAGCCCGTAGAGCACGTGGTCGGGCCCACCTGTGCCCTGACCGGCCAAACGAGGATTCGAGGGATCGCGCAGAAGGGATGAGGCGAGATCGTCGAACGTCCGGAACCGGGAGTTCGTGGGCACCACGAGCACCTGCCACTCCCCCGCGAGCCTGGCGAGGGGCGAGGTGTTCCCGATGAGCGCGCCCGCACGGTTCATCGCGGCGACCGCGACGAGGCCCGGACCTGTGACCATGAGATCGTAGGGCTTCCTCGTGCTGGCGAACTCGACGAGTGCGAGCCTCCCGTCGCCGGCCGAGCGGTTGTGGATCTGCACGCTCCGCGCCAGCCGCCGGCTCTCGATGAGCGCCTTCAGCGCCTTGGCGAAGGCCTCACTTCGCCCGCCGGGAGGAGCGGGCACGACCAATGAGATCGCCTGCGCGAAAGCCGGATTTCCCGGAACGCATCCGGCGAGGAACGCAAGCATCCCTCCCGTAAGAAACACACGCCGCCGCATCCCGGTGCACCTCCCCCGACAGACCCCTGAACGCTAAGCGTACAACTCGTCACAATAAGTAATACATCCGGGCCATGGGCTGACACCCAAGTCGAGCCAGCGAATGCTTTCACGCAATAATCATTAGAAGAACTGACCGATCATGCCGACATTGAGAAGGCTGATACCTGATGCTCGATCTGCACCGGCTCCGGCTCCTGCGTGAACTCAAACATCGCGGCACGCTCGCCGCGGTCGCCGGCGCCCTGTCCTACAGCCCTTCCTCGATCTCCCAGCAACTGTCCCTGCTGGAGACGGAGGTCGGCGTGTCTCTCCTGGAGCCCGCGGGGCGGCGCGTACGCCTGACCCCTCAGGCCGAGATCCTCGTCGCCCATACCGAAGCGCTGCTGGAACGGCTCGAACAGGCCGAAGCCGACATCGCCTCCTCACTGACCGAGCTGACCGGCACACTACGCGTGGCGTCGTTCCAGACGGCGGCGATGGCCCTCATGCCGGCCGCGCTGGCGCTGCTGCGCGACGCCCATCCCCGCCTTCGCGTCCACGTCACCCAGGCCGAACCGGAAACCGCCCTGCCCGCCCTGCTCGCGCGCGAGTTCGACCTGGTCATCGCGGAGGAGTATCCGGGCTGCCCCAATGCCCGGCCGGCCGAGCTCGAACAAGAGGACCTGTGCCACGACGCCCTGCGCCTGGCCCACGCGACCGTCACCGGCGCGGCCGGACCCCAGGAGGCGCTGCGCATGCTGGCCGACGAACCTTGGATCATGGAACCCGAGGGCACGATGGCCCGCCGTTGGGCGACCACGTTGTGCCGCGACGCCGGATTCGAACCCGACGTCCGCTTCGAGTCGAGCGACCTCCTGCTTCACCTGCGACTCGTGGAGCAAGGACATGCCGCGGCGCTGCTTCCCGACCTCATGTGGTGTGGCCGCGCTCCGGCGATCCCCCTGCATCCGCTGCCCGAGGGGCAGGCGCGCAGGCTTTTCACCGCCGTCCGGCGCGGCAGCGGCCGACACCCCGCCGTCCGGGCCTGCCGCACGGCCTTGCGGGACGCGATAGGCGGGTGAACGAGGCACCCGACCGTTCGGCAACTCTGACGAATACCAGCCGGAAATCATCGCTATTCGAGTGGGTGTTTGAGAACCGATAATCGAGCCATGACCGAAAAGCACAGCTCACGGGGCCGGAATCGTCGGCATCTCGCTCGCCGCGACCTGCTGCACCCGCCGTGTCTCTCACCACCGATGTCGGCGAGGGATTCGGCCAGTGGACCATCGCCGACGACGACAGTCTGCTCGGAATCGTCACCAGCGCGAACATCGCGTGCGGTTTCCATGCCGGTGACCCCGACATCATGCGGCGCACCTGCGAGACGGCGGCCCGGAACGGTGTCTCCATCGGCGCGCAGGTGAGCTGAGCCTCCCCTTGCTCTGCCAGGTGGGAACGGCCACGTGGAAGCTCGCCGGAGAAAACGGGATCACCACCGTCGCGGAGGCCTTCGTCGACCGCGCGTACACAAGCGAGGGCCTGCTGGTCCCGCGTGACCAGCCCGACGTCATGGTCACCGACCCCGACATCGCCGCCGGGCGCGCCGTGTCAATGGTGTCCGACGGAAAGGTCACATCCGTCGATGGGGTGGACGTCCCCCTGACGGCGGAGGCTTTGCTCATCCATTCGGACACGCCAGGCGCCGTCGACATCGCACGCGCCACCCGCGAGGCACTGACAAAAGCAGGCGGTCGTTATGTCAACAGGCAGGCTGTCGCAGACACAAAGCTGTCGCACTACAGCTTGCTACACAGGGTTAGACCAGTCCCACCTTCGGTGACGTAGGCGGATTTCGACAAGCGTCAGAACTGGCAGAGTCGCGCCCTCATCGCTCTCGCACACATCCTGAAACTTCACGGGTGTAGGCGGCATCAGCCGGGTGACCACCCTGGACCGCATCGTCGCCGCCGTACTACTAACCGGATCCTTCGCTCGCGGCATGCGACCTCGTGTCGCACCTTGTCATAGCGGGCGGCGCAGCCCGTCCAGCACGAGGGTGATGACATCGTCGGCCTCGGCCCGCCAATCGGGGCGGTCATGGGCAGCGCCGATGCCGTGCAGCGCCATCATGACGGCACCGGCGTCCACGTCGTCGCGAACGGCGCCCGCCTGTACGGCGGCGGCCACCAGGTCGGTGACAGCCTGCTCAAGCGCCCGGCTGCCCTCGGCGAGGGCACTCGAGCGATCGGCCATGAGCGTGGCCAGCGTCCGGGCGAGGCCCTGATGGGCGTCCATGTGGTCGACCATGCCACGCAGAAAGGCCGCCAACGCCTCCGCCGCGGGCAGCGTGGCCTGGAGCTGGCGGGCGCGGTCGCACAGCGTGGCGACTTCCCCGTGGTAGACCGCCTCGGCCAGCGCCTCCCGGGTGGGGAAGTGGCGGTACAGCGTACCCGTGCCCACCCCGGCCAGGCGAGCGAAGTCATCGAAGCGCAGGTCGAAGAAGCCTCCGGTGTCGAAGACCTCCCGGGCCGTGGCGAGCAGGGCCTCGCGCTTGCGCTGGGCGTCGGCCCGCAGCGGCTTGTCGTCGGTCATGCGCTGCCTCCTGTTGACAAATGGAGATGACCTCCATATTTTGAAAAGTGGAGATGGCCTCCAAATCGATCGTACCCCACGAGGTGCAGCGTGAAGATCCTGATGTTCGGCCGAGGCGTGATCGCCACCGTCTACGGCTGGGCCCTGGAACGGGCCGGGCATGACGTCGAGTTCTACGTCCGCCCGGGTCGCGCGGCGACGTACGGGGAAGCGATCGACCTCGACCTGCTCGATACGCGGCGCCGGGTGTGGGGGCAGCGTGTCGTCGAGCAGTGGCCGGTGCGCTACCGCGAGGCGCTGGAGCCGGACCACGACTTCGACCTGATCGTGCTCAGCGTGCCGCACCACCGCCTCGCGGAGGCGACGGCCTTCCTGGCCCCGCGGGTCGGCCAGGCCACGGTGCTGGTCTTCGGCAACATCTGGACCGAGCCGCTGGCCGCGATCGGCGCGCTCCCTGTCGACCGGATCGCCTGGGGCTTTCCCCAGGCCGGTGGCGGTTTCGGCGCGGACGGCGTGCTCCGTGGGGGGATGCTGCCGTCGGCCATCTTCGGCACCCTCGGCCAGCCCCCGACCGACCGGGAGCGGGCCGTGCGCCAGGCGTTTCGCGAGGCCGGGTTCCGGCCTAAGGAGCGGCCTGACTTCCGCGGCTGGCTGTGGGTCCATTTCGTGTCGGATACCGGCCTGTTCTCGCAGGGCTTGAGGCTGGGTTCCCTGTCCAAGCTGGCCGGGTCGACGAGCGACTTCCGCGAGGCGCTGCTGACTGGCCGCGAGCTGCTGCCGCTCCTCAAGGCGCGCGGCATCGACCTGCGACGTCACCGGGGCGGTGTGCTGCTGTTCCGGGCGCCCACCTGGCTGATGGCGCCCGTGCTCGCCTGGCTGACTGCTCATGTCACGCCGCTGCGCGTGAATTTCGAGGCGCACTCCGACCCCGACGCCGAGGAGCCGCGTGAGATCTGCCGAGACACCCTCGCGGAAGCACGACGGCTGGGCATTGCGGTACCACGACTGGAAGCGGCGGAACCGAACTTTGCCCGTGAGGGGACGGGCCGAGTCTGAATTTGCCGATGTTGTCGGTCCCGGTGGTCCATTGCGGCTCCTTGGTCCGCCGCATCCCAGAGCCAAACCCGGTCGCACCGTCGATCAACTGCCGTTCACACACGGCTTTCGGTGTCCAGCCTCTATCGCCTGTCCGTGACGTCGTGGAAGGAAAAAGTCATGACTACCGCCGAGAAGCACGAGTTCCCCATGGCCCGTACGTGCCCGTTCGCGCCGCCGCCGGCGTACGAAGAGATCCGCGAAGAAGAGCCGGCCTCGCGGGTTCGTCTGCCCGACGGCGGGTGGGCCTGGGTGGTCAGCCGCCACGAAGACGTGCGAACCGTGTTGAACGACCGGCGGTTCAGCGCCGACCGGCAGCATCCGGACTTCCCGCAGCTGGTCAAGGGCGAGGCGGCGTCCCGGCGGCAAACAAGCCTTGACGTCCCTTCCAACTGCTGGTTGGCTGCTCATCGCGCGTCCAACTGCGACAGTCCGGAAGTTACGCCATAACGCCCGACTCGTCCCCCAATCCTGATTCTCCCGACTGCTTTCGCAGCGTTGTCCGCAATCGTGGGACGGATCGGCAGACTTCTACTCTCGCCGACTGTCGATCAGGACGCCAAGACCGTCCAAGACGCGCTGAAGACCGAATTCGTAGGCGTAATCAGGGTGACACCCGGCAGAATCAGCTACCCGGTGTCAGAAACCTCAACCGGCCAGGATGAAGTTCTTCGACATCGCATAAGCGATCTCATCCGAGCCACGTAGATCACTTCCTTTTGCGACAATGAGTAATCAACCGATCGCCTATCGTGATCGCCATGCCCCCGTCATTCGAGCACGAAGCATGGATCATGCTCGTGCAAAACCGTCCGGAACTCGCCGCAGAACTTGTGCGCGACATCCTGGGCCTCCCCCTGCCCGACTACGGAGAGGTCACCCTGTCCTCCGAGGACGCCACCGAATTCGTCCCCGCACCCAAACGCGCCGACGCGGTCATCGTCTTCCACGCCCTCGAGCCCGACCGACCCCCTGCCCTCGCGGCGATCGTCGAAGTACAACGATCCGAGGACAACGACAAGCACTACTCCTGGCTCGTCTACCTCGCCCTCGTCCGTGCCCGGCTCAGGTGCCCGGTAATGCTGCTGGTCCTGTGCCCCGACTCCACCGCCACCCAATGGTGTGCCAAGACCATCCCCACCGGCCATCCTGGACTGGACCTGACACCCCTCGTCTGCGACCTGTCCATGATCCCGGCGATCACCGAACCCAAGGAGGCCGCCGCATCCCCCGAGCTGACCGTCCTGTCAGCCCTCGCCCACGGCGCCGATCTCGATGGAGCGGACGTGCTTCGTGCGCTACTCTCAGTGATCGGCGACCTCGATGAAGACCGTGCCTGCAAGTACGCTGATGTTGTGTTCAGGCTGCTACCAGGAGGAGCAGCCAAACATATATGGGAGGGCCTCATGGCAACCGGAACCTACGAGTACCAGAGCGACTTTGCCCGCCGCTACTTCGCGCAAGGCAAAGAGGAAGGAAGGGCCGAAGGAAGGGTCGAAGGAAGGGCCCAAGACATCCTCAAAGTCCTTGCGGCACGCGGGTTCACTGTGTCTGACGCCCTCAAGAACAACATCAACTCGATCACTGATGTGGACATCCTCGACACGCTGATCGAGCGGGCCGTGACCTGTGAGACCCCCGACTCCCTCCTGCCGTGACCTGACTCCCGCCGATGAGACTCAGTGAACGGTTGTCGTCGGGCTACGCGGTGGGGTGTGCGGGTGCGTCGGGCAGCGGGAACTGACTGCGGAGGTCGTCTGCGGTCACTTCCTCCACCGGCCCGTGCAGCCCGTATCCGGCATTGTTGATCAGGATGGAGACCGCGCCGTGGGCATCTTCGATGTGGTCGACCGCGGCGGTCATCGAGGCCTCGTCGGTGACGTCCAGGGGCAGGATGGTCAGGCCGTCGTCGGCGAGCGTCTGCGGGCGGCGGGCGGTGGCGTACACCCGGTAGCCGGCCCGGTGCAGGTGCAGCGCGGCGTGTCGGCCCATCCCGGATGAGCAGCCGGTGATCAGGACGGTGCGGGGGTCGGTCATGGTTGGTTTCCTTCGGTCGATGCATGGAGCAGATCCCAGGCGGCCGCCTCGGCGACGACGATGTCGGCGTCCGACAGCGTCTCCCCGGCCGATCGGACGGCCTTGACCAGCCCGACGAACGCGCCGAAGACCAGCGCGACGAGCAGGTGGGGGGCTGCGGGGCGGACATCGCCGGCGGCCTGGCCGCGGCGGGTCAGATCGAGGGCGAGTTCCTCGATGCGGGCCGATAGCGCCCGGCTGTCGGCGTCGAGGTAGTGCTCGTGTTGCTGGTGTTCCAGGAACACGAACGCGTCGGGGTGGTCGCGGGCGAAGTGCGCCAGGCCCCGCCAGACTGCACCGAACTCGGCCCGGATCGACTCGTATGTCCCGGCCGGGGTCATGTACGCGAGCATGGCGGTCTTTGCCCGCTGGTGCACCGCGTTCCCCAGGGCTTCCTTGGTCGGGAAGTACCGGTAGACCGTGCCCATTCCGACGCCGGCGCGCTCGGCCACCAGGGGCATCGGGGTTGCGGCGAAGGTGCGCTCGGCGAACAGGGTGAGGGCGGCGTCAAGCACGGCCGTGCGCTTGTCCGTCCGGTCATCAGCCATAGAATGAATATTCATTCCGCTACCTCGACTGTCAAGCCCACGCTCAATCATTGATCACCGGCTAAGGAAACGCTCAACTGCCGCGGACAGCGTGCCGACCACGCGTAACGGAGCGTAAGCACTGTGGCCGTCGCACGCTCACAGCGTGATCCGTACGGTCTCGATCCAGGACGGGGGGATGGGTGGGTCGTCGCCGATGAGGCCGGCGATGATCCGGCAGGACGCGGCGGTGTCCGGCCAGGGGGTGTGGCCGTCGGTGAGAACGACGACGACGTTGGGCGGCTCCGGCCCGGTCAGGGCCGCGTCGATGCCGACACGCATGTCCGTCCCGCCCCCGCCGAGCAGCTCGACCTGATCGATGCTGGTCACGCGGCGTACGGCATGCACGTCGGCGTCGCAGGACAGGACGGTGACCCGGTTGCCGTGGACGCCGACGCCCCGCAGCACGCCGGTGACCTCGGCGAGGGCGGCGGTGAGGTCGTCGTCGCCCATCGAGCCGGAAGTGTCGATCACCACCGCGACCTTGGGCAACGGCCGGCGCAGGCTGGGCAGCACCACTCCACGCAACGCGGCGGCGCGGCGGGACGGCCTGCCGTACCGGTAGTCGGCGGCACCCGACGCCCAGGCGAGCGCCTCGCGGACCGCGCCGGTGAGCACGCGCCGCCAGTCGACGACCGGCTCAAGCACCTGTTCGGCCCAGCGCTGCCAGCCCGCCGGCACATTGCCTCTGGAGCGCTGATGCGCGCGGATGGCCTCGGCGGTTTGCCTGCGGATCGCCTCCGCCTCCACCGGCGACACGGAGGGGCCGCGCCCCGCCGCCGACTCCCACGATCTGTCGTGGCCGTGGGCTCCCGACCCGCACTCGACGTGGATCGTATGCCCCTCGCCCTCATGGTCGCACCCCTCACCGGGACAAACCACCACGGTCACCGGCAGCAGGCGCAGGTACTCCTCGAACAGCAATCCCGCGGGCAGATCGAAAGTGTCCGGAGCGACCCGGCTCGCCGGGAGCGGCAACCCGTCGGAGAGCAGGTCGTCGTTGATCTCGCAGTCCTGCGCCACATTCGCCAGCAGGCGTCCGCGCTGATCGTCCGGGCTGAGCCGATCGGCCCGGGCATGGTGGTCACGCAGCAGGTGGGAGACCTCGTGGATCCACACCGCCGCGAGTTCCTCTACGGGCGTGGCCTCGACGAAGTGCGGTGACACGTAGCATCGCCAGTGCCGGTCCACGCCCATGGTGGGCGCCTGGGCGCTTGGGACGACGGTCAGCGCGTACAACGCGGTGGCGAGATAGGGGCGCGCGCCCGCGGCCCGGAACCGCGCGGCCAGCAACTTCGCCCGGTCGAGCTCGGCGTGCCCCCGCACCGGCTCGGGCTCCGGTCCCGGCTCGGATACGGCGCCCGGCTCGGATACGGCGCCCGGTCCGGGTACGGCGCCCGGCTCGGATACGGCGCCCGGTCCGGGTACGGCTTCCGGCTCGGATACGGCTTCCGGTCCTGGCGCGGTCTCGGCGTCCGGTGTGGGGGGACTCTGCCCGTCCATCAAGCGCCTACCCTCGGCCGGGAAGCGTCCCGGACAGCCGCAGCACCTCGATGAAGGCGTCCACGACGGACGGGACGGGCCAGTTGGTGTCACGCAACGCGGCCAGGTCGTAGGCGGCGCGGGCGGCCACGTCCGGCACTCCCGCATCGACGGCCTTGGCCAAAACCTGCCACCCGGCCTCCCAGCGCCGACGATCGCAGTCGGCCTGTACGGCGGAGACCACGGCGGTCAGGAACGCCAACTGCCGGTCGCCGCGCTTCGGCAGGGCGAACGCCTTCGGGTCGGCCAGCACCCGGTCGGGGTCGGGCAGGTCGAGTTCCTCCAGATATGACAGCAACTCGATTCCAGTGCCGTCACCGAGTGCGCCCACGAGGGCCGCCGACAACGCCTCCGGTTCCACTCCGGTGGCGAAGCCGAAGGCGATCAGCCGCAGTGCCATCTCCCAGGTCCGGGGGGACGGCCATGCCCCGCCCCGCGCTTCGGCGTCGGCGGGCAGGTGGTGGGCGAGACCGGGCCGGGCCGTCAGAAAGCCGGAGACGATACCCCGCGCGCGTGCGGTCGCCGACGTGATCCGGGTGGCGTCCACGACGGGAATCGGGATGAGCGGCCAGGTGCCCGTCATGCCACGCGCGACGACCCGCGAATCGCAGGTCCAGCGCAGGTGCACGAAACGGTTGGCCAGCGGTGGGCTCAGGTGCCAGCCGTCGGCCGCGCTGGCAGGCGGATTCGCGGCGGCCACCACCCGCACCGACGGCGGCAACTCCAGACTCCCGACCCGCCGTTCCAGCACCACCCGCAGCAACGCCGCCTGCACCGCCGGTGGGGCCGAGGAAAGCTCGTCGAAGAACACGATCCCCTTGCCGTGCCGGGCCAGCCGCACCGCCCAGTCCGGCGGCGCCATCGGCACGCCCTGGGTCGCCGGATCGTCGCCGATGATCGGCAGCCCGGAGAAGTCCGACGGCTCGTGCACGCTGGCGATCACCGTCTCCATGGGAACGCCCAGCCCGGCGGCCATCTGCCGCAACGCCGCCGACTTGCCGATGCCCGGCTCGCCCCACAACAGAACCGGCAGGTTGGCCGAAACGGTGAGCGCCAGGGCTTCCAGTTGCGGGTTGGTTCCGGGCTCGGTCCGGATCTCTCTCAGCCGCCTCAACAGGTCGTCGGCCACCGCCATCGGGTCTTCCACCTGTGACGTACGGCCGGGCACGGGACCACCGCCCGCTTCACGCGAAGCCTGACCGTTCCCCGTCAGGTCCACCATGTGGTTCACACCGGTCATCACAACACCTCGTCATTGTCGATCTTCAGGCTGAATCATCGCGTCCCCGTACAACGACTCACCGGCCGGGGTGGCGGAAGACGCGTGCCCGGACCGGGCGTACAGCCTGGCCATGGCATAAACCATGGGACAAAAGAGGAGAATGTCGGTGCTCTCGCGCGGGGCGCCGACTGTCAGGCCAGGGCGCCCGCGGTGATGGCGTCGTCGATCCGCTCCACGAGGAAGTCCAGATCGAGGCGGCGCACCGCCAGCCAGTTGAACAGATCACCGGTGAAGGGACCGAGGTCGGCTCTGGCATCCGCCAAAGCGCGTACCAGGGCGGGCGAACCGCCCTCGCACACCGCCGCCTGCAGGGGTCCGCGACCATGGTGGTCACCGGTGTTGATGTCGAGTCCCGCCGCGAGCAGCCGCTCCAGCAACGGTTCGTGGTCAAGGCGGGCCAGGAGGTGCAGCAGCGTCCTCCCCGAGTCTCCGTCGCGTACCGTTGGATCCCACCCGGCGTCCAGCAGTTCCAACACGTCTTGAGTGTCACCGGCCAGGGCGCGATCGATCAGCACCCGCCGCAGTGCCCGCAGTTTCTTGGGCAGTCGCCGTCCCGACCGCCATGCCTGCCGTACGGCGAAGCATCCCGACAGCTCGCCGCCCAGGGCGCTGACGACGTCCTCGCGTTCCGCTTCCGCGGCGGTGTGCGCGAGGGTCTCCAACCGGCCACCCCGTACGGCCACCTGGTGCCACTCCCCCTGGCACCTCACCCGCACTGGTTCCGGCAACGCGGACGGCCGCTTCGAACCCTCTGACGCTCCGGGTACGGATGTCACGCCCTGTCCGGGCACGTCGGCCATCAACGCTCCAAATAGTGAAAGAGATAGCAGGGAAGGTCGGATTCGAACCGACGTATCAACAACGCTGCCGTGCGCCTACCTCTGCGCTACAACCCCGCCAAAACAGACCATAGCGCACCTCTTCTGACAAGATGCTATAGATCAAAGAAGGCGCTGAATCGCACGCCAGCAGGTCCAAACGGTGCGCTCGCGGGGGGAGAGGCTCTGACTGCCGAAACCACCGTTGCGGGTCCAGCCGCCACGTTGATCCACCGAACCGTCGGCCAACCCGCAAAGGAGTCATGACAGGTATGGGAACCGCCGACCCTCGCATCGTGACCGGCGTCCAACCGCCACCCGGCGGGTGGTCCAATGCCACGGTGTCCACATCGATCACCGGCTGCTCTGGACTTTCACCGGCCACACCGGCTGGGTGAACGCGGTCGCCGCCACAACTCTGCACGGCCGACCGACCGCCATCACCGCCGGCAACGACAAATCCGTCCGCATCTGGGACCTGACCACCGGCCGACCTGTCGGCGAGCCCTGCGAGGGACACACCCAGCTGGTGGCCTCGGTGGCCACCACTACCCTGCACGGACGACCCGTCGCCGTCACCGGCAGCTCGGATATGACTGTGCGTGTGTGGGATTTGGGTACCGGCCAGCCCATCGGCGAACCTTTCACCGGCCACACCGGCTGGGTGAACGCGGTCGCCGTCACTACCCTGCACGGCCGACCGACCGCCATCACCGCCGGCAACGACGAGACCGTACACATCTGGGACCTGGCCACCGGCCAACCCAACGGCGAACCCCTCACCGGACATGACGACTGGGCGTACTCGGTAGCCACCACCACATTGGACGGGCGGCCGATCGCCGTCACCGGCCACCAGGGCGCCGTACGCATATGGGATCTCACCACGCGCCAGCCCATCGGCGAACCCCTCACCGGCCACCTCTATCGGGTGAATTCGGTGGCCACGGCCATCCTCCGAGGTCGCCCAATCGCCGTCACCGGCAGCGATGATGATGACTGCACCGTGCTGGTGTGGGATCTGACCACCGGCCAGCCCATCGGCGAACCCCTCCCCTTTCCCGTCTTCTGCGCGTTCTCAATAGTCACCACCACCTTGCACGGACGGCCGACGGCCATCACCGGCGACGGCGAGGGCATCGTACGGGTATGGGACCTTGCCAGCGACACACCCATCGGCACGCCCGCCGCCGGGCACAAACGCTATGTGCGATCAGCGAACGTCACCACCTTGCACGGAAGGCCGATCGCCGTCACCGGCAGCCAAGACACCATACGGGTGTGGGAACTCACCAGCGGCCAGCCCATCGGGGAAGAGCTACATGGGGACCTCATTGCCGTCCGTTCCGCAGCCAACTCCCTCATTCGTGAGCGGCCGATTGCGATCATCCACGATTTCAACGAGACGAACGCGCAGGCGTGGGATCTGGGCACCTGCCAGCCCATCGGCAACCCCCTGGGCCACGACAACCGGATAACCGCGGCAGTCATCACCACCCTTAACGGACGGCCGATCACCGTCATCGGTGGGGACGACAACAGCGTACGCATGCGCGACCTCATCACCGGCGAACCCGTCGGCAGGCTCCTCACCGGACACACCGGCTGGGTGACGTCCGTGGCCACCGCCACTTTCGAAGGACGGCCGACCGCCATCACCGGAAGCACCGACAAGACCATTCGGGTATGGGACCTGGATACCTGCCAGCAAATCGGCCCAGTCTTCCCCCAGGTCGGCTCGATCAAGGCGGTTGACGTTGTCGACGTCGGCGGGCGACCGGTGATTGTGTCCGCCGTCGGACGATGGCTGCGCCTTGCCGACCCGGAATCGGGCCGCCGCGTCGGCGCACTGCTGTCCGGCCATACCGGCACTATTTCCGCCCTGGCCACCACCACTTTGGACGGTCAGCCGACCGCCGTCACCGGCGGCTGGGACTGCACCCTGCGCACGTGGGACCTGGCCACGGGCCGGCAAATCAGCCCCGCCTTACCGTTCCCCAACCCCATCGCAGCCCTGGCCATCACCCTTGACGGGCACCTCATCGTCTGCCACGGCACCGAGGTCACCCTCCTCACCCGGGCCGACCAGGAAACAAATAGTCAGGATTATCACTACAATCCGTGACATTCTTGCATGCAGTCTGGGTGCACGGCATGCTGAGTTCATCTACCCTGGGGAGATGGCTGAGCTGATGCCGAAGAACCTGCAGATCCGCAACGTGCCCGACGACGTGCACGCGGCGATTCGCGCGCGTGCCGCGGAAGAAGGCCTGTCCATGTCGGACTATCTCCTTCGCGAGTTGCGCGAGATCGCGCGGCGCCCCACGAACGCCGAGATTCTTGAGCGGGCTCTGGCTCGATCACGAGAGGCCGGGCCCACCAACGAGGAGATCGTCGCGGCCGTCAGGTCAGGGCGGGGCGAGTAAACGTGATCGTCGTGGACGCGTCGGCGATCATCCACGCGCTGGAGGCGACCCATCCCAATCGTGATCTCATCCACCGGATGATCGGCACGTCGCTGCACGCGCCGAACCTGCTGGACGCCGAATTCCTGCACGGAATCCGAGGCCTGCTGCAGGGGCGCAAGATCACCCTTGACCGGGCCAACGACGCGCGCCGCGAGTTCTACCTGATGCATGTCATCAGGTATCCGCTCGCCAGGATCGCCGAACGCGTCTGGTCCCTGCGCGACAATCTCACGGCGTACGACGCCTCCTATGTCGCTCTCGCCGAAGCCCTGGACTGCCCTCTCGTCACGACAGACGGCAAGCTCGCCAAAGCCGGAGGCCACTTCGCCGCCGTCGAGGTCTACTCGGCGCACTGACCGGCGGGGTATCAGCCTTTACGCAGGTTGCGGATGGTGCACTTCAGACCCGGAGCACCAACGAACTTGCCGTCCACTGTCACAAAATCGGCCCCAAGGGACTCGGCCAGCGCCACGTACGAGGCGTCGTACGGCCACATGTTGTCCCGCAACTCCCAGATCCGCGAAAGCAGCGGGACGTGGTCGTACCGCTTCAGATTGAGTGCGCCGAGCAACTCCAGGGCGCGCTTTCCCTCATCGGCGGGCAGCTTCTTGCCGCGAACCAGACCGCGCAGGGTGGCGGCACACTCGAGATCGACGCCGTGAGGTGCGGCCAGCCGCTCACCCATGGCGACGGCACGGACCTTCTCGGCGAGAGGATCAGCGCCGACCAGGAACTCGACCAGCGCGGACGTGTCCAGGACGATCACGCGCGAGCCTCACGCATCTCAGCGATCGCATCCACGATGTCGTCGGCGCTGACTGTGGATCGGGCGGCGATGGCACGCGCCCGCTCTGCGGCTTCTTCCAGGGTGAGAGTTTCTGCCTCATTCTCGAGAAGCCGCCTGACGTAGCCCTGCAAGGACTGCCCCGCTCGGGCGGCGCGCACTTTCAGTGTGGTGAGGGTGTCATCGGAGATATCGCGTACATGAATGGCAGCCATGCAAGCATTATAATTACACAGCAAGCAAATTGATACCATTTACGGCCCGCCGTCGCTCAGGCCACACCCCAGGTCCACTCGCGCGTACGGCTCCCGCCCGAACTGTGGGCGGGAGCCGTACGGGCAAGACAGGGCTATTCGACGGTGACGCTCTTGGCGAGGTTGCGGGGCTTGTCGACGTCGCGGCCGAGGGCGACGGCGGCGTGGTAGGCGAAGAGCTGGAGGGGGATCGTCAGGAGGATCGGGTCGAGCTCGGGCTCATTCTTGGGCACCACGATGCAGTCGTCGGCCGCGTCGGAGACGTGGTGGCCGACCATGAGGATGCGGCCGCTGCGGGCGCGAATCTGGCCGAGGATGGTCAGGTTCTTCTCCAGCAGCTCGTCGTCGGGCACGATCGCCACGGTCGGCAGCTCCGGGCTGATCAACGCGAGTGGTCCGTGCTTGAGCTCGCTCGCCGGGTATGCCTCGGCGTGCACGTAGGAGATCTCCTTGAGCTTCTGCGCGCCCTCGCGGGCCACCGGATAGCCGCGCACCCTGCCGACGAACATCATCCCGGGCGACTCGGCGTACTTCAGGGCGAGGTCCTTGATCCCCTCCTCCTGGTCGAGGATCTCCTTGATCTGCTCGGGCAGCTTCCTGAGCCCGTCGCAGATCCGCCGGCCGTCCGCCGGGGAGAGGTCGCGGACCCGGCCGAGGTGGAGGGCGAGCAGCGCGAAGGCGACAACGGTGGAGGTGAACGCCTTCGTCGAGGCGACGGAGACCTCGGGGCCGGCGTGGAGATAGACGCCGCCGTCGACCTCGCGGGCGATGGCGCTGCCGACCGTGTTGACGATGCCGAGCACTCGGCCGCCCTTGCGCTTTAGCTCCTGGACCGCGCCGAGGGTGTCATAGGTCTCCCCCGACTGGCTGATCGCGACGTACAGCGTGTCCGGCTCGACGACCGGGCTGCGGTAGCGGAACTCCGAGGCCGGCTCGGCGTCGGCGGGGATCCGGGCGAGTTCCTCGATGAGCTGCGCGCCGATCTGGCCCGAGTAGTACGCGGACCCGCAGCCGATGATCTTCACGCGGCGGAACGACCTGGTCTCGCGGGCGTCCATGTTGAGGCCGCCGAGGTGGGCGATGTGGAACCGGTCGTCAATGCGGCCGCGCAGCGTCCGGGCGATCGTCTCGGGCTGCTCGGAGATCTCTTTGAGCAGGTAGTGCTCGTAACCGCCGTTGTCGTAGTGGCCGGCGTCCCAGTCGACCGTGAAGGGCTCCTTCGCCGTCTCGCGGGCGTCGCTCGTGAAGGTGTGAAAGCCGTCGGCCTTCAGCACCGCGAGCTCCCCGTCCTCCAGGTGGACGACCTGGCGGGTGTAGCGGATCAGGGCGGCGACGTCGGACGCCGCGAACATCTCCTTCTCGCCGATGCCGAGGACGATCGGGCTGCCGTTGCGGGCGACGACGATCTCGCCGGGGCGCTGCGCGTCGATGACGGCGATGCCGTACGTGCCGACGACACTCTTCAGCGCTCTCCGGACGGCCTCTTCAAGGGAGTCGGTCTCCTTGACGGTCCGTGAGATGAGGTGGGTGAGCGCCTCGGTGTCCGTCTCGCTGAGGAACTTGACGCCCTCGGCCTCCAGCCGCTGCCGCAGCGCGTCGGCGTTCTCGATGATGCCGTTGTGCACGACCGCGATCCGCTGCTCCTCATCGAGGTGGGGATGCGCGTTGACATCGCTCGGCACGCCGTGCGTGGCCCACCGGGTGTGCCCGATGCCGATCGCGCCCTTGAACCGCCCCGGTACGGCTGTCGCCAGGTCGGCGACCCTCCCCTTGACCTTGCGCATCTTCAGCGATTTCCCGGTGACCACGGCCAGGCCCGCCGAGTCGTAGCCGCGATACTCCAGCCGCTGAAGTCCTTCGAGAAGGATGGGCGCCGCATCTTTCGGCCCGACGTAGGCGACGATTCCGCACATATCCCGTTCCTATCCGTAAACGATCCGGCGCAGTTGGCGCAGGGACAGCTCCGGTGCCGCGACACGTCTTCCCAAGAGCTCGGCTGAGACCTTGCGGAAGATCTCATCGTTGGTGAGCCCGCGTGACTTGAGCTCGCCATGCCGTCGCCTGACGTAGTCGTCGACGGGCTCGCCGAAGTACGCCAGGACCTCGGCGACGACCCGCGCGGCCTCACCCGGCCCGAGCGTGGTCGTCCGGGTCAGGTGAGCGATCAAGTCCTCAAAGGGATGCCGTGTCGTGGACACAGAGCAGGACCTTACGGAGATCGGCCGCCAATTATCAACTTTCTTGCCCGGATTCGGGCAAGATTAGTCTCTTGGAACCCCCAACCCGAGTCCATCAGGTGGCACGGGGCGGGGTGGAGAGGCGATAGAGTTTGCCCGTGAGCCGGGAGCACCCCGGAAGGCACGCGGAAGTGGCTCAGTGGTAGAGCATCACCTTGCCAAGGTGAGGGTCGCGGGTTCGAATCCCGTCTTCCGCTCAGGTTGATCACCTGGTGGAGTGGCCGAGAGGCGAGGCAGCGGCCTGCAAAGCCGCGTACACGGGTTCAAATCCCGTCTCCACCTCGAACGGACGACACGGGCACCCCGTGGGATCCGGTAAAGTAGGGCAAGCGTCACCGAGGGAAACCTCCGGTGATCGCGCGGAAGTGGCTCAGTGGTAGAGCATCACCTTGCCAAGGTGAGGGTCGCGGGTTCGAATCCCGTCTTCCGCTCGCGGTAGTTCACGCACGGACGATTAGCTCAGCGGGAGAGCGCTTCCCTGACACGGAAGAGGTCACTGGTTCAATCCCAGTATCGTCCACCAGTTCTTCCAGGGGTCGGACCACATCCAGGTTCGGCCCCTTGTGCGTTCCCTGGCCCCGTTTCGAGGACCTATTTCGAGGACCAATGAGGTCTCGCGCCATCCGGTGACCGGAATCTTGTGGGCCAAGGACCGGGTGAAGCGGGGGGTCACGTTCCTTCGCAAGCACGGCGGAGCAGACGATGGAACCTTTTGCGGTCCGATCTTCGTTTTCCGGACGCGTACTCCCACACGATGAGGAATTCAGTTGACGCGGGCCCTCGCCCTGCTCACCGCTGTTGTGTTCGCCATGACGGGCCCCAAGGTGCGGCTGGCGCAGCGTGAGCCTGTGGAATCTGTCGCAGTGGCTCATGCCGCCGTAGAAATGGCGGAACAAGCGCGTTCGTATCACACTAATGTAACCCTAATTGGCGAAGTAGATCAGTTCGTGGACAACGAACTTCGCCCCGCGCACCCGAACGTAACGATAGAGATTTGGGCTCACGAGCGCCTCGCTGATGAGATCTGTAAACTGCAACTAGTGCAATCGCCCAATCCTTTCCCTTCCAGATTCTTTGGGCACGCGCTCAAGAACAGCCACCCTTTTTGGCGAGTTTGCCGCCGGTGACCTTGTTGTCGCAGTCGATCGTGTTTCCGCCGACCGTGTCGTTGATGCCGACGCCGCCCGAGTTCCCGAGGTTGATGATGTTGGCCCGGAACACGTTGCCGGTGCCCCAGCCGTCCAGGATCTCGTGAGTCTGGAAGCCGTCCGCGGTGGTGTCGCTGCCGGTGTTGCCCTCGATGAGGTAGCCGTTGCCCTTGACGTCGACCCAGGAATCGTTGTTCGCGGAACCAGTGAGGCTGGAGCCGTCGAAGATGTTGCCGACGATACGGCCGCCGGAGGTGCCCTCCTTGATATCGATCGCCTCGGCGGTGGACCGGATGACGTTGCCGCGCACGATGGTGCGGTCGCTGCGGTCCATCCGCCCGCCGGATACGGTGGCCCAGTTTCTCTCGGCGGTGCCGAGATAGACACCCTCGCCGAACTTCTCCCGGCGCAGGCCGGTCGCGTAGATCATGCAGTACTGGACGGTGTTGTCGCTGCTGAAGTCGCGAAGGTGAATCGCCTCGTCCCCGATGTCGTGGACGGTCAGCCCTTGGATGATCGTGTCGCCGGTCCGGTCGGCCATCACGCCCTTCCGGCTGTCGCGTACCGTGAAGCCGACCAGCCGCCAGTGGCTGACCTCGTCGAGGTGGAAGGCGTAGCCCTTCTTGATCCCGCCGCCGTCGATGATCGCCTGGGGCGGGCCGCAGACGAAGATCGGCTCATCCTCCGTCCCCGAGATCGTCGCCTCGAACCGGTCGGCGTACACGCCGGGCTTCAGCTTGATCACCACACCCGGCCCGGCCGCCTCCAGCGCCTCGGCGAGCCCGGCGGCGTCGCGGACGGTCACCGTGGCCTCCGGGCAGTCGATCATTCCTTCCCCGGTGGGTACGGCGATGCCGGGCGGCTCCCGCGACACGGTGACCTCCGCCCTGTCGTCTTCCACCCGCGAGGTCGGCCTGCCCGTGCTTCCCGGGTGGATGTCCTCGCTCTGGCTGGTCGAGTTGCCGTCGCCGGCGAACAGGCCGCGCAGCAGCGCCACGACGATCACTGTGATGACCGCCCCGGCTGACACCCCCACCAGCGTCTTCCGGTCGATGTCCAGGTGCATCGCTCAGCTCCTCCCCCAACATCCGTACGGCGGGCTTCAGGAGCCGAGCCGGCCGCTCTGAATGACCCGCCTATGCGCCGGAACCGTCTATTCACCGTGATACAGCCGGGCGAGGTCCACGAGCTCCACGTCGGCTCTTTGCTCGGCCAGAAGTTTGAGCCCGTCGGTGAAACCGTTCCTGGAGAACAGCAGCAGCTTGACCACGTCCTGGACTTTGTCTTGTGGGAGCAGGGCGCGGATGTGCTCCAGGCGCTCCACCGCCTTCACGTCGACCCGCTTGGCGGTCGCCTTGACCTCGCCGATGGCGGTGATGCGATCCGCGGCGAAAGGGCGCTCCTCGGTCACGACCACGTCCAGCTCGTGGCCGGTCTTGCAGGCCCGGCAGGCGAGCGTGGCCGGTTGCACGCGGCCCGCCGTTCCGCCGACGGTCTGCACGGACGCGTGAGCTCCACACCATTGGCGCGCGAGGTCCTCCAGATGGGGCCCGTAGACGAATGAGGCGACCACGTCGGCGTTCTCCGCCCATACCTGGTCACCGGCACGCCGTACGAGCCGTGCCTCGTTGGGCCGGATCACCAACTGGTGGAACCTGATCAGCGGCTCGGTGATGCGATAGACGGGCCGCCGTTGCCGCAACGCGTCCTCAAAGCGCTCGACCAGCAGCGTGTGCTCCAGCATGATCAGTGGGTAGGTCAGGGCGCTGTCCGCGCGGCCGAGCGCGGCGGCTATCTCGCCGCGTCGGTGCGCTCCCTTGCTGATCGCGGCCAGGACGGCATAGTGCAGCGCGGGGTCGCCGAGTTCCGGCTGCTCGTACAGCAGCACGTTTCCCTCGCGGAACATCGCGCTGGACGGACTGAGGAGGCGCCGCACCACCCATTGATCGAATTCGTCGACGCCCGCCGGAGCGTCCTTGCACATGTCCCGGTAGGCCGGGGTGCCGCCGACCAAAGCGTGCAACCGGAAGGCCAACTCGGGATCCCGCTCCGCCCCCCAGAAGCCGGACGCCTCGCGGTAGGTGAACGGATGCACCATCAGCTCAAGAGCCGCCCGGCCGCGGAGCGGCGCGCTTCCTCCCAGCAGTGCGCGCATGCTCGTGATCGCACTGCCGCACAGGATGAGCCGCGTCCTGCTTCGCGTTCTGGCCCGGCTTCTCGGGCTCAGCGCGGCCTGGACGATGGAGGCCAGCCCGGAAGTCGCCTCCATCAGGTACGGAAACTCGTCCAACACGACGGTCACCGGGCGGTCGGACGGCACCTCGCCCAGCCGCAGCAGCGCGTCCACGGCATCCCGCCAGGTGGAGAAGGCGGCTCCCGGAAGGCCGACATGCCGTGCGTACGCCGACGCGAGATCTGCCCTGTTCTGTGCGTCGGACTGCTGCATCCCGGTGAACACGAAACCGGCGGACTCCTCTGCCAGCAGTTCGAGCAGCAGGGTCTTGCCTTGCCTTCGGCGCCCGTAAACGAGGCCGAGGGTCGCCCCCATCGTCGGATCCGAGACGAACTCCGCCAGCTCGCTCCACTCCGTCTCCCTGCCGAACAAGATTTCCGGCTTCGCGAGCTCCACCCGTCGCCACCCCCGCGCCGAATGGTAACAGCGATTACGGTAACTGGAGTTACTAATTCTGCTTCAGAATGCGACGCCCTCGGCCAGGGAAACCGTCCGGGCCGCCGCCCACCGGAAGGCGGCGGCCCCTGATCGGATCGATCAGGATCAGATCCGGTGGGCGCAGGCCCCGGACAGTTCGTCGGGAGACTGGGCACCTCCCGGCCCAGGCCGACAGATCCCGTTGAAGACCCGAAGTCAGTCAGTTGATGGGTCAGACCCCGGCGGGAGGTGCTCACCTACATCATCTCTGTCAGTTGATGTCGGCCGGATAGGGGAACGAGTCGAAAGCGACGTCGATCTCGTTGGCGTCGCGGTGCCGCCACTGGCGGATCAGCCTGTCCGCCGTACGCCGGTCCAGCGGCGGGTTCACCGCGTCCGGCTTCGGTTCGGCGATCGACTGGGCGGACCACCCGAGACCGACCAGCGGATCGATGGCGCACCAGCGGCCCGAGTCGATCCCGAGCAGGATCATGGCCCGGTTGACCGCGTGCCACAGGTGCCAGCCTTCCGTAGGCTCGCCGTTCGGGCCCAGGTCCAGCATGTGGACCTTCGAGTCGCCCGGCATCCTCGGGTCGTAGAGCGAGCCCTCACCCAGGTAGAGGAACGGCCGGGTCAGGTCGTGATGACGGTAGTAGCGGCCGAAGGCGGCCAACTGCAGCCGGGAGAGAGTCGCGAAGGCGGCGCGAGCCGGGGCGACCCGCTTGACGAACCCCCGGGGATACGTTCCGGATCGCCGGCTCTCTCGGTAGAGAGCGAGAACGCCCGCGACCGAGCCGTCCGCGATCTCGCCTATGGCCCGGTAGGCCGCCTGCACCTCCGTGGGCGGGGCCGCACGGAAAGTCTGGTTGTAGACGTACCACAGTTCGTTCGCCCGCCGGTCCCCACGCATTCCTGCCACATCGGGCAGATGCGGGTCACGCCCGAGGGTGGCCATGTCACGGTTGTCCGCGTATGCCGGCACCACGCCGGCCACGCCGAGACCGGCCACAGCCGTGGTGGTGATTGCTACCTTCAACGCCTGTCGGCGATCCATCCGTCCCACAAGAGCCTCGCTTCTCTCGCGGCCTGGCGACAATGAGCGTCCCTGGCGTCCAAATTGTTGAGCCCTTTCCGGTTTTCCGGCCACTCCCTTCTTGATGTGTTTTACTGATCAACTGATAACTTCTACGACTCCTGACATTTCATGTCAATAGATGATTTTTCAGAAGGCTCAGAAGCCGAAGAGTGCCAAGGTCGCCCAGGAGGACGTCACACCTGCCGCGACTCCCGCCAGGACCTGGGCCGGGGTGTGATGGGCGAGCCGGACCCGGGCCCAGCACACTCCCGCGACGACGACCGCGCCCGCCGCCAATGCCGGTACGGCGGGCAGGACATGGGCGAGGACCACCACGGTGCCGGCCGACACCGCCGCGTGGAACGAGATCTTCCACCTGAGGGTGATGGGAAGGGTCACGGCGAGCCCGGCCAGCATCCCCGACACGGTCGCCACGAGCAGCCGCGGGGCGCCCAGCGCGGACATCAGCGCGAGCGCCACCATGACGGCGGCGACCGCTGCCAGCAGCGGACCGGCGCGCCGGGAGCGGTCGAGGATGTGCCGGGAATCGAGGCGGCCCGTGCGGACCCCGACGGCGATGACCAGCGTGGGCACCCCGCCGCACAGCGCCGAGGCGACCAACCCCCAGGCGGCCCCGGGCCAGCCGAGCGGGATGAGTCCCACGACGGGCGGCAGCCCGATCACCAGCACCTGGGGCGCGAACAGCTCGGTCGCCCACCGAGCCAGCCGATCACCCTTGATCGCCCTCTTCAGCTTCCAGCCCGCCACGCCGCTCCCCCCGATCGCACCCATGACGAGTGTGATCTTAGGGAAGCCGGCGCGGATCACTCAGAGAGGTCGGTCTCGATGATCCGATCGATCAGCTCGGCCACTCCCCCGCCGTGGTCGCGCTCGGTCACCAGGTCGCACCGTTCCTTGACCGCGGGCAGCGCGTTGGCGACCGCGACCGCGCAGGCGCAGGCGGCCAGGAACGCGTGGTCGTTCTCGGCGTCGCCGACGCCGACGGTGTCGCGCGGCGAGACGCCCAGCTCGGCCAGGGCGACGGCGAGACCATAGGCCTTGTCCACCCCGGAGGGCAGCACCATCACCGCGCCCTTATTGAAGATCACCTCTAGTTCGAGGCCGAGCTCCTGGATCGTCTCCAGCACGACCGGGCCGCCCCGCTCCCCTGTGGCCACGATGACCGCCCCCGTGCTCAGCGGGCTCACTCCGCGCTCGCGCAACCGGGCGGTGAACGCTACGGGCGGCGGCTCGGCCAGCGGCACCCGCTCCCGTTTCCCGGGCCGGTAGAGGAGCGCGCCGTTCTCCGCCACGACCTTGTCGAAAAGGTCCAGCCGGTCGAACACCGAGATCAGGTCGTCGAGTTCACGCCCGGTGACCAGGAGCAACCGCCGTCCGGACCGGACGAAACGCTCCAGGGCGGCGACGGTCTCGCCGTCCACCCGGCCGTCGTCGGCAAGGGTGCCGTCGTAGTCGCTCGCGAGGGCGCGGACACGCATGAGCGCCATCTACCCGCGCCGACACGGACTAGACAAATAGCATCAAATGCGTCGAACGCTGCACTCGACCGTACTCAAATATCGAAAGCAACACGACGCTTCCTGAATGTTTGCCGCATATATGTGCGGCGTCCGCCTGGCGTGATCTGTAAAGTGCCATTACTCAATACTTGTCGACGCGACTGATCGAGACGTGCCGTGTACGAATGGTCGCTGTGGGGTGTGAGCCGCATGGATGGTCGTACGGCATGGCCTGCCTTATCGGACGCTCCTACGCCGCTGGTGGGACGGCGCGACGCGCTGACCGCTCTGCGGAACGCCCTCGACGGGAGCCTCCGCGACGGGTTCACGTTCCTCGCGCTCGTCGGCGAGCCGGGAGCGGGCAAAACGCGGCTGCTCGGCGAGCTGGCGACCAGGGCGGCCGGGCTCGGCTTCACCCCGCTGTGGGGCCGGGCCGCCGAGTTCGAGCAGGTGATGCCGTTCAGCGCGTTGGTCGACGCGCTCGACGACCACCTGGAGGCGCGGCACCAGACGATGGCCGAAAGCCTCGGCCCCGCCGCGACCCGGCTGCTGGGGACGGTGTTCCCCGCGCTGGCCGCCCAGGAGACGGCGGAGACCGCCGATTCCGACCGCAGCGGACTGGCCCGTTACCGGCTCTACCGCGCGATCCGGCAGATGGTCGACGTGCTGTCGACGCCGTCGGGGCTCGTCCTCATCCTGGACGACGTGCACTGGGCGGACGACAGCACCCTGGAGTTCCTGGACCACGTCATCCGCCACCCGCCCGCGGGGCCCGTGCTCGTGGCGGTGGCGTACCGGCCGGCCCAGGCGCCGCCGCGGGTCGCGACGCTCGCGTCGGGCGCGCGTGGCCAGCAGATCCAGGTCGGCCCGCTCGACCAGTCGGAGGTCGACGAGTTCCTCGGCCCGGACGTGAGCCGCAACCGGCGGCGGGCGCTGTACGAGGCCAGCGGCGGGAACCCGTTCTATCTTGAGGCGCTGGCGCGGATGAGCGAGACCGAGGTCGGCGAGCTGCCTCCCACCGTGCTCGCCGCGCTCCAGGTCGAGCTGGGCGACCTGTCCCCCACCGCGCTGCTGGTCGCGCAGGCGGCGGCGGTGGCGGCCGACGAGTTCGAACCGGCGGTCGCGGCCGTCGCGGCCCAGGTGCCGGGGGCGGCCGCGCTGGACGCGCTCGACGAGCTCGAGGAGCGCGACATCGTCAGGTCCGTGGACGGCCGGTTCCGGTTCCGGCACCCCCTGGTACGGCGAGCCGCCTACGAATCCTCAGCCGCGGGCTGGCGGCTGGCCGCGCACGCCCGGATCGCCGCCCATCTCGCCGCGCTCGGCGCCCCGGCCACGGTGCAGGCGCACCACGTGGAGCGTTCTGGCTCCTTCGGCGACCAGCGCGCCGTCGACGTGCTGGTCGCGGCGGCCCGGGCGGTCGCCACCCACGCGCCCGCGACCAGCGCCCACTGGCTGCAGGAGGCGCTGCGCCTGATGTCCGACGACGCCGGCACGCGCGAAGGCCGCATGGAGCTGATGCTGGAGCTGAGCCGGGCCCAGGGGGTGAGCGGACGGCTGGCCGAGGGCCGCGACACCGCGCGCGGGCTGCTTCGGCTGCTCCCGGCCGACGACTACCCGCGGCGCGGCCGGGCCGCCCGGCTGTGCGCGCTGCTGGAACGGCAGCTCGACCGCCCGCACGAGGCGCGTGCGCTGCTCCTGGACGAGCTGAGCAACATGCCCAATCCCCGGGCCGCCGCCGCGGTGCCGCTGCGGATGCGCCTGGTGGCCGAGAGCCTCATGCGGGTCGACTTCCTGGCGGCGCAGGCCGTACTCGACCTGATGCCGGACACGGCCGAGGGGTGGGAGCCGGGCCTGGAGGTGGCGGTGGCCGCGTTGCGGCCGATGCCCGCCTACGCGGCGGGCCGGGCGGCCGAGGCGGTGCGCTACGCGGAGGCGGCCGACCGGCTCGTCAGCGCCGCGCCCGACGATCATCTGGCCGAATGGCTCGACACCATCGCCTGGCTGTGCTGGGCCGAGATCAACCTCGGCCGGTACGCCGACGCGCAGCGGCACTTCGACCGGGCGGCGGCCGTCGCCCGCTCGACCGGCCAGAGCTACATCCTGACCAATCTGCTGGCGGGCAAGGCCCGGACGCTCATCACGATGGGCCGGCTGGCCGAGGCGCAGGCGACCGCCGAAGAGTCGGTGGAGGGCGCGCGGCTGCTCGACTCGGGGCAGCAACTGGTCTTCGCGCTGACCCAGCGGTGCCTGGCCGAGTCCTGGTCGGGCGACGACGGCGCGGCCCTCCTCGCCGCGGACGAGGCCGTGCAGCGCGGGGTCGGCGGCGGCGAGGTGTGGGGGGCGATGGCCCGCCAGGCACGCGGCCAGGCGCTGATCAACGCCGGCCGTGTCGAAGAGGGCGCGGAGGCCGTACTGGACGCGTGCAACGGGTTCGACTCGCCCCGGCTCGACCACGGCACGCTGCTGCTTTCGTGCGAGACGCTGGCCCAGGCGGCGACGGCGCGGGGCAATTCGGAGGAGGCGGCGGCGTGGGCCGCCCGGGCGGTCCAGCTCGGCGACCCCGGCCTGTCGGCCTTCTCGGGGCTGGTCCCGCTGGCCAGGGCGCACGCGCTCCGGCTCAGGGACCCGGCCGCCGCGGCGGGCGCCGCCGATGAGGCGGCCGACCGGCTGACGGCCGCCGAGCGCCGGCTGGACGCCGGGCGTGCCCTGCTGACCGCGGGTCTCGCACACCTGGACGCCGGGGAAAGGGGCCGGGCGCGGGAGCGGCTCAAGGCCGCCGCCGACGTCTTCGACACCTGCGGCGCGCGGAACCTGAAGGCGCAGACGGACCGCGAGCTGCGCCGACTGGGGGTTCGGGTGACGAGCGCGGTCACCGGCAAGGGCGACACGCCCTTCGGCCTCTCGCCCAGGGAACTGGAGGTCGCCCGGCTGGTGGCCGACGAGCTCACCAACCAGCAGATCGCGGAGCGGCTGTTCCTCAGCGTACGGACCGTCGAGACCCACCTCTCCCGGATCTTCACCAAGCTCGACGTGTCCTCCCGGGTCGGCGTGGCCACCGCCCTGAACCGTCGTCCCTGAGCCTGAATTCTAAGATCGCCGAACAAGTACGGGTTTTCCACGATGCCGCCGGTGCTGGCGGTATTGGGATCGTTGTGTGGGTCAAGGAGGGCGATCAGATGGAACACCGCATTCCCCGGTACACGCTCGACGGCGTGGCCGACGCCGAGGTGTCGGTTCATCCGTTCGCCACGGAGGACGAGCTGGGGCTCACCCTGACCCGGTTCCTCCGGGGAGAGGCGGGCGACGACGTCGTGTTGCTGATCCACGGCCTGACCTCGTCCAGTGACATGTTCATCATGCCGGAGCACACCAACCTGGTCGGGTTCCTCCACGACAACGGGTTCGCGGACGTCTGGGCGCTCGACTTCCGGATGAGCAACCGCTTCCCGTACAACGTCGAGACGCGCAGGCACACGCTCGACGACATCGCGCACTACGACTACCCGGCAGCGCTGCGTGAACTCCGCCGCCACGTTGGGGCGCGGCGGATTCACGTCATCGCGCACTGCCTGGGGTCGGTGTCGTTCCACATGAGCCTGTTCGGCAAGGCCATCCACGGCATCGCGAGCCTGGTGGCCAACAGCGTCGGGCTGACACCCCGGGTCCACCCGTGGGCCCGGGCCAAGCTCAGTCTGGGGCCGACGCTGCTGGAGTACGGCACCGGCCTGTCCTACCTGGACCCGCGGTTCAAGGACGCGCCGGTGCTGACCCGCCGGTGGCTGCTCGCGCGCGCGGTCTCGCTGTTCCATCCGGAGTGCCGGGAGCCCGCCTGCCACATGCAGAGCTTCATGTGGGGCAGCGGCAGGCCGGCGATGTACCGGCACGCCAACCTGCGGCCCGAGACCCACGTGCACGAGCGACTGGCCGACCTCAACGGCGCTTCCGACGTGCACTACTACCGGCACGTCGGCAAGATGGTCGCCGCCGGGCAGGTGGTGCGGTTCGACCCCGGCGACCGGCGGCACGCCGCCCTGCCGCGCGACTACCTGGCGAGCGCGGCCGACATCGCCACGCCGATCCTCTACCTGACCGGCGACCACAACGACGTCTTCACCGACTCCAACATCGTGTGCCACGCGTTCCTCGAGAAGGAGGCGCCAGGGCTGCACGAGCTGCGGATCCTCCCGGGTTATGGGCACATCGACCCGCTGATCGGCCGGAACGCGCACGTGGACGTCTTCCCGCACATCCTCGACTTCCTCAAGCGGCACTGACATGGAACACGTCGACGCTGTAGTGATCGGCTCGGGTTTCGGCGGCGCGGTCGCCGCCTACCGGCTCGCCGAGGCGGGACTGTCGGTGGTGGTGCTCGAACGTGGCCGCCCGTTCCCGCCGGGCACGTTTCCGCGCAGCCCGTCCCAGCTTGGCCGCGCCTTCTGGGACCCGGAAGCCCTTATGTACGGAATGTTCGACGTGTGGAGCTTCCGTGACTGCGACTCGGTGGTCTCCAGCGGTCTGGGCGGCGGCTCGCTGATCTACGCGAACGTGCTGCTGCGCAAGGACGAGGACTGGTTCGTCCACGAGGAGGCGATGCCCGGCGGCGGCGGCTACGAGTCGTGGCCGGTGAGCCGGGCGGACCTGGATCCGCACTACGACGCGGTCGAGCGCATGATCGGCGTCACGCCGTTCCCGCTGGAGCATCCCGCCTACGCCGGCACTCTCAAGACCCGGGCGATGCGGGACGCGGCCGCCGAACTGGGGCTCGACTGGCGGCTGCCGCCACTGGCCGTCAATTTCTCCCCCACCGCGGGCGCGGAGCCCGGCCTCGGGCTGCCGATCGTCACGCCCGAGTACGGCAACCTGCACGGCAGGCCGCGCAGCACCTGCCGGCTGTGCGGCGAGTGCAACATCGGCTGCAACGACGGAGCGAAGAACAGCCTCGACCACACCTACCTGGCGGCGGCCCGGGCGCGCGGCGCGGACCTGCGCACCCTCCACGAGGCGCGGACCATCCGGCCCGGCGTCGGCGGCGGCTACGAGGTGGGCTACGTCCGGCACGACCCGCTCACGGGGCCGCACACCATCAGCTGCGACCGCCTCGTCCTCGCCGCGGGCTCGTACGGAACGTCGTACCTGCTGCTGAAGAACCGCCCGAACCTCCCCGGCCTGAGCGGCACGCTCGGCACCCGCTTCTCCGGCAACGGCGACCTGCTGGCGTTCCTCCTCAGGGCGACGGACCGCAGCCGGACCCGCCCGATCAGCGCCAGCCACGGCCCTGTCATCACGAGTGCGATCCGGCTGCCGGACGGCGAGGACGGCCGCGGCGCGTACATCGAGGACGGCGGTTATCCGGCCTTCGTCGACTGGCTGGTCGAAGGCGCCGACGTGGGGAGCGAGCTCGGCCGGGTGGCCCGATTCGTGCTGGAGCGGCTGCGCGGCCTGCTCACCCACGACACCAACCTGTCGGCGGAGATCGCCGGCCTCATCGGCCGGGGCGAGCTCTCCGGCAGCTCCCTGCCGCTGCTCGGCATGGGCCGCGACGTTCCGGACGGGATCCTGCGGCTGCGCGACGGCCGGCTCGACATCGTGTGGACGGCCGAGACCAGCGAGGATTACTTCGACCGGCTGCGCGCGACCATGCGGCGGGTCGCCCACGTGCTCGGCGCCGACTACGCCGACAGCCCATCGTGGAACCGCAGGCGCGTCATGACCGTGCACCCGCTGGGCGGGGCGCCGATGGGCCGTCATCCGGGCGAAGGTGTCTGCGACGCATACGGCGAGGTGTTCGGTTTTCCAGGCCTGTACGTCGCGGACGGCGCGGCGATGCCCGGCCCGGTGGGGGCCAACCCGGCGCTGACGATCGCGGCGTTCGCCGACCGCATGTGCACACACATCCTCGAATCCCGGGCGCCGGTCATCCCGGTGACCGCCACCACGTGCCATCCCGGTGACCCCCGCACGTCGCTGTCGTTCGTCGAGGAGATGCGGGGCTTCCTCGGGGTCGGCCTGACCGACCCTCGTTCACGGGAGGGCACACCAGAGGGCGGCCGTTTCGCGTTCCGGATCACCATCACCGCCGACGACGTGAATCGCTTCCTGTCGGAGCCCGAGCATCCCGCCCGGGCCGAGGGATGGATAGACGCCGCCGTCTGCGGGGGCCGGCGTCCCATCGCGCGGGGCTGGTTCAATCTCTTCGCGCCGGGCGACGCCCCGGACCGCAGGGAGATGCGATATCGGTTGCACTTCACCGACGACCAGAACCGGCCCCGCACCCTCGCAGGCTGGAAGGACGTCCATCACGGGCCGCCGACCCGGCTGTGGCTGGACACCTCCACGCTCTTCACCCGGCTGCTGGAGGGGCACGTGGCGGAGGATGCGGAGGATGAGGACGACGACGCCCGGGTCCTCGCCGCGGGGACGCTGCGGATCCTGCCCTCCGACCTGGCGAAGATGCTGACGACGTTCCGCACGGAGGGCCCGAACGGCGCGGCCGCGCTGGCCAGGTTCGGCGGCTTCTTCCTCGGCGAGCTGTGGGAGGTCTACCGGCCGCGCCACGGGTCGTAGTCGACCTCCAGGGGCTCCTGCTCGGGACGCTCGGCCTCCGGGACGTGCCGCAGGTTGACCCGGATCCGGGTCCAGGTGGAGCTGCGTCCGCGCATCGAGTCGACCAGCACGTCGGCGGGTTCGAGCCGCCGGGCCGCCGCCGGGTGGCGCTCCCTCCACCGTTCCAGGCCGACCATCGCCTCGTCCTTCGTCTCCGCGCGGGCGATCTCGACCAGCGGCAGGTCCGGGGCCGCCGTCCGCTCGCCCTGCGCCTGCGCGAGTTCGAGCAGCGCGTCGAGCGACCCGGCGGTCCGCTCCATGCTGGCCCAGGGGTCGCCCACCTTCGCGAAGCGTTCCGGAACACTGTCGATCGTGAACTTCTCGGGACGGCACAGCGGCACCTCGTCCCAGAAGAGCGGGGTGGAGACGAGCGCGGTCGGCCGGACGGAGTACACGGAGGCGACCGTGCGGTCTCGGGCGTTCTGGTTGTAGTCGACGAACACGCCCTGCCGCTCCTCCTTCCACCAGCGGCTGGTCGCGATGTCGGGGGCCCGGCTCTCGACCTCGCGCGCCACGGCTTCGGCGGCCTGCCGTACCTCGCGGAAGGTCCACCGCGGCTCGATGCGGGAGTAGACGTGGAACCCGCGAGAGCCGGAGGTCTTGGGCCAGGCGGCCAGCCCGAAGTCCTCCAGGACGTCTTTGGCCAGCTGGGCGGCTAGGATGATCTGCTCCCACTCGATGCCCGGCACCGGGTCGAGGTCGATCCGCAGCTCGTCGGGGTGGTCGAGGTCGTCCGCCCGCACCGGGTGGGGGTTGAGGTCCACGCATCCCAGGTTCACGGTCCAGATCAGGTGGGCGAGGTCCCGGATCACGACTTCATCGGCGGTACGCCCGGACGGGTAGCTCAGCTCGACGACCTCGACCCAGTCCGGCCGCTTCGAGGGGGCCCGTTTCTGGAAGAAGGCCTGCCGCTCGACGCCGTGCACGAAGCGTTTGAGGATCACCGGCCGGTCCGCCACGCCCCGCATGACGCCCTCGGCCACGGCCTCGTAGTAGGCGACGAGGTCGAGCTTGGTGTGACCCGTCGCCGGGAAGACGACCCGGTCCGGGCTGGTGATCTGCACCTCCCGGCCGGCGACCTCCACCTTCATGCCGCAAACGATACGCCGCCGGAACCTCTTCGGGGCATAGCCCCCGACCTGGGGATTCTTCCAATCCAGTGAGTGCCGGGGGCAATCGTCTACCGGCCGTGTCGCCGCGTGTAGGGCCATGCCCCGGCCGTCCGATTCGCCGCGTGTATCGGCCGCACCCCGGCCGCCTGGGGCCGTCCGCTTCCCGGGTGCGCTGCTACTGCCTGGTCGCGAGGCCGCCGCCGTCGACGACGACGGTCGCGCCGTGGACGAACGCAGCCGCCTCGCCGGCGAGGTAGACGGCCGCGCCGGCGATCTCGTCCGGCTCCCCGGGCCGGCCCGCCGGAAAGGCCTTGGCGAACGCGTCGAGACCCTCACCCAGCGGCGCGGTGCCGGGCGTGCGCGTGGGTCCGGGCGCGATCGCGTTGACGTTGACGCCCGCCGGGCCGAACTCGGCGGCCCACGCCTTGGTGAGCAGTTCGAGGGCGGCCTTGGACGCGCCTTAGAGCCCCGTGATGGGAGCTCGATGCCCTGCGTATCAGCGGTCACCTCGACGCCGGGGCGGACACCGCCCGGCTCGCGACGGCCACGCTCGCCACCATCCAGGGCGGCCTCCTGCTCGCCAAGACGTCCCGCGACCCGGGACGGCTCCGCGCCTCCCTGGACGCCGCACGAACGTACCTGCGCGCGTACGCTCCCGCAGGCTGACCGATGCCGGCACGGCCGGGCGCCTGATAGCGGACACGCAGCGTATGTATACATTCGCGGCAACGGGTCTGATGAAGGGTTCAGGGGAATGTCACGTGACGTGGACGTCGCCATCATCGGCGGGGGATTGCTCGGGCTGGCGACGGCGCGGGCGATCCTCCGTGCGCAGCCCGGGGTCTCGGTGGTCGTCCTGGAGAAGGAGACGCGGTGGGGCGCCCACCAGTCGGGACACAACAGCAACGTCATCCATAGTGGCCTGTACTACACACCCGGCAGCCTCAAAGCGCGGCTGGCCCGCGCGGGTGGCGAGGCGATGATCCGGTACTGCGAACAGCACGACGTGCCGGTGCGGCGAACCGGCAAGCTGGTGGTGGCCACGGCCGAGAACGAGCTGCCCCGCCTGGAGATGCTCGCGGCCCGCGGCCGGGCCAACGGCGTCACGGTGCGGCGGCTGGACCACGGCGAGATCGCCGAACGGGAACCGCATGTCGCGGGTGTCGCCGCGCTGGCGGTCGCGGAAACCGCGATGACCGACTTCGGCCAGGTGTGCCTCGCGCTGGCGGCCGAGCTCGCCGCGCTCGGCGCCGATCTGCGAACCGGCTCCCCGGCGCTGTCGTTCACGGAGTCCGGTGATCGGACGGTGGTCCAGACGCCCGGCGACGAACTCCGGGCGCGGACCGTCGTCAACTGCGCCGGCCTGCACAGCGACAAGATCGCGGAAGCGGCCGGGGACCGGCCGTCAGTGCGGATCATGCCCTTCCGAGGTGAGTACGCCGAAGTGCGCCCGGCGCGCCGGGGTCTGATCAACAACCCTGTCTACCCGGTGCCCGACCCCGATCTGCCTTTCCTGGGCGTACACGTGACCCCGATGCTCGACGGCTCGGTTCACGTGGGACCCAACGCCGTGCCCGCCCTGGCTCGCCAGGGCTACCGGTGGCGGGACGTCGATCCCCACATGCTTGTCGAGCTGGCCCGCGATCCCGCTGTTCGGAGACTCGCGCGCCGCTTCTGGCGCCATGGGGTCGCCGAAATCAGCCGATCGCTGATCTGGCCGCTGTTCGTCCGTGACGTCCGCCGGCTGATCCCGGAGATCGAAGGGAAGGATCTGCGCCGGCACGGCAGCGGCGTGCGGGCCCAAGCGATCACCGCCACCGGGGAACTGGTCGACGATTTCGTCATCAGCCGGACCCCGCGTGCGATCCACGTGCTCAACGCACCGTCTCCCGCGGCGACGTCAAGCCTGCTCATCGGCAGCCGCATCGCGGCCGACGCCTTCGAGCAACTCGGCCTCATCGACGTGGCGCGGACCGTACGCGAGGACCCGGCGGCACGCTGAGCCCACGGCATGGTCCAAGCAGATCCCGACCTTCGTGCGCGTCGGACGGCGGTTGGGCGGCGAGAGACTCCCGCGGGGCACTCCCCGTACTGGGGGAGGACACGACCTAAAGACTCCATGCCACTTCGTGGCGCCCGCGGATGAAGGAAACTTGGGGTTGCCGCGCCGTGGCTGAGACCCAAGTTTCGTTACAGGGCGACGCCGAACAGGACGCGGTTCCCGGGCTTCTCGGCGACGGTCCAGATCGTCTTGGTCTCCCGCCAGACGCTGAGATCCTCGGGGCCTTTGGGGTATTTCCGCTGCCTCACCTGCTCGCCGGGGAGGGCGTCCAGCAGGTTGTCATTGCCGAGGTCCGTGCCGGACTGGCTGAAGTACCAGCGGCCCTTGTACGACACCGCCCCCTGGATCTTCTTGTCGGGCGAGTTGTACGCGTCCACCGGCACGGCCGTCCCCTGCTCGTCGGCCGCGAGCGAACCGTCGGCGGCGAGCGCCCACCGCACCACGCGCCCGGCGCCCGACGTCAGGTATTCACCCGAGACCAGCAGGTGTGGGTCCGCGCCGCGGTCGACGGCGGCGAAGGAGAACCTCGCCCCGAGAGCCGGGTCGCAGTCCCACATTCCCGCCTGGGGCAGCGTGTACTTGTAACCGAAGAGGCCGCCCTTGTAGAGGTGCCGGAGATCGAAGACGCGCAGGCCGGATTCGGTGTCCGGGACGTACAGCAGGTTGCCGTACCAGGCCAGTCCGCCCGCGTGGATGTTGATGGGCGCGGGGTTCCCCTCGGCGTCCACCTCGACCAGCAGGGCGTGCTCGTAGCGCAGCCCGGCGACGTTGAGGAAGCTGACCCTGATCCCCCGCTCGGGCGCCGCCTCGGGCTCCGGCTTCCAGTACCAGCTCACGGCGAAGGTCTCGGTCCTGCTGCCGGCGTCGGAGTGGGAGGTGACGCCCTGCGGGTACCAGCTCTGGGTCGCGTCGTCCTTCTCGTCGAAGCAGAACCAGTCCGTCGCGGCGACGCCTTTCAGCTCGGAGACGCGGCGCCGCCGGGTCGCGACGCGCGACGCCTTGGCCAGCAGACTCTGCAAGGTGGTCTTCTCGTGCGCCTCACCGAATCGCTCGAGTGCCGTCGCGCGCTCGGCCTGTTTCTCCGCGTCCTGTCTCACGATGTACGGCTCGGCCGCCGAACTCGGCTGCCGCACCACCTTGCTCAGAGCCACCGCATTTCCCCCTTTTTCCCAACAACAACACAAGCCTGCCCTTATATGGCGGGAAATGTCGTGAGCATGTTCATACTCAATGGTTTTGTGATCGAGATCATGCCGGGTCTCCAGCACGGCCGGCGGGGGCACCGGCACTGAAGGCGAAACGTCTAGAGACTTCCGCTCAGAAAGCGTTCGGCCAGCTCGCAGCCGCCCTGTGTGTAACCCGCGCCCAGCTCACGGGCGATGTCGACGGCCGAGTGGGAGCCGATCCAGGCGATCAGCAGCAGGCGGCGGAACATGATGAACGTCCAGATCTCCGCCTCGTCCTGCGGTGGCAGGTCGAGGACCGAGCGGTAGCCGCGGACCCAGGAGTCCACCATGTCCGGGACCCGGGGATCGTGCTCGATGAAACTGACGGCCGCGCCGAGGTCGTAGAGGTACCAGCCGAAGCCGCAGTCGTCGAAGTCGATCACACTGGGCGCGCCCCCGCCTTCGACCAGGAGGTTGGCCAGGCGCAGGTCGGCGTGGATCAGGCCGTAGCGCTCGGCCCCTGCGCCGAATCGGGCCAGCCGGTCGCGCAACTCCCGATCCAGCCGGCCCAGTACGGCTTTCGCCTCCCCGTCGACGCCGGGACCGTCCTGCCAGCGCCCCCAGCGGGCCTCGGCCCCGAAGGCGGCGTCGTAGTCCCAGCGGAACCGGGTGAACCCGGCGGGCCGCGACCAGGCGCGGGCGTGCCGGTGCATCCTGGCGGTGATCGCGCCGAGCCGCTCGAAGTCCGCCACCAGGCTGAGCTCGGGAGGCTCGGCGCCCGGCAGGAACTCGAACATCACGCAGTCGCGCGGAACCTCTCCCGGCACGGTGACGACGCGGGAGCCGTACTTGGAGGGGATGACCCGCGGGGTGCGGATGCCCTCGTCCTCGCGGAGCGCCTCCAGCCAGGCGAGCTCGGACCGGATCGCCTCGCCGGAGTGGTAACCGAGCCGGTGCACCCGCAGGATCGCGGACGAGCCGTCGTCGTCGACCCGGAAGGTCGCGTTCTCGGAGACGTTGATGAGCGTGACGACGGCCCCGGGAGAGACGTCGTAGTCGCCGAGGGCGCGGCGGGCGGCGGCCTCCACATCCGCGAGCACTCCGGCACCACTGGAAAGATCGTGGACCTGCATGCGCCCTCCTCGGTCACGCGATCTCCCGCGCCGTCGCGCAGACGCCGCAATCGTACCGACGCCCGGCCCCGGCGCTTGATCGTCCCGCATTTTGAGACAGCGGTTCGCGCGATGTCATTCGTTCCCGACACGCACTTCCACGCCGGCAAGCACCACCCCGTTCGAAATGGCCGGGCGCGTCGTCGCGGAGGAGTCACACGAACGCTGAGCGGCCGACATCGAGGCCCTCGCCGGCCCATGGCGCCGATCGCGGGGTCGTGTCACCGTCCGCGAACGCCACGCCAGGGCGGCCCGTAGGTGGCCGTGCAGCGGGCTCGGATCGGTCGCGCGAGCCACGCCAGGGCCGCCTGGTGACCGTTCCGGGCGGTCTGTGACCGGTCGCCAGGGTCAGGCCAGGGCGGCGTCTATCTCGTCGCGGTAGGGCATCGACGTGCTGGCGCCCTCCCGCTGGACGGACAACGCCGCGGCGGCCGAGGCGAAGCGCAGCGCGTCCTCGGGGCCACGCCCTTCGGCGCGGGCGACCGCGAGCGCCCCGACGAAGGTGTCCCCTGCCGCCGTGGTGTCCACCGACTTCACCGGTACGGCAGGAGCCCACAGCCGGACGCCGTCGCGGGAGCCGTACAGCGCGCCCTTGGCGCCGAGAGTGATGATCACCTCGGGCACCCGGTCGAGCAACGCCTTCAGCGCCTCGTCGGGATCGCCGAGACCGGTGATCGCGGCGGCCTCGTGCTCGTTCGGGACGAGCAGGTCGACGGCGTCGAGGAGCTCGCCGGGCAGGGCCACCACCGGAGCCGGCGTGAGGATCACCTCGACGTCCGCCGCACGCGCCGCCTCGACGACGGCGCCCAGCGGCAGCTCCAGTTGCAGCAGGAGGGCGTCGGAGTCCGCGATGACCTCGACGTCCTCCATACCCGGGCCGGTGATCGTGCCGTTGGCCCCCGGCACGACGATGATCGAGTTTCCGCCGCCGTCCTCGACAACGATGTGGGCGATACCCGTAGGGCCCGGCACGACTCTCAGGCGGCCGGTGTCCACGCCCGCCTCGGAGAGCGCGCCGCGCAGACCGGGCCCGAAGGCGTCGTCGCCGACCGCCCCGATGAAGGCCACCTCGGATCCCGCGCGGGCGGCCGCGATCGCCTGGTTGGCACCCTTGCCACCGGGGATCATGCGAAACGCCCGGCCTGTGACCGTCTCGCCAAGCTTGGGTGCCGCGGAGACGTACGCCACCAGATCCATGTTGGCGCTGCCGAATACCGAGATCATGATCCGTCCTTCACCACTTAGCCCACTCTGCCCGGCCCGCTGCGCCCGGCTCACTCCGCTCGGCCACCCTTCGCCGCCGACCGTGGTCGGGGCTCTGGCGCGCTCCCGGCGTATGCTGCCGAAAATACCCGCCGTCCGGACCCCTCACCTCGGATCATGAACGTCCATGGCCAGGTTGATCCCAACAGCAGACGCGCGGGAGGCGGCCTCGGCTCAGGATCTCGTTGGCCGATCTTACGAATCATTCGCACGAAGCCGCCGATTGGTTCTACTATTCAGTCGGATTCGCCCTAGAATCCGCCGGTGTGAACGAAGGTCACGACGACCCGCCGAAGCTCCCTATTCGGGAGCGATCCTCCCGGCTCGGAGCCGGCCGCCATCGCAGGCCGCTACCCGCGAACCTGCCACCGGACGCGCCCGCTCTGGTCGTGGCCGTACCGGGCGCGGCCGGAGATGTCGCAGCCGAGATCGCGAGCGTCATCCGGCTGGACAATCCCCAGCTGGACCTGCGCCTGATCTCGCTCGGAGACGGCGGCGCCGACCTGGCCAAGGAGTTCTCGTCGGTCGCCGCCGAGCGACCCGTCGGCGCGCCCGTCGCCGTCGTCGTTCCGCTGGTGACCGGACCCCATCCCCGTGTGATGCGTGCCGTACGGGACGCCGTCACCCAGAGCGAGGCGGCCGTCACGATCACTGATCCGCTCGGCCCGCACCCGCTGCTCGCCGAGGCACTGCACATCCGGCTCTCGGAGGCGGGCCTGGCCCGCGCCGACCGCATGCGGCTGTTCAACGTGACCTCCCCGGTCGACGGGATCATCGTCGCGACCACGGGCGGCGACGAGGCCGCGCGCGGGGCGGACGCCACGTCCGTGCTCCTGGCCGCCCGCCTCACCCTCCCGGTCGTGCCCGCGGCGCTCGACGGCGTGCCCAGTGTCGGCGACGCCGCGGAACGCCTCCGCAAGATCGGCGCCAACCGGCTCGCCCTCGTCCCGTACGTGATCGGGCCCGAGGCCGACCATGATCGGGCCACCGCCGCGGCCGCCGCCATCGGAGCCGGCTGCGCCGCCCCGCTCGGCGCCCACGAGGCCGTTTCCCGACTCGTGACCATGCGCTACGGCAGCGCCCTCGGCCATCCCCAGGAATCCGACGACGAGGACGAGTAACGCCGCTCCGGCGGGCCTCTGACGCGGGAGCCGCGGACCTACTCTCGGGGCGAGAACCGTACAGGACGGCCTTCAGGAGGCGGGAGCCGTACAGGACGGCTCCCGGAAGGCGGGACCCGCACAGACCCGCTCTCGGGAGGCGGGAGCCGTACGGGACGGGTTTCAGGAGAGTGGGCGGCGGCCGGGGAATCCGAGTTCGCTGCGGTGATACCACCGCAGCTCGGTCTCCCCTTCGATCCAGCACAGCCGGACCGATACGCCGTCGAGCACCGAGGGGAAATCGATCACGACCGGCGCGATGCCCTTGAGTTCGATGCCCTGTCCGCCGAACCAGCTGATCAGATCATCCATGCGGGCCTCGATGGCCTTGGCCTCCGCGATGCCGCCGATGGGCGAGCTGCCGACGAGGTTCAGGTCGTGGGCTATCTCGGCCAGGTCGGCGCGGATCGCCACCAGCTCGTCCACGCGTACGTGAACCTCGGGCATGAGCGACCTGGCCTCGTCGACGCCGAAGATCCTGTCCACCTTCCGCACGTTACATCTTGTACGGCCCGCGTCTCGCCACAGGGCCGTCGGTGCCCGGAGCGGGCTTTCCAGAATTGACTAAGTGCGGCGACTCGTTGGTCAGGGCCGTGTCATCTAGTCTCAATCCATGCCTAAACTTCGCCGAGTGGTAATTACGGTTCGCACAAAAAGAGGAGGCCCGCGTGGCTCCCTGGTCCTTTAATAGGCGAGCGGCCGCGATCGGCACGCTGGCGACGGCGCTCCTGCTCTCCGCCTGCGGCGGCGGCGGATCCACCGAACCCGCGGCGACGACCGCGGGCGGCGTCCAGCTCGTCAACCCCGGCAAGATCACAACGTGCACCAACGTGCCCTACGAGCCCTTCCAGTTCAACCAGGGCGGCAAGGTGGTCGGGTTCGACGTCGACATGGTGGATCTCGTCGCCAAGAAGCTGGGCGTGACGCAGGACATCGTCGACATCGACTTCGCCGCCATCAAGAGCGGCGCCGCGCTCAACGCGGGCAAGTGCGACGTCGCCGCGGCCGGCATGACGATCACCGATGAGCGCAAGAAGAACATCGACTTCTCGGTGCCCTACTTCGACGCCACCCAGGCGCTGATGGCCAAGAAGGGCAGCGGGGTCACCTCGCTGGACGACGTCAAGGCCAAGAACCTCAAGCTGGGCGCGCAGGCCTCCACGACCGGCCTCGACTACGTCAAGAACCAGGGTTTGCAGCCGATCGAGTTCGCCGACTCTCCCAAGGAACTTCTCGGCCTGCAGACGGGCCAGGCCGACGTGATCGTGCAGGACCTTCCTGTCGTGCTGACCTGGCTGAAGAAGCCGGAGATCGGCGCCAAGTTCGAGCTGGTCGCCAGCCTGGACACCGGCGAGCAGTACGGCATCGGCATGAAGAAGGGCAACACCGAGCTGGCCAAGACCGTCAACGAGGTCATCGAGACCGCCAAGAAGGACGGCACCTACAACGCCATCTACAAGAAGTGGTTCGGCACCGAGCCCACTCCGGCGTCGTGACCACGTGACAGACCAGCGCATCGCCCTCCCCCGGCGGGGAGGGCTCAGCCCTCGCAGGAGACAACGGATCAGCCGGGGCGTCCAGTACGCGCTCCTGGCCGTCGTCGCCATCGTCGTGGCCTCGCTGGCCGACTGGGGCGCCATCCGGCAGTCGTTCCTCAACGGCGACGTGGCGGCCGAGGGACTGCCCACGCTGTTCACCGTGGCGCTGAAGAACACGGTGATCTACACGGTCAGCGGATACGTCGTCGGCTTCGCCGTCGGCATGCTGCTGGCCCTGATGCGGCAGTCCTCCGTGGGGCCGTACCGGTGGATCTCGGCCACCTATGTCGAGATCTTCCGCGGCCTGCCCGCCCTGGTCATCTTCCTCATGATCGGGAGCCTGCCGCTGGCGTTCCCCGGGTTCCACGTGCCCGGCGAGGTGTACGGCCAGGCCGCGCTGGGCCTCGGCCTCGTCTCGGCGGCGTACATGGCCGAGACGTTCCGCGCCGGGCTGCAGGCGGTGCCGAAAGGCCAGATGGAGGCGGCACGCTCACTCGGCATGCCGTACATGCGGGCCATGGTGTCGATCGTCATCCCGCAGGCCGTCCGTATCGTGATCCCGCCCCTCACCAACGAACTCGTCCTGCTGTTCAAGGACTCCTCACTGGTGTTCATCCTCGGAGTCACCGCGGCGCAGGTGGAGCTCGCCAAGTTCGGCAACGACCAGGCCTCCACGTTCGCGAACCCCACTCCGATCCTCGTCTCCGGCCTGACCTACCTGCTCATCACCATCCCGCTGGGCTACGCGGCGCGGCGGCTCGAAGCACGTCAGGGGGCGCCCCGATGAGCACGGTCGACATCAGGGACCTGCACAAGTCCTTCGGGAAGCTGGAGGTGCTCAAGGGCATCGACTTCACCGTGGAGACCGGCCAGGTCGTCTGCGTCATCGGGCCGTCGGGTTCGGGCAAATCGACGCTCCTGCGGTGCGTCAACCTCCTGGAGCAGCCGACCTCCGGCAAGGTGTTCGTCGACGGGATAGAGCTGACCGATCCGGACGTGGACATCGACGCCGCCAGGCGGCGGCTCGGCATGGTGTTCCAGCAGTTCAACCTCTTCCCTCACCTCACCGTGCTGCGCAACGTCACGATCGCCCAGGAGCGGGTGCTGAAACGCGGCAGGGCCGAGGCCGCGCGCGTCGCCAGGGAGAACCTGGAGAGGGTCGGGGTCGGCGAGAAGGCCGACTCCTTCCCCGCCCAGCTTTCCGGCGGCCAGCAGCAGCGCGTGGCGATCGCCCGCGCCCTTGCCATGAACCCGTCGCTGATGCTCTTCGACGAGCCGACGTCGGCTCTCGACCCTGAGCTGGTCGGTGACGTGCTCACGGTGATGCGCACCCTCGCCGAGGACGGCATGACCATGCTGGTGGTGACACACGAGATGGGCTTCGCCCGCGAGGTCGCGGACCGGGTGGTCTTCATGGACCAGGGTGTGATCGTGGAGGACGGGCCGCCCGCCCAGGTCATTGCCGATCCCCAGCACAACCGGACACGCGAGTTTCTACATCGGGTGCTCCACCCCGGCGTCTAACCCATATCGGATGATCGGCGTCGCGGGCCGGTCTGTCATGCCTAAACGGCATGGTGAGGCGCGTTACGCTAGTGCGCGTGACCATGCCAGAGCTGCCTTGGGCTGATGTGGAGCCGCTCCCCCAGCTGAACGGCGATGTCGCGTCCGTCCTCGAGTCGGTGTGGTCCTTGCAGCGCGCATGGAAGGCCGTCGTGTCTGCGAACGACACGGCCTTCCAGGAGGCTCGCCGGCGCTCGCTGCGTCGTCACGCGATCGAGACCGGCATCATCGAACGGCTCTATGACGTCGACTGGGGCGTCACTGAGGCCCTCGTCGCTGAAGGCATCACCGCAGACGCGGTCGCGCGTGCAAATGACGGCTCGGTCTCCGAGGATGTTCTAGAGCTCATCCGATCGCAATATGACGCATTGCAGTTTCTCGCGCAGGAGGCCCGTGAAGGGCGGGACGTATCCATCTCGCTCATCAAGGAACTCCATGTCGCGCTTACCCGGCGGCAGCCCACATATACGGCGACCGGACCGGATGGAAGGATCTTCAAGGCAACCCTTCATCACGGACAGTGGAAGAAGCAGGCCAACCACGTCACCCGACCCGACGGCTCGATGCTCCATTACACACCGCCCGAACAGGTCGCCCCGCAGATGGACCGCCTCGTAGAGCTGTATCACGAGATCGAGGGTAAAGATCCAATCGTCCGCGCGACCTGGCTGCATCACCGGTTCGTGCGCATTCACCCGTTCGAGGATGGAAACGGACGCGTGGCGCGCTGTCTTACCCTGCTGGGGCTCCTCAAGTGTGATTTGGCACCACTCGTCGTGGACCGCCGTGAACGGGACCGCTACCTTCGATCACTTGACCGGGCGAATGAAGGAGACCTCCGTCCTCTTGCGCGTTTCTTCGCGGAACTGGAGATCGTCGCTCTCCGCAGTGAGCTGGAGCGACCGGTAGAAGTCGGCGCAACTGAACTCGCCGGCGGCGCGCTGTCGGTCCTTGAGGCGAGTGTCGACCGCCTACGCCAGTTGCAGGGCGAAACCGGAGCGCCTGAACGGGCGAAGAAGATCGCGGCTCTCGCCGGCAACGTTCATGATCGAGTGGGCGTCTGGCTAGGGGACATGGCCCAGAAGTTCGGTGTAGTGCTCAAGGGAGGAGTCGACCCTCAGGCTCATTCCTCGATTCAAGCCGCGGCGCCTCCGGACGAGCGCGCGCGCTTCTGGCGACGCCAAGCGATTCGAACGGCGCGAAGCGTGGACTTCTTCGCGAATCTGCAGGACGGGGTCTGGTGGACGAGGTTGCGCATCGCCGCCCTGGGCCAGGAACTGAGGTACCTCGTATTCCTGCAGAAGGTGGGCCGGGGCGAGACCGGAGTTCTGACGATGACCGTATATGCCGAGATCGTAAGCAGCGAGGGGGAGGAAGAGACCCGCCAAGAGGCCGAACCCCTCGTCATCTCCACTCCGACCGAGTCGGTCACCTGGACCTACACCGACGCACCGGACGCCCGCTGGACCAGCGTTGTCGAAATCCTCGACACGACCCTCGCGGCAGCCCTCCACAGGTTCACGTCCGGTCTAGGCTGATCCGTTTGGCGTGCCGCCTCATCGGCCGTCAGAAGTATGTGTGAATCAGGTCGGTGACCGTGTAATCGTCCTCCACCACCGGGATGACCTGCCACTTGTCGAACGCCGTACACGGGTGCGAGATGCCGAAGCAGATCAGCTCCCCGGGCGTGACGTGGGCCGCGCCACTCAGCTCGACGTACGTGTGATGGTCCTTGAGGTGGGTCACCCGCATGCCGTGGGCCGCCGCCCACGTGCCGTCCCGGCGGCGCACGCGGAGCGGCACAGGTAGTCCCTCGTCGTACGGCGCGTCCCGCTTGCCCATGCCGACGATGGCGGTCAGCGGGCCGCTCGCCAACTCCGGAAGGCCAACCTCCTCACCTGTGGAATAGGACTGCCCGTCGAGCCGATCGGCGGCGATGTGAATGGGCTCCGCATCGGCACACCCGAACTCACCCGACTTGGCATGACCGAATCCGACATGCCGGTGCTCGACTCCTTCATAGCCCGAAGCCTCGATCCGGCCATGGACGCGAGCAGGGTCGCCCTCGACGTCACCGAATGGCGACGCCAATTCAGCGGCGTACATTTCACGGCCGACAATCCCAGCTGAAAGGTTTCGTTTTGTACGCTCTGGACTTGGCAACGACGTGACGACCATTGGACGCGTAGCTTGGTTCGCATGGGAGCACGGGAAGTTCTGGAACGGCTGACCGGCGCGCAGCGGGTCTTCGGCGAGCCGTACGAGAAGGACGACGTCACCGTCATCCCCGCCATGTCGGTGCGAGCGGGCGGCGGGTTCGGCACGGGCACCGGCAAGGACGGCGAGGGCGAGGGCGGCGGCGGAGGACTCACGGCCCGCCCGGTCGGCGCGTACGTCATCAGGGACGGCGAGGTGCGCTGGGAACCGGCGATGGACGTGAACCGGATCGTCGTCGGCGGCCAGATTCTCACCGGCATCCTGCTTCTCACGATCTACACCTTCATCCGACGCCGCCGGAAATAGGCTCGGCCGTCAGCGCAACCGGCTCATGGGGAGCAGTCCGGGACGCCCGCGGAGCCGCCGGACGGCCACTCCCTCCGGCGGTTACGGTTGACCGCGATCGTCCCTATCGGCCGAGAAGGGCGTCGGCCTCAGCGGCCGCGCGTTCGCCGGACTCGACCGCTCCGTCTATGTAGCCCGCCCAGCGGGTCGCGGTCTCCGTACCGGCCCAGTGGATCGCGCCGACGGGGCGGCGCAGGGTGGAGCCGAACCGGGTGAGTGCCGCGGGCGTGGCGAAAGCTCCGTAGCAGCCACGGCTGTACTCTTCGGCGGCCCAGTCCCGCTCCAGGTAGGCGACGGCTTTGCGGGCTCGCGGGCCGAAGTAGAAGGCCAGTTCGTTGAGGACGACCTCGCGGCGGGCCTCAGGATCGAGTTTGGCCGCCACCGCGGCGCCTCGAACACCACCACTTCCCGCCCGCGAGCCGCCAGATTTCGCGCGGCGACCAGTCCGGCGACTCCCGCGCCGACCACGATGACGTCGGTCATGAGCTACTCGCCCTGTTCATTCGAACCTCCATATACAAGTCCATGCAGACAGATGGAACATACTATCAGTGTGTACTAGTGGTACACTCTCGCCGTGCGAATCATCATCAAGACTGTGGGCACCGCATTCGTCGTGGCCCTTCTCAGCTATCCGTTCTGGGCCCCGCAGTGGGGACGCGGCATCCTGGGCGAGGTCGCGGGGGTGGGGACGATCGGCGCGCTGATCGTGGTCGCCGTCTTCTTACTGATCGTCGCGCTGTACTGCCGCGCCCTCCACAGGACCATGACACTCGTGCGACCCGAAGCCAGGACCGCGGCTCCCGCATCGGTGTGGTGGATGTTCGCCATGCCCTTCAACTTCGTCGAAGACTTCTTCATCGTCCATACCGTCTTCAGCTCCATGACCGCTGACGCCCGCATGACGAGCGCCTTCGTGAGACGGTGGGCGGCACTCGGGTACGGCTGGTGCGGGTTCCAGATCCTGTCGCTCTTCCCGGGGATCACCGGATTCATCGGCGGAGCGATCGCGACTCCGCTGTGGGCCGCACACTGGATCATGACGGTCCGTGCGAACCGCACGCTCGCCGCCTGGCGAACGGCCGTCCCGATAACATCTAGCCCCGAGGGAAGTCATGCCCCTGCCCCGCTTCGACCGGCTGCCCGCCGACGCGAGAGCCGCCATCCTCGCCGTTGCCCGCGCCCATTTCGCGCGTGACGGCAAGGACGGCGCGTCGTTCAATCAGATCATCGCCGACGCCGGGATCTCCAAGTCGTCCGCTTACCACTACTTCGACGGCAAGGACGACCTCTTCGGTGCGGTGGTCGCCGAGGTCGCCGACCGCGTCGTCGCCGTGCTCGGCCCCTGGATCGACGTGGAAACCGAAGATGATCTGTGGGAGCAGGTGGCAGCCGGGGCTACTCGGCTTGTGGCGTACCTGCGCGAACACCCGGACGACCAGGCGGTCCTCTCCGCGCAACCGCCCGACCATCAAGACGGCGAGTCCTGGATCCACAGCCTCATCGCCAATGGCCGGCGGATCGGCCTCATCAACCCATATCCCAGCATCGAGCTGGTCACCGTAGCGACCATGAGCATTTTCCACGGTCTCGACGCGTGGGCTCTCGAACAGCCGGACGAGCTCGACCAATTCGCCGACGTGCTCGTCCTGTTCCTGTCACGCCTTTGGAATTGACATCCTCCCCACGGATAAATCCGGGGGATTCCAACCCTCACGGGTCGGGTTTCCTGCTTCACAGCCAGTTGCCCGCCGGGCTTTCGCCTTTG
>JBIOWF010000281.1:0-17896 GCA_044868295.1 Microtetraspora sp. | reverse complement strand
CCCTCCTCGGAGGGCGGGCCTTCTCATCACCTTCGCCACCGTGCAGGCGCCGGCGGGGGAGCCGTCAGCGGAGAGCCAGGGGAGCCGTCAGTGGAGAACGGCGCCGAACTGGCCGCCCGCCTGGGGGGTGGCCGGGCGCTGGATGTTCAGGTTGTCGTCGGGGTCGAGGCCGCCGAAGCCGAACAGCGGGTTCTTACCGAAGACGACGTTGACCTGGCCGTGGTCGACGCCCGCGCTGCCGGACAGATCCTCGCCGGGCACTCCGACGGCCATGTCGGCCTCGTGGTTGCCGTTGTAGTCGCCGGCGGCCAGGCCCGAGCCGAACCGGTCGCCCTGCTCGGCGTTGGCGCCAAGCGCGATCTGGACGAAGAACTGCTGGTGGTCGACACCGAGGGCCGGGTCGTCCGGCGAGCCGGGGCCGTCCTTCTCGCCGTAGAGGACGTTCACGCCGCCGACGTCGAGGCGGTTGTCGATTTCACGGTCCTCCAGCGGGACGCCGATCGCCAGGTCGTCCTGGCCGTCGCCGTTGAAGTCGCCGGGGGCGAGCGAGGTGCCGAAACGGTCACCGGGGTCGGAGGTCTCGGAGACTCCGGCGGTGTTCTGGCTCCACAGCTGGTTTCGCGCGGTGGACAGCCCGGCCGCCGTGCCGTACACGACGTGGACCACGCCCGAGTCGCCGTTCTCACCGGGAGCGCCGATGACGAGGTCGTCGGCTCCGCCGTCGAAGTCGCCGACCGCGAGGGCGGCGCCGAAGTCGTCCTCGGCCTCGCGCGCCCCGGCCAGTGTGCCCTGCCGCCAGAGCTGGTCGGTGTTGACCGAAAGCGGGCCGGGGTTGGCCCCGTAGAAGACGTTCACCTCGCCGCCGGGGTCGAGGCTGTTCGCCTGGTCGGCCGGGACGCCCACGGCCAGGTCGTCGAAGCTGTCATTGTTGAAGTTGCCGATCGCGACGGCGCTGCCGAACCTGTCCCCGGCGGCGGCCGTACCCTCGACGAAGTTCTCCTCCTGGTGCAGCCTGCGCACGCTGTCGAACGCGCTGCCCTCGAAGTGGAGGACGTCGACCGTGCCCGCGTCGACCACCGTGATGTCCTCTCCCGGTGCGCCTACGGCCAGGTCGGCGCCGGAACTGCCGACTCTGCCCGCCGCGAGCGCGGCGCCCCACTGGTCTCCCGCCTCGACCTCGGCCAGGCCGAGCTGGGCGTTGACCTGGTCGAGTGTGATCGCGTTGTTGACGTTGAGCTGAACGCCGGTGCCGCCGCTCAGGATGTGGATCATTCCGGAGTCGGGCTGATCGCCCGCGATCTCGTCGTCGTCCTCGAACGGGACGCCGATGACCAGCTCGGATCCGGCGCCGAACAGGAAGTCGCGTACGGCGATGGCGGCGCCGAAACGGTCTCCCTCCTCGGCGGCGCTCCCGAGGTTGCCGCTGTTCTGCGTGATCGTCTGGACGCCGCCGGAGGCGGGCCCGTCCGGGCCGCCGTAGAAGACCCGGACCACGCCCGCTTCCTGGACGGCGCCCACGTCTTCGAGTGGGGAGGCGACGACGAGGTCGTCGTAGCCGTCGAAGTTGAAATCGCCGATGGTCCTGGCCGCGTCCGCGTGGGCCGGGGCCGCGAGCAGCGTCCCGGCGAGCAGCGCCGCCCCGAGAAAGGCGAGGTGTCGTGTGGTGAACATGTGCGGGTACCTCGATTTCGGTCACCCGGGCCCCACCGTCATGAGAGCAGACACCCGCCCTGCGCTCCACGTCTTTCTACATGGAACGAGGGTGCCGAAAACCCTTGTCACGCACGGTTCTGGAGATCCCGCACGTCGTGCGTCACGAGCGCGCCGTGGACGATCTCGCCGCCGGCGATGCCCGGGCACGCTCAGTACGGCAGCGGCCGTCCCGACGGAGTACGGAGGTCCTGACTGGCCTCGGGCGTACAGGGCCGGGGTTTGCGCATCGGGACTCCTACGCATCGGGACTCCTACGCATCGGGACTCCTACGAGAAGGGTCGGTCTTCGGCGGGGACACTGGTGGGCAGCTCGAACCAGACGGCTTTACCGCCGGGCATTCGGGCGCTGCCCCAGCAGCAGGTGAGCATGTCGAGCAGCAGCAGTCCGCGCCCGCCTTCGTCGTACGCACCGCATTCGCGTACGCGGGGCAGCTCGGTGCTGGTGTCCACGACCTCGCAGCGCAGCGTGCCGTCGGTGAGCCAGAGCGTGAGCCGGATCGGTCCGGGCGCGTGACGCAGCGCGTTGGTGACCAGTTCGCTGACGAGCAGGCCGACCATGTCGGTGAAGCCGTCGAGGCCCCAGCCGATCAGCCGGGCGCGGGCGAGGCGTCGTGCCCTGCCCGCCGAGAACGAGGCGGGCGGCAAGGACCAGGAGGCGAGCCTGGCGCCGGGCTCGTTCAGCGGCCGGCTGACCAGCCGGCCGACATGGGCCGCGGCGGTCCTGAGCGCGTCCCACACTCGTACGGACCTGGTCTCCGGGACATCCGTGATCAGGTCGGCCGGAGTCATGCCGCGCATCCGTAGAGATCGCGGTGGACGGGGACGCTGCGCCCGTCGGGCAGGAGTTCGCCGGTGTCGTCGAAGACGACGACTCCGTTGCAGAGCAGGCCCCATCCTTGTTCCGGGTGGAAGGCCACGAGCCGGGCCGCGTCATGATCGGGCGCGTACGCGGACGGGCACGGAGGCTGGTGTTGGCACATGGGTTCGTTCCTCGGATCCTTGCCGAAATGTCGACGATCTGGTCCGCGTCGTCGGTGGTGCGGCGTCAAGCCGCCCTCCCGCACGTCAACGAGGTCACCGAAGTGGTGTTCGGGCGACGGCACGGTTTCCGCCCGGGATCGTCCCGAGGCCGTCGTGCCCGCCCTGGCAGTGATTCGATAATGCAGTTGCGTTTCGTAATCAATTTGAGGATAGGCTTCCTATCAGGCACAACGCAAGTAGTCGGTGCAAATCGGTTTCAGCAAGGCATGCCAGACCCATGACCGGCCGAAAGGGGCAAGCCGTGGCCGGCAGTACAGACACCGGGCCCTCGGGCAAAGACGGCATGATGGTGTGGCCGCTCGGCGGCAACCAGGCCGGCGGCCTCTCCTCACCGGCCGTCTCCCCGGCGGTGGTGGGCGTCGCGGACCTGCGGGCGGCGAACGCCGCGGCGGTCCTCGCCGCGGTCCGGTCCGCGACCCGCCCGCCGCGCCTGGCCAACCTGGCGGAGATCACCAAGCTCTCCCGGCCGACGATCGAAGTGATCGTCGAGGATCTGGTGCGCGGCGGACTGATCGAGGACGCTCCGGCCGCGCCGTCCCGGGGCGTGCAGTCGCCGGGCCGGCCCGCCCGCCGATTCCGCTTCCGGCCCGAGGCCGGATTCGTCGTCGGTGTCGACGTCCGCGCCTACACGGTGAACGCGTGCGTGGCGGACCTCGACGGGCGGCTCGTGTCGGTACGGCACCGCGCCGTGCGGCGTGACCTGACCGGGCCGGCGCGGGCCAAAGCGGTGACAGCTGTGGTGAACAGCGCGATCGAGCAGGCGGGCGTCGATCCCGCACAGGTCTACGCGGCCACGGTCGGCACCCCGGGATGGGTGGAGAACAACAATCGGGTCCGATATGTCGACAACATCAAGGACTGGGCCGAGGTGGACATCGCATCCATCCTGGGCGACCTGCTCGGCTGCCCCGTGGCGGTGGAGAACGACGCGAACCTCGCGGCGCTGGGCGAGCAGTGGCGGGGGATCGGGGCGACGGTCAGCGAAATGATCTTCATTCTGCTCGGTGAACGGCTCGGCGCCGGGATCATCACCGGCGGGCGTCCCCTGAGGGGCCACCACGGGGCGGCCGGTGAGATCGGCTTCATGATTTTTCCCGACGGGAACCCCCTGGCGGCACGCGCCATCGGCTTGGACGGTGCGCAGCGGCCCGGCATCAACCCCGGCAGCATCTACAGCGACGCCGACGTCGTGCGCGCCGCCGCCGACGGCGATCCCGGCGCGATCGGCGCGCTGGAGACCGTCGGATACCGGCTCGCCGAGGCGATGGCGCCGGTGCTGCTCGCGCTGGACCCGGCGCTGGTCGTGCTCGGCACGAGCCTGTTCGCCCTGCCGCACCTGGCCCACGCCACCGGCTATGTCCTCAAGGCCGCCGAACGCCATTCTCCGCGTCTGCTCGTCGACCCGCCCGAATGGCGCCTGTCCGCCCTCGGGGACGACGCCATCCTCACCGGCGCGGTCCGCTTCGCGCTCGCCGCCGTCGAACGCGTCCTGCTGACCCGCCCGACCAGCCTCTTCCGCTGACCGGACGCCCTTGACAATTCTCCGTCGTTCGCTTGAAGATTTACCTTGTGAACCTGTCAGACAGCCAGACAGCTGTTGAGATCCCCCGGCGGATCAGCGCGCTGGAAGCGGTGCTGACCCACCTGCGCGGTGCCATCGAGCGGGGTGATTACGCGGTCGGGGACAAGCTGCCCTCGGAGGCGGAGCTCTGCCGCCGGTTGGAGGTGAGCAGGCCCGTGCTTCGTGAGGCGCTGCGCGCCCTGCAGACGATGGGCCTCACGGTGTCGCGCACCGGCAAGGGCACCTTTGTCCTGGCCAGCGGCCCCGTGGAGGACCCGACCTTCGGCGACTACTCGGCGAGCGACCTCCTCGAGGTGCGCCGGCATGTGGAGATCCCCGTGGCCGGGTACGCCGCCGTGCGGCGCACTCCTGAGGACCTAGACCGTCTCTCCCACCTGCTGGAGCGGATGGAGCGGGAGACCGACACCATCGCGTGGGTGGCGATGGACACCCTTTTCCATCTCTCCGTCGCCCAGGCGGCCCAGAACCCGGTCTTCCGCAGGGTCATCGAGGAGATCCGCGATGCGCTGGCCCGCCAGTCGGCGTTCCTCACCGACCTCGGGGGCCGGCGCGAGCAGTCGAACGCGGAGCATCGCGAGATCGTCGAAGCGCTCATCGACCGCTCAGAACACGGCGCCATGGAGGCGATGACCCATCACCTTGAACGAGTCGAGACGACCCTGACCTCCATCGTGCGCCCCTCCCGTACGGACCTACGTACGGGAGGGGGGAACGAGAAGTAAGCACGACATCTGAGCATGAGAACCAAGCACGAGAACCAAGCACCAAGCACGAGAACTAGGCACGAGAGCAAAGTAATGAGCCACACCACCAGGCCTGGCGGCGCCCCCAGCCGCCCCCAGCTAGAGCCTCCCACCATCCGTGAACCGGCCCACGTCCCGCTCGCCCATATGGTGCGCGAAGGGGTCATCGAGAGCGTCCATTACGGCTCGGTCATCGTGCTGGCCGCGGACGGCGGCGTGGAATTCCAGGCGGGTGACGTTGAGGCCGCGTTCTACCCGCGCTCGGCTCTCAAACCGGTCCAGGCGGTCGGCCTGCTGCGCGCCGGCCTGCCGCTGGACGGCGAGTTGCTGGCCCTCACCGCGGCCAGCCACTCGGGCGAGGAACGGCATCTCGCCGGAGCGCGGCGCATCCTGCACACCGCCGGGCTGGCCGAGGCCGACCTGCGTAACATCCCCGACCTGCCCTACGACCCCGCGGTGCGCGAGGAGTGGATCGGCGGCGGCCGCAGATCCAGCCGGCTCGCCCAGAACTGCTCGGGCAAGCACGCCGCCATGCTGATGACGGCCCGGATCCGGCAGTGGTCGCTCACGGACTACCTCGACCCGGGGCACCCGCTGCAGCGGGCGATCGCCGCGACCGTGGAGGACCTCACCGGACAGCGCGTCGCCCAGGTAACGGCCGACGGATGCGGTGCGCCGCTGTTCTCCGTCTCCCTGCACGGGCTCACCCGGGCCTTCGCGCGGCTGGCGACAGCAGCCGCAGACACCGACGAGGGCCGGGTCGCGCACGCCATACGCGAGCACCCGGAGATGGTCTCCGGCACCGGGCGGGACGTCGCCCGGCTGATGCGCGCGGTGCCGGGACTGCTCGCCAAGGACGGATTCGAAGGCGTACAGGTCACTGCCCTGCCGGATGGGCGCTCCGTCGGCGTGAAGATAGCCGACGGCGCCGACCGTGCCCGGATGCCGGTGACCGCCGCGGCCCTCGCGCTGTGCGGGCTCGACCCCGAGGTCCTCGCCGGATTCGCCCGCACCCCGGTGCTCGGCGGTGGCGTCCCCGTCGGCAGCCTGCAGGCCGTCGGCGCGCTCGCCCTCGGCCTTTCCGTCGCGTGACGCGGCTCGCATCGCGAGGGACCGGCTACCGCCAGGGCGCGCCCCGCGCAGGTCTGGTAGCTCTCTTCGAGGCCGGCCCCGGGGTGGTACGTGTCCGGAAGGGCTGCCGCCCCTGGCCGAAGCCGCAGAAAGATAGGGTCCAGGGACGTCACTGGGCGCAGGGCGCGAACCGGGAGTGTCCGGCGGTCGCGGCCAGGGCGGCGGCCCTGGCCGCTTCGGTGAGAGCGAACGGCAAGGCGGGACGCTTCACCAGCAGGGCTCCCTCCGGGTGGACGGAGATAACCATCGTGGTGGGCGCGCCGGTATCGGCGAGAGCGTCACCGGGGTGTCGCCACTCGACCTCGGCGGTGCGCATCAGCTCGGCCATGGCCTCGGGCAACTGGTCCGGATCCGCGCCGACGCGCTGGGCGGGGATCAGAGCATGGACGCCCGGGTCGATAAGGTCCTTGACCTGGGTCGGCACGATGACGATGTCGGAACCTCCGGCGCCGTCCACGGCGGTCCACAGGTCCTCCAGGGTCAGCTCCGCGGGCGCTTCGTTGACGAACTCGTTGAGAGGATCGCCGCCTTCGGACGACATGGTGGCGCCGATCGCGGCGATCTGCAGGGTGAGGACGATTGCCCCCACGCCACCCTGACCTGGAGGCCGCCGGCCCGAAGAAAAATCGGTTGGTTATCCATAATCCGGTCGCTAGGGTGTCAACCACCTCGCGGCTGCTGAACCGTCGAGACCTCGGTCGCCGGATTTCCTCCGGTGACGTCTCACCCGCCTACGCAGGCGTCGCACGCTATGCGGCGCGGCGTTCCGTACGGATGTCGGCGGAGCCATGCCCACACATGACGATCAGCAGCCAAAGGAAGACACCATGACCATGTCCAAGCGGCGGACCGTCGCCGCGTCCACTCAGGATCCTCGGCTCGTCCGCGCCGATGACAACTGGCTTCGGCTGCCCAACAAATGGGGTATCCCCGTGGACATCTGCGCTCGTCCCGAGATCCCTGTCGAATCCAGCGCGATCGACGAGGTATTCGGCGTGCTGGAGACCGCGGACACGCTCGAACGGCTGGGTGCGGCCCTCGGCCACGCCGAGGCCGGAATCAGCCGGGTTGTGCTGACCCCGGATCTCCACAAAGGAGCGGGAATCCCCATCGGCACCGTCCTTCAGACGCGCGGCGTCATGATTCCGCAGGCGGTCGGCAACGACATCAACTGCGGCATGCGCCTTGAGGCGACGTCGGTGACGGTCGACCGGTTGCGTCCCCGCCTGGACGCGCTGGAGCGCCGCTTGCGGCACCTCTTCTTCGAGGGCGGTCGCGGTATCGCCCTGACCTCCGTCCAGCGGGAGGCTCTGCTCCGGGACGGCCTGCCCGGCCTGCTCGACACCGTCGGCCTCGTCTCCGCTGGGGGAACAGCCAGGAGCGCTGCCGCGCGATCTTCATGCGGATCTGGCGAGGCTGACGGCGTATGGTCGGCGCTCCAGCCCGGCGACGCCCGTCCCGGCCGGGTTCATGGTGCGTCCTATCCGACCACCACCGCCGACGCCTTCCGGGACTGGATCAACAGCGCGGGCGGCACCAGCTATGACAGCATCATCGGCAGCGTCGGCGGCGGCAACCACTTCGCCGAGATCCAGTACGTGTCCGCCGTACACGACCGGCAGGCCGCCTACGCGTGGGGTTTCGGCCTCGGCCAGGTGGTGCTCATGGTCCACAGCGGTTCGTTGTCGCTCGGGCATCAGGCGAACGCGTCTGGGCTGGACCAGGCCCGTGCCATGTGGCCCACGAGCCTGCCGCTGCCGCACAACAAGATCATCCCGATGTCGCTGGACGAGCGGTCTGCCCCGGCGCGGCGGTGCTACCTCGACGCGTTCGGCAACGCCGCCAACTTCGCGGTCGGCAACCGCTTCTTCCTCGCCCTGATGATGCGCGCCGCTTTGGCCGCCGAGTGCGGCGAACTCGCCGCCGACCTGGTCTACGACGCGCCGCACAACCTGCTCTGGGAGACCGGCGACGGGCAGGTCGTGCACCGCAAGGGCGCGACAACCGCCGGAGGGTACGCCGAGATGGCGGGCGGGCCGTACGAGATGTGGGGGGAGCCCGTGATCGTACCGGGCTCGATGGGCGCCGCCAGCTATGTGCTGCGCGGTCGCGGCAACCCGCGCTCGCTGGCCAGCGCCTGTCACGGCGCCGGACGCCGGGTTCGGCGCGGCGCGGCGACCCAGGCGAACGACGCCGATCTCGATGCGTTCCTTGAGGAGTTCCGGGTGGTCACTCCTCTTGACCACCGTGATCCGGCGGTCAGCCGGCGCGCCGATGTGATGGCGGCCTGGCGCCGGGATCTCAAGCAGGAAGCGCCTTGGATGTACAAGGACATCGGCCCCGTCGTGACCAGCCTGAGCGAGGCCGACGTCGCCCAGCCCGTCGTCGAGCTTCACCCGCTTCTGACCGTCAAGGGCTAGGGGAGTCTCCCCGAACGGGTCGGTCTTGGAACGGGCTACCGCTGGAAACGTCGCCTCACGCGGGGGCAGGTGGTTCCTTTTCGGCTCTGGCCCCTGCGGTGGCAACTGCCCAGAAGAGCGGTGATTTCCGCCCCTTCCGGACAGCTGTCGGGGCCGGCGAAGACGAGTTGATGTGTTCGGCTTGACGGGGCATCGGCGCGGACAGACCATGGCGCCACGCTCACCCGGCCGAATAGATGGGGCTGCCATGGTCGTTGGCCCGTTTCTGCGACTCGAGATCGGCGGCGGCCACACCGCTGATCTCTTCCTCCTCCGGTACGGCACGGACGGCGGGCTGCTCAGCCCGCAGACCGAGGAGCTGCTGAAGCGCTCGCTCGTCGGCAAGACCGACATCTTCGTGTTCTCGCACGGCTGGAACAACGCGTTCGACGCCGCCGCGAGCTACCGCACGTTCATCCAGGGCTACCTGGCGCAGGGAGCGCGGCCGGGGGCGAAGCCCGTTCTCGTCGGAGTGATCTGGCCGTCCATCAGCTACCTGCTGCCCTGGGAGGACGGGCCGCAGATCGCCGCGGATCCGCAAATCGGAACGTTCCACGATGAGGAGATGCGCAGGTTCGTCGCCGAATCGCTCGACCCGGCCGCGCAGGCGCGGCTGAGCGAGCTGCTCGACGGCTCCGCCGGGCTCGCCCCCGAGGACGCCAGACGCGCCGCGGAGATCGTCCGTGACGCTCTCTGGCCGGAGACCGATCCGGACGACGGGTCGAAACCGCCACGCTCCGACGAGTTGCCGGCCGCGTGGGCGCTGCTGGACGGCGGCGCCAAAGCTCGACCCGGAAGCGGCCCGGTGGGGTTCGCGCGGGCAACTGCCGCACCCGCAGAAGCCTCTGGACCTGGGGAAGCCGCCCGACCCGACGAACTGGGCCGATCCGGAGGTCGGCTACGGCGTGCTGCTCCTCGATGACCCGCTGGTCTCTCCCGAGGACAAAGCCGCCGGACGGGACGCGCCCCCACCGGTACGCGACCTGATCGCGGCCCGGCCCACAGTGGTCCTGCGCTGGGACGAGAATCTGCCGCGCGGTTTCCTGCGGCGATACTTCCCGGACGGCACGTCGCAGACCGGCAAGATCGGCCTGTCCCGGTTCGGCGTCGGCAAAGGCGCCCTGCCGCGCTACGTGGTCATCATCGGCAGGCCGGAGGTCATCCCCTGGTCCGTCCAGTACGCCCTGGAAACCCGCCACGCGGTCGGCCGCCTGCCGTTGACCGGCGACCGTCTGGGCAACTACATCGAGGCGATGCTCGGCGGGTGGCCCGGCACGTCCGTCGACGTCCGGGCGCCCCTGATGTGGACCGTCGACCTGCCGGGTGACATCACGGCGCAGATGCGCGCGGTCATCGCCAACCCGCTCGAAATCCGGCTCACCGACCCCCAACTGCCCAGATTCGAGCACGTCACCGACGGCGGTGCGACCGGCGGCACGCTGCTCACCCGGCTGGCCACCGCCCGCCCCGCCCTGGTGGTCACCTCCAGCCACGGCCTGACCCAGGGCGCTCCCGAGCAGATGGCGCGCACGCTCGGCCTCCCCGTGGACGTCGCCCACACGCCCGTGGCCCTGGACGGCCTCGACGCGGTGATGCCGGGCGGTGCCATCTGGCACGCGCAGGCGTGCTGCTCGGCCGGTTCGGAGGGGCCGAGCAAGTACCTCGGCCTGCTCGGCGCGGGTACGACCGCCGCGGCGGTCGCCGCCCTCGGCCCCACGGTCGCCCCGGCCGCGCTGCGGCTGCTCGGCCGGGAGAACCCGGTCCGGGCGGTCATCGGCCACGTCGAGCCCACCTTCGACTGGACGCTGCGCGTCGCCGAGACCGGCCAGGGGCTGGGCCATGACATCGTGGCCGCCCTGTCCACCAACCTTTACGCCGGGCAGCCGGTCGGCCACGCGTTCAGCGCGTACCGGCTGGGGGTGGGTGACCTGCACATCGAGTGGGCCGAGACCCTGGACCTGCTCAACGCGGGGCAGTTGGGGGTGCGTGAGAAGCTGACCCGCCTGCGGCTCACGGCGCTGGACCGGCAGAGCATGGTTCTCCTGGGCGACCCGACGGTGACGCTACCGCCCCTGGCCGGAGCCCCGTGATTGATAGCCTTCCATTTATCCGACACATGGCGGTTCCGACACCTGGCGGTCGCGTCCCGGAGGTCAGATGCGAGGTCCTTCACCGATCACTGTGGTGCTCATCCCGACTGCGCTGGCACTGTCGGTCAACCTGGCCACTGACACGGTGACGGTCCCGTCATGGTGGTGGCCCTGGGTCACCTGGACGCTGACCGGGTTGCTCGTCACGGCATCGGCCGTGATCGAGACACGCCACCGGCGGGGCCGGCACGACGTGCCGCCCGCCGAGGACGGACAGGACGGACAGGACGGACAGGACGGAGAGCGCGGAGAGCGCGGACAGGTTCGGGCAGCCGGGATCCGGGCCGTCCAGACCGGTGCCGCCACCGCCGACGGCGGGATCGCCAATACCGGCGTCATCATGGGCGACGTCAACGGCGGCGCACATTGAGCACCGCCGCGCACACCGGTCCCGCCGACGCGCGCGCTCCCTGCAGTGTCGCCAACACGGGGATCATCCACGGCTCGGTACACATCACCGTGAACACCGCCCACTATGTGGTGGAGCCGTTCCCTGACGATCCGCTCCCGCTGGACGCGACATCGCACGCCGGGCCGAGCCGACTGCTCGCCGCCGACCATCAGGTGATCGTGTTCACCGGCCGTGGACACGAGCTCGCGCGGCTGTCCGAATGGCGCGACGACCCGACCCCCGCCCGTAAAACACTGCTGCTGCACGGCCCGGGCGGGCAGGGCAAGACCCGATTGGCCGCCGAGTTCGCGCGCGACTCGGCACTGGCGCGGTGGCGGGTGGTCAGGGCCCGGCCCAGCAGCACCGCCGGCGCTCCGGCGCAGGTGGCGACCACGCCCCCCGCCGGGACCGACGATCCGCCCGGCCTGCTCATCGTCGTCGATTACGCCGAGCGGTGGCCGACCAGCCACCTTCTCGCACTGCTGCGGGACCGGCAGCTCAATCTGGGCGTCCCGGCCCGCGTCCTGCTCCTGTCCCGCGCGTCGGGAGACTGGTGGCAGGCGCTGCGCCACGAGCTCGGCAGGGCAGGTTCCACAGTGGACGCTGTCGCACTCGGGCCCCTCGCCGACACTCCCGATGAGCGACGGCACCTCTTCCACACCGCGGTCGACGCGTTCGCGGCCGTCCGGCACCTGTCCGAGGTCGACGCCGTCGAGCCACCGGACCTCGGCGCCGAGGAGTGGGGTACGGCGCTGTCGTTGCACATGGCGGCGCTCGCCGCGGTCGAGGCGGCGGCCGACGGCACCGGCGCGCCCGTGGGACAGGTCGCCGTGTCGGCGTACCTTCTTGACCGGGAACGGGCGCACTGGCAGGCCCTGTACGACAGCCGCAAGGTTCAGGCGGGCGTGGGGATGCTCGGCCGGGTCGTCTATGTCGCCATCCTGACCGGGCGGCTGCCCTCCGCGGCCGGCGTCACCGTGCTGCACCGGGCGGCCATCACATCGACCACCGAGGGCGCCCACCAGCTCCTCGATGACCACCGCGTCTGCTACCCGCCGCGCCTGGCCGGTACGGTGCTGGAACCCCTCTACCCTGACCGGCTCGCCGAGGATTTCCTCGCGCTGAGCACCCCGGGGCATCCATACGAGCCGGCTCACCGTTCCCACCCGTGGGCGCTCGATGCGATCGCCACGCTTCTGGGCGGCGGCACGCTCGGCGAGGACCTCCCCGGCTGGGCCGCCACGGCGGTAGCGACGCTCGTGGAAACGGCGCGGCGCTGGCCTCACATGCGACACGCCCACCTGTACCCGCTGCTGCGCGCGCACCCGGAACTCGCCCTTACCGGAGGCGGCAACGCCCTGCTGCGCCTGACCGCGCTGCCCGATCTCGACCTCGACCTGCTCGAAGGTGTCGAGCCGCTGCTGCCCCGCGGACGTCACATCGAGCTGGACCTGGCGGCGGCCGCCATCACCGAGCGCCTCACCGAACGTCGGCTCGCGCGTACCACCGACCCTGCCGCGCGGGCACGGCTGCTGGCCGGGCTCAGCGACCGGCTGGCCAACGCGGGTCGCCACGCCGAGGCGGTGACCGCGATGGCATCCTCCGTCGAGCTGCGTCGATCCCTCGCTGAGGCCGGCCCGGCCGGATTCGACGGCGCTCTCGCGGATGCTCTGACCGATCTCGGCGTGATCCTGGCCTCGGCCGGACGGCACGACGAGTCCCTGCCGGTCGCCGAGGAAGCGCTGGAGATCTACCGGAAGCTCGCCGCCGCTGCTCCGCACTCCTACGACGAGAAACTGGCGATCGCGCTCCACAACCTCGGTCGGGCCCTGTCCGACTGCGACCGGCAACGGGAGGCGCTCGCCCGTTCGGAACAGGCGCTCGAGATCTTCCGGCGTCTCGCGGCGGCCGACCCCGTGAGGTTCGCGGCCAAGCTCGCCAACGCCCTGCACAACGTGGGACTGCACCTCGTCGGAGTCCAGCGCGAGGCGGCGGCGCTCGATCCCGCGTCCGAGGCGGTCGAGGCGTACCGGCGGCTGGCCACCACCGAACCTGCCATCTACGAGCCCGACCTCGCCAACGCCCTTTTCAGCCTCGCGGTGGTCGCCTCGGCGCTCGGCCGATGGCACGAGGCGCTGGCGGCCATCGAGGAGTCCACGGCGCTCTATCGCCGGTTGGCGGAGATCAACGCGGTCGCGTTCGAACCTGAGCTCGCCCGCGCCCTGAGGAACCTCGGACGCGCCCTCTCCAAGGTCGGCCGACGACAGGACGCCCTCACGGCGGCCGAGGAGGCCGTCGCGGTGTGCAGGCGCCTCGCCGCCGACCCCGTCAGGTTCACCGCCGCGCTGGGTGACGCGCTGGACAGCCTCGGCGGCCGGCTCTCCGCCGGCGGCCACCATGAGCGGGCCCTGGCGGCGGCCGAGGAGTGCGTTGCGCTGTACCGCCGACTACGCGGCGCCGATTCCGCAGCGTCCGAACGTGGTCTCGCCGCGGCGCTGACCAATCTGGCACCGTTGCTGGCGACTCTCCACCGTTGGGAGGACGCCCTGCGGGCGACCCAGGAGGCAGCCGAGATCTATCGCGGACTCCAGGAGACAGATCCGGACGCTTTCCTCCCCGAACGCGCGATGTCGCTGGCCAACCTCGCCGCCGGCTATTCAGACCTCGACGAAGACGCCCACGCGATGGAGGCCGGCGAACAGGCGGTCGAGCTCTACGGGCGGTTGGTCGAGCTGAACCCGGGCGCGTACCTGTCGGCCCTCTCGCGGGCACTGCACAATCTGGGCCACTCGTTCGCAGCCCTCGGGCGCTATGACGAGGCCATGGCCGCCGCCTCGAAGTCGGTGGAGATCCGTCGCGGTCTCGCCGCCGACAACTCCGCGGCGTTCGTCCCCGACCTCGCCCACGCGCTGGAGGGACTTGCCTCACACGCCTCACATGCCGGCGACGCGCAGGTCGCGCTCCGCCTCACCCATGAGGCGCTGGAGATCCGCCGCCGCCTCGCCGCCAGCGATCCGGAAGCGTTCGAGGTCGCCCTCGCCCGAAGCCTGCGGGGCTTCGCGCGGGTGCGCGACGCGGCCTCGATGGAGCTCGACGCGGCGATGCTGGCGGCGCACGAGGCGATGACCCGGTACGAGGAACTGGCCCGGCGCCAACCCGACCTGTTCTCGGTCGAGGTCTCCAGATCGCGTGAGATCTTCGTGTCGGTGGCCGCCGAACTGGAGGGCCACGGGCAGTTGGAATCGCTACTCCGCCGGCTGGCCCCCGGCTGATGGTCGGGTCAGCCCTGAACGTTCAGCCCGTTGTGGGCTTTGGGCGCGCCGGGCGGCGAGCCGCTTGTGGATTTTGGCGCTACCGATGAGCGCCACCCCGAGACTGATCAGCACCACGGGTCCGGGGTCGCTGTGCCCGAGCAGGGTGGCGAGCAGGTGGGCGAGGCCGACCGCGATGAACAGGGCGGCGAGCTCGGCTATCTCATGCCTCCAGGACGCGGCGTCGTGGGATCGCCCTGGGCATGCATGGACTGTGTCGCGTGCATCGCTCATACAGGCACCCTGACCAATGGTTGTTTCGTGAGTATGGTCGATGTAATTACGGCGACATTAAACCGATCGCACCGCATATCGGTTTGCGAGGCGGGCCGCTCGAAAACAAAATTTGACGCCCGAGCGGGAATATGAGGGGTTCACAGTTGTGTGTCCTGGGCGGCGGGGGATGGGCGAAAGGTCCTGATTTGGCCCTACATGCCCGCTCTATGCTCGTCCTGGAGTTCGAATGTTCCCGGCTGTCGGACTTTATATCGCCGAACGGCGAATAATCAAAGACGGGGATGATTTCGAGCATTGTAACCGCTGTCGTCGTTGTGGCCGTGGAGGGATTCTCGCCATCGAGGATGACATGTCTTATACGCCGTATTCGCGGCATGCCTGTAGCCTGTCGCGATGAACGCGCTCAGCCCCGCCGAGGTGGCGCACCTGCGAACCGCGATCGAGATCGCCGCGCGGGCGCGGGAGAACGGCAACCATCCGTTCGGTTCGCTGCTCACCGATCCGGATGGCGTCGTCGTGCTGGAAGCGGAGAACACGGTGGTGACCGACCGCGACGTCACCGGGCACGCCGAGACCAACCTGGTACGGCTCAGCGGGCGTCTTCGCGCGGACCTGAGCGGCCACACCCTCTACACCAGCACCGAGCCGTGCGCGATGTGCGCGGGCGCCATCTACTGGGCGGGCATCGGCCGGGTCGTTTACGCGCTGGGGGAGGATCGGCTGCGGGAGCTCACCGGCGCGGACTCGGGCAACCCGACGATGTCTCTGCCGTGCCGTGAGGTGTTCGCCCGGGGAGAGGGGACGGTGTCGGTCAGCGGCCCCTACCTGTACGAAGAGGCCGTCGCCGTACACAAGGGCTTTTGGACCGTGCCGCGATAACGTCCCCACCACCATCCGGAGTGCCGTTCCGCAAGCTTTCCGCGTTCGCGCAGGTCCCTCGGCCACGCCGAGCAGGCTGATCGCCAGGCGGCCGTACGGCCGGATCGAGGAACGCCTGCATTTTGGAATCAAAAGCATTAAGGGTGTGGCAGGACTAGGGACATTGTAGCGATCTTTGTCGTACCATGTCCCAGGTCTGCCAAATGCCCCGCATTTACCGTACGGCACGTAGCAATACAAAGTGGGGCATCCGGCGACGTCAGCTTAATAGCCATGCCTCCTCACCCGAGGGAACCTCCATGACCATCGTTCACCTGTCCGAAAGGGTCAGGTCTGAGCGAGTCGGCCGGTCGTACCGTGCCGCTTTATGGTGGCCCCGCCGGGTCTTCAGCGCGGTGACGGCCGTCGTGATCCTGGCCGCCGGGCTCACGGACGCATCGGACTCACATCGTTCCGGTCCGGAGACGATCGCCGCGACGGTCGCCCGCTGGCCCAGCGAATTCCAGGTCACCGGCACCAAGACGGAGCCGACCTATATCGAGCACGTTCGGTTCGGCCGACGTGGAGACCTGTTCGGGCTGGAGATCGACGTCGTCGCCCAGGGGAACGCCACCGGGGGCCGTACGCGAACGGTCCTGTCCGTGTCGCCGCAGGGAGTCGTCACCGAGGTCGGTTGCGGCCGGCCGGGCTGCACACTCGACCAGCCGCCGCACGGCTATCTGGCCACCGCGTGGGTGCTCGCACTGCAACGCAGGAACGCTCTACAGCCGTCCGTCCGGCCACGGGTGTACGCGGGACGCTCGCTGATCTGCCTCGACGACAATGCGCTCGGGACGTCCCAACCGGTGATGGATCCGTGCCTGGACACCGCGACCGGCGCGGCGCTGGCGCAGCTTTCCCGCATCGACCCCGGCCGCTTCGCGGGACCGACCCTCGACGAAACCGGCATAGGCATCACGTCGCGTGCGGGCGACGATCTGTTCGTGTCATCGCCTGACGACGAGCCCGGCTGATGAGCCGCCCAAAACCACCCAACCATTGCGGTCGACCCCTCAAACAGAGAGAGAGCAGACAACCGATGCTGCGAATAATCGGGAAAACCCTCGTGGCCGCGGCGACGGTCGCGCTGGCTGTGACCGGATGCTCGAGCACCACGCCGAACAGCTCCCCCGGCGCCAGCGCGTCGGAGAGCGGTTCCAAGCTCAAAGTGGCTCTCATCCTGGGCGGTCTCGGGAACGACGGCTCGTTCAACCAGTACGCGTACGACGTCGTCAAGAAGTTCGAGAGCGAAGGCCTGATCACGGCGCGAGTCAACGAGCAGGTCGCCGGTCCCGCGCAGGCCGAACCCCTCATGAACCAGTACGGCAGCGAAGGCTACGACCTGATCATCGGGTGGGGGCTCGGCTTCGCCGACACCATTTTCAAGGTGGCCAAGAACCATCCCAACGCGAAGTTCGTCGCCACGGGTGGGGGCGACATCCTGGCCAAGGGCACCGCGAACATCGAGACCTGGTCCTATGACTTCAACCAGCTCGGCTACCTGTCCGGCTTCATCGCGGGCAAGAGCAAGCTGAGCCCGATCGGCATCGTCGAAGGGCTCGAACTGCCCTTCATCACCGCCGACGACATCGGCTTCAAGGCCGGCGCGCTGGCGGCGAACCCCTCGGTGAAGGTCCTCGACCCGGTCATCGTGGGCAGTTTCGACGACGCGCAGAAGGCGTCCCAGGCCACGAAGGGACTCGTCGCGCAAGGCGTGAAGCTCGTCTTCACCAGCGGAGACGGCATCACCACGGGCATCGCGTCGGCCGCCGCGGACGCCGGAATCGCGACGATCGGCATCACCGGCAGCGCGGGTGGAGCGGCCGCGAAGGTGAACATCGCCAGCGTCCGGCTCGACCTCACGCCGGCCTTCCAAGGGTGGGTCGACCGGCTCCACTCCGGGACGTTCGGCAAGACCGGCACCATGTCGACCATCGCCAACGGCGGTCTGGTGCTGTCGCCCGTGAACAAGGTCTCCGCCGCGTCCGACTTGCCGGACGACATCACAGCGCAGGCGACCAAGCTGGCCGCCGTCCTGAAGTCGGGCGCGTTGAAGCTCCCGGATTTCTCCACTCCGAAGTGATCGCTCAGCTGTGACGCCCCCAGAGGTGACGGTACGCGCCCGCGGAGTGTGGAAGCGCTACGGCACGCTCGAAGCGCTGGGCGGTGTCGACCTCGACGTTCTCGCCCACAGGGTGCATGCCCTCGTGGGCGAGAACG
>JBIOWF010000280.1:0-3522 GCA_044868295.1 Microtetraspora sp. | reverse complement strand
CGCCGTGGACCTCGAAGTACATCCGGATGCCGGTCGACAGGTCGAGAAAGGGCATGGCCCGAGTCTAGCCCGAGGGACGGCCGGGGACGGGCTGCACCGGCGGCGGGACCAGGCCGTGATACGCGGCGGCCAGCTCGGTCCGGCCGCGCACGCGCAGCTTCTGGAAGATGCTGGTCAGATGCGCCTTGACCGTCCCTTCGCTGATCCGGAGCCGGCTCGCCAGCTCCTTGTTGCTGAGCCCCGTCGCCGCGTGCACCAGCACTTCTCGCTCGCGCTCGCTGAGCAGCTCCTGGGCCAGCCGTTCGCCGGCCGGCTGCGGTCGGCGCGCTGCGAGGTGCTCCATCTGGGTGGCGATCGCGCGGCGGCGGGCCCAGATCTCGCCGTCGCGGACGACGCGGATGGCCTTCATCAGGTCGGTGGAGCTGGCGCCCTTGGCGAGGATGCCGCGCGCTCCCGCATCCAGCGCGCGGATGGCGAAGTCATCGTCCTCGTCCGCGGCCAGGAGGATCACCGCCGGGCTACCCGGCAGCCTGAGCGCGGCGCACAGCGCGAGGGTGCCGTCCATGCGGCTGTCCACGAGCAGGACTGCGGGCCGGGCCGAGCGCAGAGCAGCCCCGAACGTGCACCGATCGTGGTCTCCCACGACCGTGAACGGGCCCTTCCCGGAGAGGATGCGGGTCAAGCCCTCGCGGAGCAGCCTGTCATCGCTGATGACGGCGATCCGAACTGTCATGGGTCCCTCCAGCCTCTCCGCCAGGTTCCAGCGGCGGCCACGGACTCGTCAGGGACGAATCCTTACCGGAGGGATGACAAGTGCCTTGAGTATAGTCGATCAGCGGGCCTGGATCTTGCGGATCGCTTCCTCGGCGGCGGGCCGGACGAGGTCGACCCGGCTTGCTTCGGCAAGGGCGGGCAGCGCTTCGCGCGCGCCGGGCCCGATGCTGCCGAGGGCGATGGCGGCGCGCTGCCGCACGAGACCTTCGCGGTCCCTGAGCGCTCGCACCAGCGCCGGCACCGCGGGCGCCGCGTCGGGACCAATGGACTCGAGGGCCATCGCCACCGAGGCGCGCATCTCGGGATTGGAGTCCGAGAGCGCGTCGGCCAGCGCCGGCACCGCGGCCCTCGCCTTGGGTCCCATGCCGAAGAGCGTGGAGGCGGCCGTCGCGCGGAACTGCGGGTCCTCGCTCTTCAGCATCTCGATGAGCCCCGGCACGGCCGGCTCGCCGGCGCGGATGATCGCGAGGCTGGCCTTGCCGCGCGTCTCCGGATCGGTGCTCTTGAGCTGGGAGATCAGGGATCCGACGTCGGGACCCTGCGGCCCGCGGCTGCAGGCGGCGACGACCACGACGGCCACGAGCGTCCGTGCGACCTTCTTCATCGCGCCGAACCGTACGCCTCCGCCGCGGCGCCGTCAGTGTCGCCGCTCACGAAGCGGGGCGGTGGGTGTGAACCCACCGCCCCGGTACGACGAGCTATGGGACGTTCTGCAGCGTGCACGCCCCGAACGGACAGACGTGGCAACTGGCCGACTGGGGCAACGGGATCGCGCTGGCCGCCAGCGGCTGGTTGAACTGGTCTCTCGGCGTGGAAGCCGCCGTATCGACCCTCACCGTGTCGTCGAACTCGCACCTTCCGCCCGTCAGCGTCGGCGGTCCGCCCGCGCACTGCGTGGGCACGTAGCGCGGCGTGTAGGTCTGGCACTCGCCGGGCTGGAGCGTCAGGTTGCTGGTCACGTTGAAGTCGGTCCCGGAGCCGGGCCCGCTCATGACCACGTTGTTGGTCAGGGTGATGCCGCTGATGATCGTCGCGCCGTCCGGGCTGTTGTTGCAGACCTGGATCGTGGTGTCGTCGGCCAGCACGACGCCTCCCGACCCGGGCACCAGGCTGACCGCGCAGCTCTTGCTGAGGCTCAGCGCCGGGTTCGTGGTCACCGAGCACGCCGTGCCCTGGACGCCGAACTGCGCGGCCGCGGCGGCGGGGTTTCCGTTGTGGTCGTTGACCACGGTGATGGGTCCGCCGCTGCTGGCGGCGGCCGACGCCGTGACGTTGTTCGTGACGACCGCGTTGCTGGGGACCTCGAAGCTCCCGCTGTAGGCGGCGCTCGCGCCCGCCGGCAGTCCGTCCGCGGGCGTGACCGGCTGGTTCAGCACGGTGTTGGTGGCGCCGGCCGGGAACGTGTCGACGACGGTGAGGTTGAAGAGGGCGCCGCCTCCGTCGTTGATCACGTTGCCGGTGAAGTCGTAGTGGACGCGGGTGGGGTTGCTCAGGAGCTGGGCGGGAGGCGCGCAGGTCTTCGTGACCGACACCGCGCACTCCGGGAAGGCCCCGAGCACGAAGTCCTTGAGCTGGGCCGTGGCCGATTGCGACGAGCGCGTCTCGGCCAGGAAGCTGGCGAAGCAGGGCGCCGAGCCGCCGCCGAACAGGGCGGTGACGTCGATGCCGCCTTCGAAGAAGCTCCCCGTCGGGTAGCTGTTGGGCGTGCCGAACTTCGGCACGTACTGCCAGTCGGGCGGCGCCGGCACCTCGCCCGTGTTGATGATCGCGCACGCCGGGCTGTGGCTCGGCGAGTTCGGCGTGCACTGCGCCGCGTTGACGGTCAGGGTCTGCACGAGGCCGCCGTTCTGCCACTCGAACACGATGATGCTGCCGACGGCGCCGCCCTGTGTGAAGGCGGAGACGATCAATATGTCGCCGTTGCGGTGCAGCTCGCCGGGAAGGCAGTTCGAGGACCCCGAAGGGCAGGGCACTCCCGTGAAGGGCGTGGCCCTCGTCGCGTTCGGGGGGCCGCCTAGGCTGATCGCGTTCTGGAAGAACCAGAACCCGATGTTGGAGTCGCCGTTGTTCGCGAGGCGGTCCGCGCCGAAGTAGATCCAGGTGTGCGGCGTGCCTCCGCCCTCGCCGCCGCCGCCGACGTTGACGGAATAGGCGGCCGCGAAGGCGTGCGTGATCTCGTCCTTGTCGGGCACCGAGCCGCTCGTATACATCCAGTTGCTGACGTCGAGGGTGTCCTTGGAGCCGCCCGTCGTGTAGATTGTCATCGCGAACGGGTCGGTCACCAGGTAGGGGAAGTTTGACGGCGCCGGTACGCCTCCCGGCTCAGGGGCGGTCTGCGTGATCACGTCCGGACCCAGCCCGCTGCCGGTGAGCGTGGAGTTCGCCCAGTCCCGCGTGCCCGTCACGCCGCCGGAAAAGGTGTCTCCCGCGGCGAGGTTTCCGTCGAGCTCGAAGACCCTGGGGTTGTCGACGAACCCGTCGCCGGAGGGTATCGCGGCCAGGACCAGGCCCACGGGGATGGCCACCCGAGCGGCGGCCAGCGCGGCGACCCGAATCCAGAGCCGCCGCGAGCCGATACATCGAATCCGTCTCTTCGGAGCCACTTCAGTTCGCACGGTGATGCCTCTTTCTCATTGCCTGCCCGCAGGCTCTAAGGCCCCCCGCTCGAAGGACGCGGTGGCCGACATGGTTCAATCGGACTTCTCTAGACACCGGTACCGTCCAAACAGATGCCTGAGCAACTGGCCG
>JBIOWF010000279.1:0-11093 GCA_044868295.1 Microtetraspora sp. | reverse complement strand
GACGACGGGCACGATGCCGAGCTCCAGGAGCCTGGCCAGGGTGCGCTGCGCGTTTCGGTGGTGTGACCGGCGCATCATGTCGTCGGCGGTCAGCAGCACCTGGCCGACGCGTAAGCCGTACCGGGCGAAGGAGGAGGTGTAGCGGGCGACGAGCACGCCCTGGCCGACCGAGGCGGCGGCCTGCTGGGTGGCGAGATCCTTGGGGCGCGCCCTCAGCCCGAGCGGGCCCAGTCCGGCCGCGATCGCCCCCGAGGAGACGAGCACGATCTGAGCTCCGGCCTGGCGGCGGGCGGCGAGCACGTCGACGAGCGCGTCCACGCGATCCACGTCGATCACGCCCTTCGGGGTCGTCAAGGACGATGAACCCACCTTGACGACCAGCCGGGACGCCGTACGCACCCGATCCCTTGTCACAACCCCCCCATATCTAACGATTAGCCGAGTCTATTGTCCGTGCCGCGGGGACCTCCGATGCGGCTCTGGGTGCCCTCCGACGGCTGCCAGTCGAAGACGTAGCCGCCCTGCATCGGGCCGATGACCACCTCGGCGCCGACCTGCGCCCCGGCCTCGATCAGCGCCTCCTCGACGCCGAGCCGCTCCAGCCGGTCCGCGAGATAGCCGACCGCCTCGTCGTTGGTGAAGTCGGTCTGGCGGATCCAGCGCTCCGGCTTCTCGCCCGTCACCTGGAAGGTGTTCTCGGTCACCCGCCGCACCGCGAACCCGGCCTCGCCGAGCTGCTTCGGCCTGATGACCAGCCGTGTCGGCTCCTCGACCGGTGCCTCGGCCCGGGCCCGCGCGACCATCTCGCCCATGGCGTACGCCAGCGGCTTCAGGCCCTCGTGCGTGGCGGCGGAGATCTCGAAGACCCGCAGGCCCTTCTCCTCCAGGAGCGGGCTGACGATGTCGGCCAGATCCCGCCCGTCGGGGACGTCGACCTTGTTCAGCACGATCATGCGAGGCCGGTCCTGCAGCGAGCCGTAGGCGGCCAGCTCGGCTTCGATCACCTCGAAGTCGGTGACCGGGTCGCGGCCGGGCTCCAGGGTCGCGCAGTCCAGGACGTGCACGATGGTCGAGCACCGCTCGACATGGCGGAGGAACTCGTGGCCGAGCCCCTTGCCCTCCGACGCGCCGGGGATGAGACCGGGCACGTCGGCGATCGTGAAGATGGTGTCCCCCGCCGTCGTCACGCCCAGATTGGGGATCAGCGTCGTGAAGGGGTAGTTGGCGATCTTGGGTCGGGCGGCCGACAGTGCTGCGATCAGAGATGATTTACCGGCATTCGGGAAGCCGACCAGTGCCACATCGGCGACGGTCTTGAGCTCCAGCACGATCTCGGCCTCGTCGCCGGGCTCGCCCAGCAGCGCGAAACCGGGCGCCTTGCGCTTGGCGTTGGCCAGCGCGGCGTTGCCCAGGCCGCCGAACCCGCCCTGGGCCGCGACGTACCGGGTGCCGACCCCCACGAGATCGACCAGCACCTCGCCGGTCTTGGCGTCCTTGACGACGGTCCCGTTGGGCACCGGGAGGATGACGTCCTCGCCGGTCGCGCCATCCCGGTTCGAGCCCATGCCCTGCTTGCCGTTGGCCGCCCTGCGGTGCGGCCGGTGGTGGTATTCGAGGAGCGTGGAGGTGTTCGGATCCACTTCGAGGATCACGTCACCCCCCCGGCCGCCGTTGCCGCCGTCCGGCCCGCCCAGGGGCTTGAACTTCTCACGATGGATGGACGCGCACCCGTGACCTCCGTCACCTGCCTTGATGTGCAGAATGACGTTGTCGACGAAGTCAGCCATACCTTCCCCTCACGCGGAGGGCTTCCCCTCACAAATGAAATGAGGCGGATCGGGATCACCCGACCCGCCTCATCTTCCGGTTACGCGGATCTACTCCGCGACCGGGATGATGCTCACCGCGCGGCGGCCGCGCTTGGTGCCGAACTGCACGTGGCCGGCGGCCAGCGCGAACAGCGTGTCGTCGCCGCCACGGCCGACGTTGTCACCCGGGTGGAAGTGCGTGCCCCGCTGGCGGACGATGATCTCGCCTGCGTTGACAAGCTGACCACCGAACCGCTTGACGCCCAGTCGCTGAGCGTTGGAGTCGCGGCCGTTCCGGGTGGACGAGGCGCCCTTCTTGTGTGCCATGATTCACTCCCTTTCAGGGGGTCGTCCCCCCCGGAAACTACTGTCCGGGGTTGATGCCGGTGACCTTGACCTGGGTGTACCGCTGGCGGTGACCCTGGCGCTTCTTGTAACCGGACTTGTTCTTGTACTTGAGAATGCGGATCTTGGGGCCCTTGGTCTCGCCGAGGATCTCGGCGGTCACCTGGAACTTGTTAAGCGTGGCAGCGTCGGTGGTGACATCGCCGTCGTTGACGACGAGCACCGCCGGCAGCGAGACCGAGGAGCCAACCTCGCCGGCGACCTTGTCCACCTCGAGGACGTCCCCGACGGAGACCTTCTGCTGCCTGCCGCCGCAACGAACGATCGCGTACACCGCGGAACCCTTCTTCTGGCTAAATGCTTAGATGCTGCGCCCCGCATCCAGCTGCTGTCGACAACACGACCGGTGAACCGGGTAGGCGCGCGAAGCCAGGCGCGCCACCAGGCGCACCGGTTGACTAGGGTACCGGATCAGAGGTACCCAGGTCGAACCGGGCGGAACACCGGGGGATGAGGTCCTACTCCGGCGGCTTCCTGCGGGAGCGCCTGCGCCCCCGAGGCTGCACGGCCGGCTCGACCTCATCGGAGTCGAGGGGGTCGGTGACGCTGTCACGCCCGTTGGCGGACGCCGCGACAGCCGTACCCTCAACTCCGGAAACCTTTTCCGCGACGGCCTTCTCGATCGCCATCTTGCCCTGGGTGCCGCGCGGCTCCGGCTTCGGCTCGACCGGCTCGGTCGAGATCACGATGCCGCGGCCGTGACAGCAGTCACAGGGCGTCGAGAAGGCCTCCAGCAGGCCCTGGCCGACCCGCTTACGGGTCATCTGGACCAGGCCCAGCGACGTCACCTCGGCGACCTGGTGCTTGGTCCGGTCCCGGGCCAGGCACTCCAGCAGCCGCCGCAGGACCAGGTCACGGTTGCTCTCCAGCACCATGTCGATGAAGTCGATCACGATGATGCCGCCGACGTCCCGCAGCCGGAGCTGGCGGACGATCTCCTCCGCCGCCTCCAGGTTGTTGCGGGTGACGGTCTCCTCGAGGTTCCCGCCCTGCCCGGTGAACTTGCCGGTGTTGACGTCGACCACGGTCATCGCCTCGGTGCGGTCGATCACCAGGGAGCCGCCCGAGGGCAGCCACACCTTGCGCTCCATCGCCTTGGCGATCTGCTCGTCCACCCGGTACGCGGCGAAGACGTCGGCGCTCTCCTCCCACTGCGAGAGCCGGTCGGCGAGGTGCGGCGCGACGTAGCGGACGTACTCGTCGACCGTCTGCCACACGTCCTCCCCCTCGACCACGAGCGAGACGAAGTCCTCGTTGAACACGTCACGGACCACGCGAACCGTCATGTCGGGCTCGGCCGAGAGCAGCTCCGGCGGGCTGGCCGACTTGGCCTTGCGCTGGATGGCCTCCCACTGCGCCGACAGGCGGGCGACGTCACGGCTGAGCTCCTCCTCGGAGGCGCCCTCGGCCGCGGTGCGCACGATCACGCCCGCGTTCTCCGGCATCACCTTGCGGAGGATCTGCTTGAGCCTCGTCCGCTCCTTGTCGGGGAGCTTGCGCGAGATGCCCGTCATCGAGCCGTCCGGCACGTAGACCAGGTAGCGGCCGGGCAGGCTGATCTGGGAGGTCAGCCGGGCGCCCTTGTGGCCGATCGGGTCCTTGGTGACCTGGACCAGGACGGACTGGCCGGACTTCAGCGCCGCCTCGATCCGCTTGGGCTGGCCTTCCAGACCCGCGGTGTCGAAGTTCACCTCACCGGCGTAGAGGACGGCGTTGCGCCCCTTGCCGATGTCGACGAACGCCGCCTCCATCGACGGCAGCACGTTCTGCACCTTGCCGAGATACACGTTGCCGACGTAGGACTGGCTCGCCTCGCGGTCGACGTAGTGCTCGACGAGCACGCCGTCTTCCAGCACCGCGATCTGGGTGCGGCCACCGTGGCGGCGCACGACCATGACCCGCTCGACCGACTCACGCCGGGCCAGGAACTCCGACTCGGTGATGATCGGCGGACGCCTGCGACCAAGCTCGCGGCCCTCGCGGCGGCGCTGCTTCTTCGCCTCCAGCCTGGTCGAGCCGCGCACGCCCTGAACCTCGTCGACCGACGTGGACCGCGTCGCGCGCGGAGCGCGGATGCGCACCACCGTGTTCGGCGGGTCGTCGACCGTGAGCTCGGCCTCCTCGGTGCCCCGGCGCCGGCGCCTGCGGCGGCGGCGCGACCCCGGCAGGTCGCCGCCGTCCTCGTCGCGGGAGTCCTCGGCGTCCTTCTCCTCGGCGGGTGCGGCCTGCGCCTGGTCGCCCGCGGCGACGTCGGCGTCGCCGTCCTCGAGCTCGTTGTCCCTGGACCGGCCGCGGCCACGGCCGCCTCGGCGCCGCCGCCGGCGGCGTGAGGCGGCGTCGTCGGACGACTCGTCCTCGGTGGTCTCGTCCGTCTCGTCGGCGGCGGCCTCGTCCTCCTCGACCGCCTTCTCGGCGGGAGCGGGCGTGGGCTGCGGCTTAGCGGGCTGGGGCCGGACCGGCACGGTGAACTGGTCCGGAGACTGGAACAGCGGCTGGAAAACGGCCGCCGGAGCCTGGAAGGTCACCGACGGGACCTCCGACTGCTGGGCCGCCGACCCGAACGGGTCGGCCACCACGCGAGTCTGGGCGGACTCCTCGGCGTCCTCGGCGATGTCCTCGGCCAGAGCGTCGTCGAGGGGCTCCTCGTCGGGCAGGGCCAGCATCATGGCGGCCGCGACCTCGGCTTCGGCCGCGCTCATCGCGCTGGATCGTTCCGGCGCCGCGTCCTTGCGCGTCCGGCGTCGCCTGGGCGCGGCGTCATCACCGGCCGGCTCCTCCTCCTCGGTCCTCCTGCGGGTACGGCTCCGCCGTACCGGAGCGGCCGTCTCGGCCGTCTCGGCCGGAACGAGACTCTCGGACGAGGCGGCCGAATCCGCCTCCGCCGCCTCGGGCACGTCCGAGACGGACTCGGCGGTGGCCCCGGGCGCGTCTGAGCCGGACCCGACGGTGGCCCCGGGCGCGTCTGAGCCGGACCCGACGGCGGCCGCCGTGGCCTTGGCGGTCGCCCGGCGACGCGTGACCCGCTTGGGCTTGTCCTCCACGGCCGGCTCGGCCGCCGACGGGGTCTCAGTAACCGGCTCGGCGGGGGCCGGGGCTGTCGTGGCGGCTGAGCCGGGCTCCGGGGCCGGGGCGCCGGACGCGGCGGGCCCGGTGGTCGAAGCTCCCTCGGTGGCTGAGGCCGCCGTCACGGTGACGACCGACGGCGCCTCGTCCGGCTCGGGGGGCGGCCCCGCGGGCCGGCTCGCCGAACGGCGCCGGGTCGTGGTCTTTTCTGTTGTCGTATCACTGTCAAGGCTCACAGCCCCGGCAGTCGGCTCGTTGTCGAGCATGCGGGCGCTCTCCCGTCAGCCCCCGGGCACGTTTCCGCGCCGCGCGGGAGCTCTCGTCTCTCGCGGTCCGCCGGGCCTCCTTGCGGTGCCGCGGCGGCAAGTCTTATAGGTTTCCGCCTACCCGATCGGTGTCGAACGGGTCGGCGGGTTCACCGGTCATCGCGTCGAGCGGGCCCTGCGCCAGCCTGGTCACCTCTGGAGGTGACGGCGGCGCGAGGCCTGCCACGAGACGCAGACCCATGAGTACGTCATCGGGTCGAACGGCAGGTGTTGCGTGCCGAACAACCATGCGAAGTATGACACATGGCGGAATCGGCTCCTGACCTGCTGCTCTCCCCAATCCGTCCACAACGGTCAGCGATCGCACCGCCTCGCGGGCGTCGAACCGCCGCAGACCCTTCTTGGTCAGGCGTTCGACCTCCACGCGGTCGGCGGCGCGAAATGCCTCCACCGCATGCGCGGCGGCGGCCGTGTCGACCCCCGGCAGCCGAACCTCCCACACCGAGCCCTCCAGCCGATCGGCCAGGCTTCCGGCGCGCGCCTCGACCACGTCGAGCACGTCCAGACCAGGTGGCAGCGAGGCGTCCAGGTCGGCGCGGAGCCGCTGCGGGTCGCAGGGCCGGCTGACGCCGATCTCGAGATATTCGGCCTCGCTCGCCACCCCCGTCGGGGCGGCGCCGGCATAGGAGATCTTCGGGTGCGGGCTGAATCCCGCGCTGTACGCCACCGGGATGTCAGCCCGCCGCACCGCCCTTTCGACGGCACGCGAGATGTCGCGGTGGCTGGTGAAGCGCAGGCGGCCACGCTTGGCGTAGCGCACACGAAGTCGCTGCACAACCGGCGCGGGCGCGGGCCCATCGGGAACGGGTTTCAGGGCTAAATCGTCCTTCCGGTATCGGTCTATCGCCTCTCAGAATAAGCCTCGTGCCGGTGTACCCCTACCCGGAGACGGCCCGCCACGGCCTCGGACCAGGGCGAGAGGCGGGAGCTTCTCGCCGGTCCAGGCGGCACCGCGGCCCGATCTGGATCCCAGATCAGCACCGATCCGGATCCCAGGTCAGCGCCGATCCGGAGCTCAGGTCAGACCACGGTGATCAGACCACGGTCAGAGGGAGAAGTTTCTTTCCCATTGATCCCAGATCAGCGCCGATCTGGATCTCAGTTCACACCACGGTGAGGGGTAGCAGTTTTTTCCCCGTCGGGCCGATCTGGATCTCGGTGCCCATCGTGGGACAGACACCGCAGTCGTAGCACGGCGTCCATCGGCAGTCCTCGACCTCGACGTCGCTCGTGGCGTCCTGCCAGTCCTGCCAGAGCCACTCACGGTCGAGACCGGCGTCCAGGTGGTCCCACGGGAGCACCTCGTGCTCCTCACGCTCACGGGTCGTGAACCAGTCGACGTCCACAGGCTCATCGGACAGCGCCTTGTCTGCCGCCGCCATCCACTGGTCGTAGGAGAAGTGCTCGCTCCAGCCGTCGAAACGGGCTCCGTCCGCCCAGACCTCCCGGATGACCTTGCCCACCCGCCGGTCGCCACGCGACAGGAGTCCCTCCACGATCGACGGCTTGCCGTCGTGGTAGCGGAAGCCGATGGCCCTGCCGTACTCCTTGTCACCGCGAAGGGCGTCCCGCAGCTCGCGCAGGCGCCGGTCCACCGTCTCGTGGTCGCACTGGGCGGCCCACTGGAAAGGCGTGTGCGGCTTCGGCACGAACCCGCCGATGGAGACCGTGCAGCGCACGTCCCGCGAACCGGTGGCCTCCCGGCCCGCCTTGATGACCTTTTTGGCCAGGTCGGCGATGCCGAGGACGTCGATGTCCTCCTCGGTGGGCAGCCCGCACATGAAGTAGAGCTTCACCTGCCGCCATCCCTGGCTGTAGGCCGTGGTGACGGTGCGGATCAGGTCCTCCTCGGTGACCATCTTGTTGATCACCTTGCGCATCCGCTCGGAGCCGCCCTCGGGCGCGAAGGTCAGCCCGGAGCGCCGCCCGCCCCGGGAGAACTCGTTCGCCAGGTCGATGTTGAACGCGTCCACCCGGGTGGACGGCAGCGACAGGGACGTGTTGGTGCCCTCGTACCGGTCGGCCAGGCCCTTGGCGACCTCGGCGATCTCCGAGTGGTCGGCGCTCGACAGGGACAGCAGCCCGACCTCGTTGAAGCCCGACTCCCGGACGCCGGCGTCGACCATGTCGCCGATCGTCGTGATCGACCGCTCCCGTACCGGACGGGTGATCATCCCGGCCTGACAGAAGCGGCAGCCGCGGGTGCAGCCACGGAAGATCTCCACGCTGAACCGCTCGTGGACGGTCTCGGCCAGCGGCACGAGCGGCTTCTTCGGATAGGGCCACTCGTCCAGGTCCATGACCGTGTGCTTGAACACCCGCGAGGGCACGCCCGCGCGGGCGGGGACGACGCGCTTGATGCGCCCGTCCGGGTGGTACTCGACGTCGTAGAACTTGGGGACGTACACGCCTCCGGTGGAGGCCAGGCGCATGAGCAGCTCGTCACGGCCGCCCGGGGCGCCCTCGGCCTTCCACTCGCGGATCACCTCGGAGATCGCGATGGCGATCTGCTCTCCGTCGCCGAGCACGGCGGCGTCGATGAAGTCGGCGATGGGCTCCGGATTGAACGCGGCGTGGCCGCCGGCCAGCACGATCGGATCCTCGTCGGTGCGCTCGACCGCGTTCAGCGGGATCCCCGCCAGGTCGAGCGCGGTCAGCAGGTTGGTGTAGCCGAGCTCCGTGGAGAAGGACACCCCGAAGACGTCGAAGGCTCGCACCGGGCGGTGCGCGTCGACGGTGAACTGCGGGACGCCTTCGGACCGCATCAGCGCCTCAAGGTCGGGCCAGACGGCGTAGGTGCGCTCGGCCAGCGTCTCGGGCAGCTCGTTGAGGATCTCGTAGAGGATCTGCACGCCCTGGTTGGGTAGGCCGACCTCGTAGGCGTCCGGGTACATCAGCGCCCAGCGGACGGTGGCCTCGTCCCAGTCCTTGACGGTCGAGTTGAGCTCACCCCCGACATACTGGATCGGCTTCTGCACCTTGGGCAGCAGCGGCTCCAGGCGGGGAAACAGTGACTCGACAGACATGCGACAAGCGTATCCGCTTCAGAAGGGGTGCCAGGTTCGGTCGTCCCCGGCCCGCAGCGACGCGAGCCGGTGCCGCAGCTCCGCGTATCCGCGCGGGTCGCGGTGGCCGTTGCGCAGCACCGCGGTGAGCGTCTGCAGCTCCCGGATGTCCCTGAGCACCGGATAGCCGGGCCACTGCCTGGCGTCGTAGCCGTACGCCTCCACGAACCCCGTCCGCTGCGCCTCGGTGAGCCCGAAACGGACTCCCTGCAGGGTCGGCACCAGGTCGATCTCTCGTGGCCCGGCACTCACCGAGTCCCAATCGCACAGCAGGAGCCGGCCAGGTGTACGCAGCAGGTTGCCCCGGTGTGCGTCACCGTGAACCAGTCCGTACGGCAGGGCGAACTCCAGCCGCTCGTAATAGGAGTCGGAGAGTGCCGAGCACCGCTCCAGCAGCCATTCACGCTCCTCGGCGCCGAGCACCTGGCTGGCCGCGACGGCCCGCCGCACCGGCCCGAAGGGGTCGTAGGTCGGCAGCTCGAACGGCACCGACGGCAGCGTGTGCAGCCGCCGGAGCAGGAAACCGAGCGCGACCGGATCAGGGGCGGGCCCGGCGTGCTCCTCGTAGTGCCAGAAGGTCGCCAGGCAGCCCTCCACCGCCAGCGGCTGCCTGCAGTTCAGCGGCCGGGCCGCGGGGAAGCCCTGTTCGCACAGCCACCTGGTGACCTTGAGCGAGGTGACCAGGCGGTCGTACTTGCCGGGGGTCGTCGCCTCCGCCAGGCGCACGACCACGCCTTCGGCGGGGAGGTGGTAGACCACGTTGGCGAAGCTCCGCAGCAATCTTGCGCCCGCGGAGTTCAGCCCGGCCTGCCGGCAGGCCTCGGCCAGTGGCGGCGGGGTGCCCGCGGCGATGGAGACCGTCACGAACGGCTCCCCTCCGGCAGCGCCCGTGCGGCCGACTGCGGGAGCCCGGCGGCGCAGAACGTCTCGATCTGGGTCGCCAACCGGCCGCCCAGCAGACTTCGGCTCGCGCTGAGCGTTGCCGCCAGGCTGTCGATGCGGCGTTCGGCGGGCAGCGCGAGCAGCGGCGCGACGACCTCCTCGGCCCCGTCCTGGTCGTCCTCCATGAGATGCGCGACGGTCAGGTGCGCGCGGGCCATCGCCTCGCAGCCGTAGGACCGCTCCTCGCGATCTTCGGCCGCGTAGAGGTTCAGGGCCGTACGCGCCTCCTCGATCGCCACCGGCGCCCGGCCGAGATGGAGGTGGGTGACGGCGGCGTAGTAGGCGTGCTTGGCGGGGCTGAAGGCGAACTCCCCCGCGAACCCGCCGTGCAGGTCGTCGGCGGCGCCGGCGCCGCGCGCGTCGGCCGCCCGGAGCATGTCGTCCTCGGCTTCCGCGGTCCGGCCCAGCATCGCGCTCGCGCGGGCCCGCAGCATGTGCAGGCGTGCCCCGCCGGAGCCGTGGGACAGGTGGGTCAGCCCGTCGGCGGCATACCCGGCGGCGTCCTCGTAGCGCTTGTCCCACAGGGCGACCGACGCCTGCATGCCCCGCGCCCAGCCCATGAGGGGCCGGTGCCCGGCGATCCTGCCGTAGGTCCAGGCGGCCCTGGCGAGCGTGTCCGCGGGCACCCTGCGGCCCATGTCCATGCTGGCGTTGGCCATCAGCCCGCAGAGGGCGCCGGTCAGGAAGTACAGCTCACTCGCCTGCGTCGGATGGATGCGCCGCTCCAGCGCCCGCCGGGCCTGCTCCTGCAGGGCACGCATCTCGACGAAGAGCGGCAGTGGCGCCTCCCACACGTACCTTCTGCCCACCCACACGACCTGGGCGCGCAGCCGTTCCAGAACACTCGCGCCGAGCTCACTGGTCTCCGCCTGCTCCGCGTGCTCACTGGCCTCCTGCGCGGCAGTGCAGATCGGGTCAAGCGCGGGCGCGACCGGCTGGCGTCGCAGGTCCTCCGGAGTGTAGTCGCGGGCGAAGCCCAGCTGCACCGGCCCCGTCTCGAACAGGCGGCACAGGAGGTCGGTGTAGTCCCGGTCAGGCCGCGCCCCCGCCTCCCACTCCCGCCACGACCGCTCGGTCAGCCCACGGCGCTTGATCTGCTCCCGGTCGCACATCGCGTGAAAACGCTCGATGGCCTCTTCCACGGTCCATCCGTGGGCGAGGCGCAGGCATTTGAACCGGGACGCCTGCGGGCAGGTGAGGTGGATCTCCTCCGCGATTTGATGGATCGTCGCCGTCGTCGGCGGCTCGCCGAGCGCGCTGAGCGTCCGCTCGCGGATGGCCGCGGCGCACTGGACGACCGTACGGTCGCCGCCGCGTGGGGGAAAGGTCATCGGCTCTCCAGGAGGTGGCGCGTCCACGCTAGCCCCGTCCTCCGCACATGACGAGTGATCAAATTTCGTGGGACGTCATGGGATCCGGCGACGATCACCTGTTGGTCAGGCGATACCGGGATGTATGACTGAACAGGCGCGATCACACTCTGT
>JBIOWF010000278.1:0-13351 GCA_044868295.1 Microtetraspora sp. | reverse complement strand
CTGTTGTTGCCGTCGGCGATGGCGGCGAGCACGGAGTGGTAGAGAGCGATGTCGTGTAGTTCGGGTTCCTCTGCGAGGAGGTAGCGGCCTTCGCGGAAGAGGGGGCGGCCGGGGTTGAGGACGGCGCGGGCCACCCAGGAGTCGAAGTCGTCGAGGCCGGCAGGGGTATCGCCTTGGGTGAATTCGCGGCGGTAGGCGGGGGTGCCGCCGACGATCGCGTTGGTGAGGGCAGCGGTGCGCGGGTCGGTGATCTCCCAGAATTGCGCGGCGAGTCGAAAGTCGAGGGTCGGGACGACCAGTTCGAGTCCAGCGCGTCCGCGCAGGGGAGCGTTGCCGGACAGAAGACGGCCCATGAAGGACAGGGCCGAGCCGCACAGGAGGAGGCGGACGGGGGTGTTGCCGCGCTGGGCGGTGGGGTCCAGGGCGCGTTGAATTATGGATGGGAGTGCGGGGGAGGACTTGGCTAGGAAGGGGAACTCGTCGATGACGGCGACGGTGGGCCCGGTGGCGGCGATGCGCATGAGTCGGGTTATGGCCTCGTCCCAACTCGCGAAGCGGAACGGCCCGGGTTCGCCGACGTGCGTGGCGAGGGCGTCGCCAAACTGGCGCAGCGCGTCGGTTTCGGTGGTCTCGGTGGCGGTGAACATGAAGCCGTCGGTCGCGGATGTGAGCGCGTCAAGGAGAAAGGTCTTGCCCTGGCGGCGGCGTCCGGAGATCACGCCCAGGGTTGCCCGCGGAGCGGCGTAGGCAGCGAAACGAGCCAACTCCGCCCACTCGAAGTCCCGGTCGAACATTCCGGCTGGCTTGTCCATAGGCGCGCTCCGAGCGTATAGGCAGAGCTATTATAGCCTGGGTTATACAATCTTTCGGCCGATGGCTACCAGCTCACGGGCCGCTTCCTGAGGCCTCCGGTGACGATGCCCTGGGACCGGGCTTGAAGCAGGGGTCAGCGGGTTCCGCCGGGTTTCCAGAGGATCTCGTCGCCGGCGGCCACCACCCGGCAGATGATGAACATCAGGTCGGACAACCGGTTCAGGTATTTCGCGGTCAGCGGGTTCGCGTCGTCGTGGGCTTCCAAGGCCGACCAGGTGGTCCGTTCCGCCCGCCGTACGACCGTGCGGGCCACGTGCAGGTGCGCGACCCCGGGCGTGCCCCCGGGCAGGATGAAGCTGCGCAACGGCCGCAGAGCCGCGTTGAACCGGTCGCACTGCTCTTCGAGCCACGCGATGTAGGACTCCTCGACGCGCAACGGCGGGAATTCCGGATTCTCGGTCACGGGAGTGCACAGGTCCGCGCCGACGTCGAAGAGCTCGTTCTGGACGCGGGCCAGCACGGTGGAGACGTCGTCCGGCAGCGCCCCAAGCGCCAGGGCGACCCCGATGGCGGCGTTGGCCTCCTCCACGTCCGCGTACGCCGCGAGCCGGGGATCGGTCTTGCGGGTCCGGCTCATGTCGCCAAGTGCCGTCGTCCCGTCGTCGCCCGTCTTCGTGTAGATCTTCGACAGGACCACCGGCTTGTCGTCGTCAGCTCGCGTCATGCCGACAGCGTACCGACGTGACAGTCGTCATCTGGAAGCGCTGATATCGGCGTCTACAAGCGCATCTCGGGCTGAAGCATGATCGGGCCATGTTGGAAATTCGTGAGCTGCGCCAGACATTCGGGGCCGGGAAAGTGGCCCTTGACGGCGTGAGCTTCGCCGTACGGCTGGGGGAGATGTTCGGGTTCGTCGGCGCCAATGGCGCGGGCAAGACCACGACCATGCGGATCCTGATGGGCGTTCTCCGGCCGGATGCCGGGGATGTGCTCTGGAAGGGCAGTCCGCTGGGCTTCGAGGAGCGGCGCCGGTTCGGTTACATGCCGGAGGAGCGTGGCCTCTATCAGAAGATGTAGTTCTTCCAAGCGATCTTCGTGTCACCGAAGACCGGCAGCCGCCAGATCGACAATCGGCTCGGCCTGCTGCTGCAGACGGCCCATCGTGAGGCCCAGATCGGCTCAGCCGGAGTGAAGATCCCTCCGCTGGCCATGGAGTCGGTCGGCGCGGACACGCGTTTTCAAGAGATTCGATCGGGAGTCGCTCTTGTGCTCGTCGGGATCATGTTCATGCTGATCATGGGTACCCCCATGATGGTCGCGATGGGCGTGGTCGAGGAGAAGGGCAGCCGGATCGTCGAGATCCTCCTCACCTCGGTGCGGCCATGGCAGCTGCTCGGCGGCAAGATCCTCGGTATTGGTGCAGTCGGGATGATCAACCTGAGCGCTGTCCTGGCGGCAGGGCTGACCGGTGCGCTGGTTTCGGGCCTGGCGGTCGGCTTCCCGCCGGGGATGACCGGGATCGTGGCCGGGGTGCTCGTCTGGTTCATCCTCGGCTACCTGCATAGAGCGCTCAAAGCAGGGGTGCGGGGGTTCATCCCGAAAGATGCGTCAGCGGAGGAGTTGGCGGCCGCGATCCGGAAAGTGTACGTCGGCGGTCGCTACCTTGACCCGGACATGGCAGTGGAGGCCATGACCGCAGGTGAGAACGCGCTGACCGACCGGGAGTGCGCCGTTCTCGCCCTCGCCGCGGAAGGCGCGTCGGTAGCTCAGATCGCCCAGGCGCTGCACCTCACTGAGGGGACCGTGCGGAACTACGTGTCCAACGCGATCACGAAGCTGGGCGCGGGAAACAGGATCACGGCCATCCGCGTCGCCCGGGACATGGGCTGGATCTGAGGCGGTTTCACGGCAGGAACGACTGGCGGAAGATCCGTACGGACGTGGCGATCAGCATGTCGATGGACGGGGCCGGGTCGGCCAGTACCCACTCGATGAGCAGCTCGGTGATGGCCCCGACCAGGCCCAGCGCGAGCAGATGCAGGTTCTCGGGCCGTTTGTCCGGGAGATCGCTCACCGTGCCCTCGATCATCTGCCTGAACGTCGAGACCGAGTGCTGCCTCGCGGTGCTCAGGACGTCTCCCGCCCGACGGACCTCCAGGTGCATGACGCGTACTCGCCGTACGTCCCGCGTGACGAACCGGATGTACTCACCCACGCCTGCCGTGATCCGGTCGTCCAGCGTCCGAGGCGCCTGCTGGATGGCCGTCGCCACCGAGGCCAGCGTCTCGTCCACGCACCGGTTGTAGACGGCCCGCATGAGGTCTTCCCGGCCGGAGAAGCACTCGTAGAACGCGCGATTCGAGATGCGCGCGGTCGCGCATAAGCGTTCGATCGTGGTGGCGTGGAACCCTGGGTTGGCGAACAGGGTGTATGCCGCCGTCAAGAGCCTTTCCCTGCGGTCGGCGAGCCTTTCCTCCGCCGACATCCCCCGGTATTCCCGTCCCACCATATTCACCTCGCGCCGTCATGGCCCCCCATGCAGCCACCATTATGGACGCAAGATCCTTTTTGTGAAAGTCTCGAAAAACCAGCGCTTTCGGTGCTCCTCGCAAGGGGGTCGGAAGCTTGACAAAGCGGTCAAGTACGGCCTCCGGCCGGCACGAAATAATGCGCGCCGAATTGTGTGCGAGGAATCGACCGAATCAGGGTGCGCGGAATCGGGAGTCAAAGGAGACCGCGGTCGAGAGCCGTGGTGACGGCGGCGGTCCGATCCGACACCCCCAGTTTGCCGAAGGCGCGCAGCAGGTGGGTCTTCACCGTGGTCTCGCTGATGAACAGGGCCTTGCCGATCTCGGCGTTGGTCAGGCCACGGGCGACCAGCGAAAGCACCTCCGTCTCCCGTTTGGAAAGGGATTCGGCCACGGGTGCCCGCATTCTGGTCACCAGCTTGGTGGCGACCGACGGCGACAGCACGGTTTCGCCGCGCACGGCCGAGACGATCGCGGCCAGCAGATCGGCGCGCGAGGTGTCCTTGAGCAGGTAACCGGCCGCACCCGCCTCCACCGCGCGGACGATGTCCTGGTCGGTCTCGTAGGTGGTCAGCACGATGACCCGGGTCCCGGCCTGCTCCGTGAGGATCCGCGAGGTCGCGCTCACGCCGTCGCCTCCCGGCATCCTCAGGTCCATCAGGATGACGTCGGGCCGCAGCTCACGGGCGCGGGTCACCGCCTCGTCGCCCGATCCGGCCTCGCCGACCACCGTGAGCCCGGGGTCGGACTCCAACATGCCGCGCAGCCCCTCCCGGACGACGGGATGGTCGTCGACGATCAGCAGGCGAATCACTGCGAGATCACACTCCAAGGTGTCGTGCCGTTCGAAATGCTTTGCCGGGATCGCATGGGCGGGTCACTCGCCGCGGTCGCTTGCCGTGGTCCCCTGTCGTGTGCTGCGTAATGGTGGGTCGCTCGCGTGGGACGCCCGCATGTCTACGGCGGAGGCTCCTCAGGAGCCGCTTCCGCGAGCCCCCGCGTGACCATCCGCATGGTGACGCTGAGCGTCGTGCCGTGGCCGTGGCCGTGGGCTTGGCCCTGGTCGTGGCCGTGGTCGAGGGAGCCGTGGTGGGTGTCGTCGCGGGAGCCGGAGTCGGGGTGGGTGTTGGCCTCGGGCAGGCCGGCCGGGCCGCAGGCGGGAATGCTGGTGACCGTGAACATGCCGCCTTCTTGCTCCACCCTGGTGCGCATCGCGCGCAGGCCGTAGCCGTCGCCGTTTCCCGGGACGACGTCGCCGTGTTCCGGGACGAAACCGAGGCCGTCATCGTGGATGGTGAGCGTCACGTCTGCCTCGCCGTACGAGATGGAGACGTCGACGGACCGGGCCTCCGCGTGCTTGCGCACGTTCGCGAGGGCTTCCTGGGCGGCTCGGATAAGCACGACCTCGGTGCTGGGCGGCAGGGGGCGCGAGTCGCCCTTCACGGCGAACGAGGTCTCGATCGGCAGCTCTTCGCCCAGCCGGGCGGTCACCCGGCTCAGGGCCTCGTCCAGCGTGGATCCGTCGAGGGGCGCCGGGGTGAGCGCCGCCACCAGGGCGCGGGCCTCCGCCAGGTTCTCCCGCGCGGTCTGTACGGCAAGCGCCAGGTGACGGGCCGGATCCGGCTGGGCCTCGGCCGCCTGGATGAGCATGATGATGCTGGTGAACCCTTGGGCGAGGGTGTCGTGGATCTCCCCGGCCAGCCGCTCGCGCTCGGCCAGCGCCCCGCTCTCGGCCGAGAGCCGGACCACCTCGGCCCGGCTGGCCTCCAGCTCCTCGATCAGTCGGGCCCGCTCCGCGCTCTGGTGGATGATCCCCGAGACCCACGGCCCGAAGACGAGCGCGAACGTGATCGCGATCGCGCTCGTCCCGGCGAAAGACAGGAGGTCTTCCACGGTCAGGCCGGGCTCGCTCAGGAACCGGACCGCCGGGGCCAGGTCGACCATCACGCGCTGATGTGCCGGTTGCATCTGCAGCACTTGGATCTGCTGGAGCAGATGCTCGCCGATCTCGACACGCAGGTCGAAGCGATGATGGTGCCTTTTCGCGCCGCCCGGGGGTTGCTGAGCAGCATCCCGGGGATCGGCGCGCTGGCCGGCGCCAAGGTGGTCAGTGAGATCGGTGTCGCTCCCCAGGAGTTCTTCGCCACCGCGGCGCATCTGGCCTCGTGGTCGGGGTTGTGCCCAGGCAATCACGAGTCGGCGGGGCGACGCTGGCCGGGTCGGCGACGGCACGGCAACCCGCATCTGCAGTCGGTCATGGTGGAGGCTGCCTGGGCGGCTGTCCGGCATCAGGGCTATCTCAGGTCGCTGTACCACCGGCATGTGATGAAGAACGGCGGGTATCGCAGCCCGACGGCGAAGAAGAAAGCGATCGTCACGGTGGCCCACGCGATGATCGTTATCGTGTGGCATGTGCTGGCCACTGGCACGCCCTACCACGAGCTCGGCGCGGACTACCTCGACAAGCGTAGGCGGGAGCCGGCGAAGGAAGCCGAACGGCTACTGGCCCGGATCCGGGCCATCGGCTTCGACGCAGAGATCGAACCGGCTGCCTGAGAGGCCAGATCTCTCTACAACGCTGACTGACGATCATCGGTCGGGGTTCGCTGCCGCCTGCCTGGCTGAGGTGGATTCACGTATCAGCTCGGTCGTTTACGGCCGAGAAGCTGACGAATCAGAAGAGTGTTGGGTTTTCGGGCTCGATGCCACGCAGGGTGTCGTAGTCGAGGGTGACGCAGTCGATGCCACGGTCGGCCGCCAGGACACGCGCCTGGGGCTTGATCTCCTGGGCGGCGAAGACGCCCTTCACCGGCGCCAGCAATGGATCGCGGTTGAGCAGCTCCAGGTAGCGGGTGAGCTGCTCGACGCCGTCGATCTCCCCGCGCCGCTTGATCTCGACCGCCACCGTGCCGCCCAGATGGTCGCGGCAGAGGATGTCGACCGGGCCGATCGCGGTCATGAACTCCCGGCGGATCAGCGACCAGCCGTCGCCCAGGGTCGTGATGTGCTCGGCCAGCAACTCCTGCAGGTGGGCCTCGACGCCGTCCTTCCGCAGGCCGGGGTCGACGCCCAGCTCATGGCTGGAGTCGTGCAGGATCTCCTCGATGGTGAGGATCAGCTTCTCGCCGGTCTTGCCGTGGGTCACCGTCCACGTGCCGTTCTCCTCGCGGACCTTGCACGGCGGATTCATCCAGTTGAGCGGCTTGAACGCCCGGTCGTCGGCGTGGATGGAGACCGATCCGTCCGCCTTCATCAAGATGAGGCGGGGCGCCATCGGAAGATGGGCCGTGAGCCTCCCCGCGTAATCCACGCTGCACCGCGCGATGACCAGCCGCATGAGCGCCAACCCTATCCGGCGGATCGGCGCGCTTTCTCCATGATCTGCTTGATCGGGATCTGCCTGTCGCGCCTCAGGGGGCGTTTGGGATGGTCAGGCACCTCTGGGAGACTGGGCAGCATGGCGCAGACGTTTGAGACTGTCGGGGTTGTCGGGCTCGGCACGATGGGCGCGGGGATCGCGGAGGTCTTCGCGCGTGCCGGACTCCGGGTGATCGGCGTGGAGGCCGACGACGCGGCGCTGGAAAGAGGCCGCGGCCACCTGGAGAGCTCGACCGGCAAGGCCGTCGCGAGGGAAAAGCTGACGCTGGAGGCGCAGCGGGAGATCCTGGACCGGATCACCCTCACCACCGCGCGTGCGGAGCTGGCCGATGCCGACCTGGTCATCGAGGCCATCCCCGAGATCATGGAATTCAAGCGGGGGCTGTTCGCGGACCTGGACCGGATCTGCAAGCCGTCCGCGGTGCTCGCGACCAACACGTCCTCGCTGTCGGTCACCGCTATCGCGGCCACGACGTCGCGGCCCGGGCAGGTCGTCGGCATGCACTTCTTCAACCCCGCACCGGTCATGAAGCTCGTCGAGGTCATCCGTACCGTCACCACCGACGACGGCATCGCCGACGACGTGGCGGCGCTCGCCCGGCGCCTGGGCAAGACACCGGTGATCGTGGGGGACCGGGCCGGATTCGTGGTGAACCGGCTGCTGCTCGGCTACCTCAACCACGCCTGCGGGCTCCTCGAAAGCAGGCTCGCCTCCAGGGACTGCATCGACGACGCCATGAAACTGGGCGTCGGGCTGCCCATGGGACCGTTCACGCTGCTCGACCTGATCGGCCTGGACACCTCCTACGAGGTGTGCGAGGTGCTGTTCCGGGAGAGCCGCGACCGTCGCCACGCGCCCTCGCCGATCCTCCGGGAGCTGGTCACCGCCGGGCTGCTCGGCCGCAAGACCGGCCGTGGCTTCTACTCCTACAACGACGGCACGGCTCCGGCCGCCCCAACCGGCCCGAAGGCCCTCGTGACCACGATGGGGATCATCGGAGCCGGACCCGAGGCGGCCAGCCTGGTCGCGGACCTCGACGCGGCCGGGTTCAAGGCCGTGGTCGCGGAGCCCTCCGATCTGGCGCCGGTGTCCGACGCCGACGTGGTGGTCGCCCTCGGCGACACGCCCGTCGTGGAGCTCGCCGCCCGGCTCTCGCACCCGCGGCGGCTCGTCGGCCTGCACCTCGTCGGCGACAAGGTGGCTGAGGTGGCCTCGACCGTGCTGACCTCGGAAGAAGCCGCACAAGCCGCGGCTGATCTGATGACGGTGCTGGGCCGGACGGCGGTGCGGTGCCGCGACCGGGCCGAGTTCGTGGTCAATGCCCTGCTCTATCCCTATCTCAATGACGCCGTCCGCATGCTGGACTCGGGCTACTCGACGGCCGGGGACATCGACACCGCCATGAGGCTGGGGTGCGGATATCCCGCGGGCCCGCTGGAGATGTTGGACGACATCGGCCTGCAGACGGTCAGGGACGGCCTTCGGGCGCTCTACGCCGAATATCGCGAGCCGTCGTTCGCGCCCGCGCCGTTGCTCGACCAGCTCGTGACAGCCGGGGTTCCCAGCATCCGCGAGTACGCGGGCTGACCCGGAACGCACCAGGAATGAGACGGGAATACGGCCCGCGACGAGCCGTTCAGTCTGACATGCGGGCCCCCATTTCGACTTCGCCGTCCATCGCCGTCCCACTCTTGACCGGTCGAGTCGGCTGCGCTGGTCGTGCCGGTCCTGTCGGTCGCGTCGGCTGCGGCTGCGCTGGCTCCTGCGTCGGCTGCGCTGGTCGTATCCGTCCTGTCGGTCGCGCTGGTCACGCCGGGGGACGGCCGTGAGCCCGCGCCGGGCACGCCGGGCGGATCCTTCCGACCAGGGCGGGCGACGCTCTCGCCGGCCCTCGCACGGAGACGAAGACGGCGGGCCGGGCTTCGCCGGGCGCTTCGGGATCGGTGAGGTCGAGGAATGGCCCGACGGCGAGTGGCGGGTGCGACGGATCGTCGGCGGCGCGGCGGACAAGGTCTACCGGTGTCCTGGCTGCGACCAGGAGATCCGCCCCGGTACGGCACACGTGGTGAGCTGGCCGAACTGGACCGGAGGCGAGGGAGAGCGGCGCCACTGGCACACCGCCTGCTGGCGTAATCGGATCAAGCGAGGCCCCGGCCGCAGCCGTTACTGACTCCGCCCGGTGGGTGCCGCGATCCAGGGAGTCCGGCGAGCGTTCTATGAACGCCGCCCGTCGCGTGACAGGGCGGATATGCGGAACGTGGCACGACGTGACTTGAAGAGCATGGCCCTATGCCTGGCGGGGCCCCGGGCTCTGCCCGCTCTGTACGCGATGGACACCCACCGCTGAGACCAGGGCGCCCGCTATGTGGATGGCCACGAAAGAAAAGCGGTCGATCGGGGATACTGTGGGGGATATCGTTCATGATCACTTTGGGGGTTCGGGCGGCATGGAGATCAGGGCGTCCACGGTGCTGTCGGCCCGGCGCGAGGACATCGAGCTGCATACGGCCGACGGGCTGACGCTCGTCGGCGAGCTCGCCTTGCCGGAGAGCAGGCCGCCGGTGGCCACGCTGGTCTGCCTGCACCCGTTGCCCACGCACGGCGGCATGATGGACAGTCACGTGCTGCGCAAGGCGTCCTTCCGGCTGCCCGCCTTGGCAGACCTCGCCGTGCTGCGCTTCAACACGCGTGGGACGACCTCCGAGCGCGGGACCTCACAGGGGGCCTTCGACGAGGGGGTCGGGGAGCGGTTCGACGTCGCCGCCGCCCTGGAGTATGTGGAATTTCATGATCTGCCGCATCCGTGGCTTGTCGGATGGTCGTTCGGCACTGAGCTGGCTCTCAGGTGGGGGCACGACCCCCTGGTGGAAGGCGCGATCCTGCTCTCGCCTCCGCTGCACCGGGCGACCGACGCCGATCTGGACGCCTGGGCTGCTTTCGGTCGCCCGCTGACCGCGCTCGTCCCCGAGTTCGACGACTACCTGCGGCCGCAGGAGGCGAAGGAGCGCTTCGCCCGGGTTCCGAAGGCTGAGGTGGTCGGCGTCGAGGGCGCCAAGCACCTGTGGGTCGGCGAGCCGTACGTGCGGATCGTCCTCAACGAGATCGTCAAGCGGGTCAACCCCGCGGCGCACCCGCTGCCCACCGAGGCCTGACGGAGCTCTGGTCAGGCCTTGACGGAGGTCTAACCGAGGCCTGAACCGAGGTCTGGCGGAGGGCTGATGGAGCGTTGGCCGAGGCCTGACGGCGAAATCCAACCGAGGCCTGGCGGAGGTCCGACGGAGGGCTTGCCGTGGTCCCTAGGAGGTGCCAGCGGGTCGTACAGTCGCGTATAACAAAGTCACTAGAGCGATGTTCGGTTCGAGGAGGCTCCTGTGCAGGCATTTGATCTTTCCGGCCGGAAGGCGTTCGTGACCGGGGCCTCGCGAGGCATCGGCAGGGCCATCGCGCTGGCCTTCGCCGAGGCGGGCGCGGACGTGGCGCTCGTCTCCCGCTCCGCCGAAAGCCTCGGTGCCGTGGCCAAGGAGGTCGAGGCGTTCGGCCGCCAGGCCGCCGTCATCCCGTGTGACGTGACCGACCGCGACGCCGTGGCGGGAGCCGTACAGACCGGGATCGAGGCCTTGGGGCACGTCGACATCCTGGTGAACAACGCCGGTGGCTCGAACTTCCTCGTGGAGTTCAAGGACCTGCGGCTGTCGGGCTGGGACAAGCTCATGAAGCTCAACCTGGACTCGGCGATGGCCGTGTCGCACGCGTTCGCGCCGCACCTGCTGGAGCGTGGCGGCGGGTCGGTCATCAACGTGGCCTCGGTCGCCGCGAAGGGTGCGCCGTTCCTTGCCCCGTACGCCGCGGCCAAGGCCGGCCTGGTCGCACTGACGAAGAGCCTCGCGCTTGAATGGGCGCCTCGCGGCGTCCGCGTCAACGCGCTTTGCCCAGGCTGGACCGCGACCGACCTCAACCGCAACCTGTGGGAGGACGAGAACAGCAGCCGGGCCACGATAGGCGGCGTTCCCATGCAACGCTGGGGCACAGCCGAGGAGATGGCCTACCCCGCGGTCTTCCTCGCCAGTGCGGCTTCCGCCTACATGACCGGTCAGGTCATGTTCGTGGACGGCGGAGCGACCGCCACAGCCTGAGCCCGCGGGGCAGCGCGATGGCCACGGCCTGGGCCTGCGGGTCGTGTTCGTGGCTGGGGTGTGAGGGCGACGGTCTGGGCCTGCGGGGCATGTTGTGGATGGGCGCTACGCCACCGACTAAGCCTGCGGGGATGGCAAGTGGGCGCTCGCGAGTTACGGTGACGTCGTGCAGCTCTACTCGCGATCGGCCGGCAGCGGGACGACCGTCGTCCTTCTCCACGCCTTTCCACTTTCCTCGGCCATGTGGCTGGCTCAGCGCGAAGGGCTCGCGTCCGCGTGCAGGGTCGTCACCCCCGATCTGCGCGGTTTCGGCGGCTCCCGGCTGGGCGAGGACGACCCGTCGCTCGACCTGATGGCCGATGACGTCGCCCGGCTGCTCGACGATGAGGGCGTGGACCGGGCGGTGATCGGCGGGCAGTCGATGGGCGGCTACGTGACCATGGCGTTCTGCCGACGCCACCCCGACCGGCTGCTAGGCGTGGTGCTCGCCGACACCAAGGCGGCAGCCGATACGGCCGTGGCCAAGGCCAACCGGGAGCGGATCGCGCGGGCCGTCACCGACGACGGGACCGCCGTCTTGGTGGACGAGGTGCTGCCCGCGCTGGTCGGCACGACCACCAAGCAACGCCGGGCAATGGTCGCCGGCCGAGTGCGCGGCCTGGTCCAGTCGGCGCCCCCCGCGGCCGTGGCCTGGGTGCAGCGGGCGATGGCCGGTCGGCCGGACTCGTTCGACACGCTGCGCGCGCTCAAGGTGCCGGCGCTGGTAGTCGTGGGCGAAGAGGACGAGCTGTCTCCGCCGGCCGACGCGGAGGCGATGGCATACGCCATGCCCGCAGCGACGCTGACCGTGATCGAGAAGGCGGGTCACCTGTCTGCGATCGAGCAGCCCGAAGCCTTCAACCAGGCCGTCGCGGAGTTCGTCGCGGCCTTGTGAAGGCCGGCGTCTGAGCGGCGCGGGGCTGAAGTGTCGCGGGCCTGAAGTGTCGCGGGCCTGTGAAGGCCGGTGCGGTGAACGGGCGTGGGGCTGACGGTCGTGGCTCTGTGCATGCTGCGGTTCTGTGAAGTGGTTGCGGCGCTGGTGTCGTGCCTTTGCGGAGGCTACGGCTCTATGTGGCGGTCGTGGGCTGCGATGGACGGTGTGCGACCGGCGCCTCCCTCAACGCCGGTCACACCGTCTCCTCCCTCTCGAGGCTCCGGCAATCCCCATAGGTCGGATACGACGGTGGGAGAGGTCACCTCGAAGACATCTCCCACGATGGCGGGTTTTCGGGACGGATGTGGCCAATGTTGTGGCCGATACCGGTCGGTGACCGGAATCTGCCAGGGTGGGTGCATGTGGGATGCCATCGGCCTCAGCGGCTTGGAAGAGCGGCTCTACCGGTTGCTCCTGCGTGATCCGAAATGCTCCCCCGAGGGGTCCGCCAGGCGGCTGGACGTCACGCTTGCTGCGGTGCGGACCTCTCTCGACCGGTTGATGGAGCTCGGCCTGCTGGAGGCATCCGGCCCGTACGGCTTTCGCGCGGCCGACCCTCGAATCGGCCTTGGCGCGGCCATCCGCCGCAGGCGGGCGGAACTGGACCGGCTGTCGGTGGAGGCCGACGAGCTCGCCGCCGACTTCCAGGAAGGCCTCCTGAGGGCGGAGCCGGAACGCGTGATCGAAGTCGTGGAGGGGTCGCCCGCCGCCGGTCGCAGACTCGGGGAGCTGCTCGCGGGTGCTTCCAGGGAGGTGCTCGCACTCGACGCTCCGCCGTACGCCACGTCGGGAACGTCGATCACGGCGGAGGAGGCGGCGCTGGCGCGCGGGGTGCGCTGCCGGGCGATCTACTCGTCCGCCGTGCTGGACCTGCCCGAGAAGCTGGACGAGATCCGGCGTGTCACCAAGTTCGGGGAGCAGGCGCGGGTGCTCGCACACCTTCCCATCAAGCTGGTGCTCGTCGACGGCCGGACCGCGCTGCTGCCCCTGACCGGCCGTGAGGAGGGGATCGGGTTCACCTCTGTCGTCGTACGCCACAGCGCGCTCACGGACGCCCTCGTCGCCCTCTTCGAGACGCTCTGGCGGGAGGCGGCGCCACTGTGGGGGACGTCGTCCGTACCGTCCCTTGACGGGGCGGACCGGCAGATCCTGGAGCTGCTCGCGGTCGGAATGAAAGATGAGGCGATCCTGCGTCAGCTCGGCATCTCCGAGCGGACCCTGCGCCGCCGCATCGCCTCTCTGCTCGGCCGTCTCGGCGCCACCGGCCGCTTCCAGGCCGGCGTCCAGGCAGCCCGCCGCGGCTGGATCTAGGCCACGTCATCCACGTCATCCACGTCGTTCACTGTGCCGGGCTCGTGGTTCACTGTGCCGGGCCTGCCCTCCACTACCACCGCGAGTGGATACGGCTTGGGTTCGTCGCGGTGGATCCACCACGCGTCCTCCGCCGTGGATGCGCGGTCGCCGGGGCTGGATCTAGATCCGGGCAGCGGAAAGGCCCGGCGGATCGTTCCACCGGGCCTTCACC
>JBIOWF010000277.1:0-29956 GCA_044868295.1 Microtetraspora sp. | reverse complement strand
AATTCGGGATTGCTTGTCGGGGTGGCAAACGGAAAGGTCACTGCATGCTCGCGCGCCAGCGCGCACTCCCACACCGGGCTTACCCCCATGGCTGAAGCCAGGGGTCCGCGCCCGACATCTCCGATCGCCCTGGTTCAACGCTACGGCGACCGGCGGTCCGGCGCTCAGCGAGACGTCCGCCGCCCAGCATTTCCCTTATGGGAGGAGGAGAGGCGCTAACCACTCACTGACCTGCCTCTGACCAGGTGTTTCGTAGCGTGACAAGCATGGCGAAGGCCGATGGGTTCGACGGTGCCCCCTTCGGGACCGAGACGCTCCGCGTGCCGGCGGTGGCGACCCGCAGATCGCCGGGGCGGCGGCTGCGGGAGTGGATCGAGACGCGGCCCTGGCACGCGGCATTGGTGCTGGTGGCGCTCGGCTACACCATGATCCAGTTGGTGTTCACCGCCGGGATCGGGCTCGGATGGGACGAGAGCGTCTACATCAGCCAGGTCGCCCGCGGCGTTCCCGCGACGCAGTTCAGCCCCCCGCGCGCCCGAGGGGTTTCGCTGCTCGTGGCGCCGATCGCGCTGGTCACGCCCTCAGTGGTCGCCATTCGCGGCTATCTCAGCCTGCTGTCCGGTGCCGGGTTGTTCCTCGCCTACTGGCCATGGCTCCGGCTGCGCCCCGGCCCTGTCGTCCCGGTGGCCGCCGCCCTGTTCGCGGGCCTGTGGATATCCCTGTTCTACGCCAACGAGGCCATGCCCAACATGTGGGTGGCGTACTGCGGCGTCGCCGGGGTCGCGCTGGTCTGCCTGGCCGAGGCGCGGCCCAGGTCAGGCCTCGTCGTCGCCGGGCTCGTCACCGCCTTCTCGCTCGCCTCACTGGTGCGTCCCACCGACGCCACATGGCTGGCATTGCCGCTCGTGGTTTACGGGGTGTGGCTAAAGCGCCCGCGGATCGTGGCCGCCATCGCCGGGGGAGTGGCGATCGGCTGGGCTGAGTGGATCTTCGAGGCTTTTCTCCAGTACGGCGGGCCGATCGAACGGCTCAGGGCGGCCGGCGCGCAGAACATGACCGGGCTGCACTTCAGCCTTCCCGACCATCTCCGGGCGCTCGACGGCCCGCTGCTGTGCCGCTTCGGCATCAAATGCGGAAGCATTCCGTTGGTGCAGGTCGCCTGGTTCCTGGCAGTGCCGATCTTGGCGGTGCTGGGTGTCTGGGCGACACGACGGCGCAGTCTCGTGCTGGCCCTCGCGTCCGGCCTCTCCCTCGCCTTCTCCTACTTCTTCACGGTCGGGTACGCCGCTCCACGTTTCCTCCAGCCGGCCTACGCCCTGCTCGCCCTGCCCGTCGCCGCGGGACTCGGCTGGATGCGCCGGCGCCGGCCGACGGCGGTGTTCGCCGCCGCCGGGGTGTTCTGCTATTTCGTGGTGCAGGGCCTGTCCGCGTTCGTCTACAGCAGGAACACCCATGTCGCCCGCGGCTACGACTCCGCCGCGGCCTCACAGCTGTACGCGATGGGGATGCGTACACCCTGTTTCCTCTACGGCCACCACGCCGTACAAATCGGATATCTTGCCCGCTGCTCCTCGAAGGGCATCATCACGCGCTACGGCGGCCAGGCCGTACCGGCCGCGATCAAGACCGCGATGGCGCGCGGCGACCGGGTCGCGGCGATCACCACCAGCAGCCGGCCTCCGGCACCCTTCCTGGAGTCCTGGACACCGGTGCCCCTGCGCGTCGGCGGGGGCAAGCACTGGCACGTCTTCCTGCCTCCCGATGACTGACTTCCCCCAGGGCTCCGGAGGCCACCTCGAAATCCCTTCCGCCGCGCAGACGCCGAAGGCCACTGAAGGCACCGTGTCCGCGAGGCCTTCAGCTCCCTAATTGGGGCTCCAGCTTCGCTAAGAATGATTGCGCATGGAGAACTTCTGATCTTGAGTCCAATACGCGGTGTGGCCTGCTCATTTGAGGCCTTATGCGTCGTTACGTCTACGATCACGGAGACAAGGAGTTGACCAGTACTTGACCAGAAGCTGGCCCCGCCCGGTCGGCTGCCTCATCGGGCTGGCATTATCAACATCTGAGCGGGACAGCACCTGAGGGGGGAGTTGTCGTATGTTCGGAAGCGATCTGCGTGCGCGCCGCCGACAGTTAGGGCTGACACAGGAGGATCTGGCTCAACGCGCCAGCGTCGACGTCAAGACGGTCCGCAGCATCGAGAACGGCCGTACGGTGCCTCGGCCGTCCACAGTCCGGCAGTTGGCCGACGCCCTGGGACTGACCGGCGACGAGCGGACGAGCTTCTGCGCCGCCGCGGCGCCCGACCCCACCGAGCCGCCGGCTCAGCCGGTGCCCGACGCGCCGCCGAACCCGCAATGGGCGGCGCCGGCGCAGCTTCCCCTGGACGTGCACGGGTTCACCGGCCGGGCGCGGCACCTCGAAGCCCTGGACGCCTTCGCGGTCGCCGACGGAGAACAGCCGACCGCCGTGGTGATCACCGTGATCGACGGAGCCGCCGGGGTCGGGAAGACCGCCCTGGCGGTGCACTGGGCCCACCGGGTCGCCGACCGGTTCGGAGACGGGCAGCTCTACATCAACCTGCGCGGGTTCGACCCGACCGGCACGCCGTTGGCCCCCGCCGAGGTGATTCGCATCTTCCTCGAAGCCCTCGACGTCCCACCGTGGCGGATCCCGGCCGGCCTCGACGCGCAGGCCGCGTTGTACCGCAGCCTGCTGGCCGGCAAACGGATGCTGATCCTGCTGGACAACGCCCGCGACGTCGACCAGGTCCGGCCCCTGCTGCCGGGTGGCCCCGGCTGCCTGGTCCTGGTCACCAGTCGCAACCAGCTGACCGGCCTGGTCGCCACCGAAGGCGCCCACCCGCTCACCCTGGATCCGCTCGGCTCCGGCGAGGCCCGCGACCTGCTCACCCACCGCCTCGGCACGCAGCGGGTCACCGCCGAACCCGAATCCGCCGAGGCGATCACCACCGCGTGCGGCCGGCTCCCTCTGGCCCTGGCCATCGTGGCCGCCCGGGCCGCCACCAACCCGCACCTGTCCCTGCACGACCTGGCGGACGAACTCGGCGGCACCGCCAACGGCCTGGACGCCCTGTCGACCGGTGAGGCCGCCACCGACATCCGTGCCGTGTTCTCCTGGTCCTACCACGCCCTGTCTCCGGCCGCGGCTCGGTTGTTCCGGCTGCACGGCCTGTGTCCCGGGCCCGACACCTCCATCCCGGCCGCGGCCAGTCTCGCCGCCCTGCCGGTAGTGCGGGTACGTCCGCTGCTGGCCGAACTCGCCCGGGCCAACCTGATCGTCGAACACATCCCCGGCCGGTTCATCCTCCACGACCTGTTACGCGCCTACGCCGCCGACCTGGCCCAGCACGCCGACCCCGACGAGCAGCGCCATGCCGCCACCCATCGCCTGCTCGACCGCTGCCTGCACACCGCCCACGCCGCCGACCGGCTGCTGGTTCCCTCCTTGGACCCGATCACCGTCCACCCGCCCCAACTCGGCGTCGCTCCCGATCATCCGACCGACCAGCGGCAAGCCATGGCCTGGTTCACCGCCGAACGCCGCGGGCTACTGGCCGCCGTCAAGCTCGCCGCCGCCAACGGCTTCGACACCCACACCTGGCAACTGGTCTGGGTCGTGTGGACCTTCCTTGAACGGCGGGGGCACTGGCATGATCTGGTCGCGGCCGGGCGCGCCGCGGTCGCCGCCGCGCAACGGCTGGCCGACCCGATCGCGCAAGCCCGCGCCCATCTGGTGCTCGCCAGCGTCTATGCCCGGTATCTGGGCCGTCCCGACGACGCGCTCACCAACCTGCGGCACGCCCTCGACCTGAGCATCCAGGCCGGCGACCAGGTCTGGCAGGCCCACACCCACTTCATTTTCAGCGTGGTACGCGAGCGGCAGAGCCGCCACACCGAGGCCCTCGACCAGGCCCGGCAGGCCCTGGGCCTGTTCCACGCCGCCGGTCACCGGCAGGGGCAGGCGCGGGCCGTCTCCAGGGTCGGCTGGTGCCGCGCCCTGCTCGGCGACCACCAGCAGGCCGTCACCGCCTGCCGGCAGTCCCTCGTTCTGCACCTGGAACTCGACGACCACATCGGGCACGCCAAAGCCTGGTGCAGCCTCGGCTACGCCTACCACCATCTCGGCGACCACGCCCAGGCGATCAGCTGCTATCAGCAGGCCCTCGCCCTGTTCCGGGACGTCGGCGACCGATACCACGAAGCCGACACCCTCGCCCACCTCGGCGACATCCAGCACTTCGTCGGCGACCCCGCCGCCCGCGAAGCCTGGCAACACGCACTGACCATCCTCACCGGCCTCAACCACCCCGACGCCAAACGCATCCACGCCAAACTGGCCAACGCCAGCACCATCCCCGCATGACCGACTGGGTGAAGACCTGCCCGAACCGGTACTACTCCCACGGTGACATTCCAGCGTGGCGCCTGCTCGCGGCCGGGAGGCCCGCGAGCTTCACCGATAAGGTCAATAAGAGAGCGACGGGGACACCCGGATATATCACCCCAACCTGCCGCGCCGGTTTTGAAGCTCGTTCCATTCCTGGTCGCAAGCCGGGGGCAGGCCCAGTGAGTCGATCGCCGCGTTCAGGCCGTCGCGGGTGAGACGGCCCCGCTCGATCAGTCCTTGGGGGCGCCGGCGTTCCCGCGCCACGATCTCGGCCACCGCGATCTTCACTCGGGCCACCGTCTCGGCCATCGCTTCGATCTCTGCGGCCGTGAGCTCCGGCCGATCATTGGGAACCTTCACCGCTTCACACCTACGCCGCCGAAGATCGGCATCTGGCGGGTGATCGGCTTGTCATAGATGGTCACTACCTCGTCTGAACCCGCCTCGGTGGCGTCGCCGAGCGACCACTGCGGCAGCCTGACCACGCCCGGCCCGACGAGGTCCAGCCCCTCGAAGAAGCGTTCGGTCTCCGCCTGTGAGCGCAGTGTCACCTGCGCGGACGCGTTCTGGTACGCCGTGGCCGCCTTCAACAGTGCGGGAGTGCGCTCCCCGTGCGAGATCACCAGGTACGACCCGGGTGCGAGCGCCTCCAGCAATGTAGAGACGATCTTGTACGGCTGCTCTTCGTCGGTGATGAAATGGAGGATCGCGACGAGGAGCACGGCCACGGGCCGGTTCAGATCGAGCAGCCGGTCCGCCTCCTCCAGGATCAGCTCGGGTTCGCGTAGGTCGCCCCAGCAGGCGTCGGTGTCGTCGTTGGTCGTCAGCAGCGCTCGGGCGTGCGCCAGCACCATCGGATCGTGATCGACGTAAAAGACTTTCGCGTCTGGTTTGACCCGCTGCGCCACCTGATGGACGTTGTCGCGTGTCGGTAGCCCGGACCCGATGTCGAGGAACTGGCCGATACCGGCGTCAGCGGCCAGGAATCGCACCGTGCTGCCCAGGAACGCCCGATTGGCGCTCGCCATCAACGGCGCGTCTGGCACCGCGTGCAGTACCTTCGCCGCGAGTGCCCGATCAACCGGGTAATGATCCTTGCCAGCGAGCATGTAGTCGTAGACGCGGGCGACGTTGGCGACCGCGGTGTTGAGCCGGTGTGAAGCGGCGACGTTCATCGGCACTGGGCGCCCCTCTGTCGACCCAAGGGATGTGCGGAAATAAGAGGATCCGCGTCCTGGGATGTTTCGGCCAGGGCCGTACAGGGCCGGCGGCACTGATTGTGGGGCGTCTCCATGCTGCAGGTATCTGCTCGAAGCTCCCAATAAGGCGATTTATGGAGAAAAGAGGTATTTGCTAAGGCCGAGTGGGAGTCGGAACCGGGCGCCGTGAACACGATCGGATTCGCGAAGCGAAACAGCCTCGGGGCTGGGTGAACTCGTTTGCCCCGGACGCGCGCGACGTCCGGGGCGCCGGGGGCGATGACCATGTCCTTATCTCACTGGTCAAAGATGCGCGTGAATAGCGGATATGACAGGACACCGGAGGATAATGCCCGATATCTCTTATCGAGTAGCCGGAGGTCTGCCCGTGGTCGCCGATAATCTGCCCACATGGGCTGTGCGGCTACGCGCTGAGCGACGCGACCGACTGTGGAGTCAGAAAGATCTCGCTGCTCGACTCATCCAAGAGGCCGGTGACCAGATCCGGCTGCCGACGCGGGAATCCGTCATCCGCAGAATCCGGACCCACGAGGCCGGCGAGCACGAGCCCGGCGACCCCTACCGCCTGCTGTATTGCCGAGTTTTCGGCATCGATGAAGCGCACTTGTTCAGCGAAGTCGCGGAACCCACGCTGAACGGCGATGGCATCGATGACGCGCCCTGCCGCAGCGTTAACCACAACGACGAACTCCGTGATTTCCCGGCTCAACACCAGGCCGTATGGTCCGCTCAGCGGCGCATTTCCCCATCCGGGATTCTCTCGTGCGGGGACGTGACGCCATCCAGGGATCAATCGCAGCATTGCGATTCATCGCTCAGACTCGAAGAACTCCTCACGTCCCGGGATGCTCTCATGCGGAGACGCGATCTTTTCCCCCTTGCCGGCGGCCTGGCGGCCACAGCATTGCTCCCCCACGTGCCCACGACGTCATCACCGCCGATGTTCAGCCACGAGCTCTATGAAGCATGCGCCCAGCTGACCGCCAACTACCGCCGACTGGACAACCTGCTCGGCCCGCACGCGGTCTTCGCCCAGGCAATGGATCACCATCATCGGCTGTCCGCCTGGGTGCGACAGGCGCCCAATACGGCGCAGCGTACGCACCTGGCCGCGCTGGCCATCGATTCAGGCGGCCTGATCTCGTGGCTGTGCCTCGATCTGGAAGTGCATGATCACGCGCTATCGCTGGCCCGCCAGTCCGCCGAGATCGCCCGGGACAATGACGACCTGGACCGGCAGGCGTACCTGCTGGGGCGGATGAGTCGAATCCTCTGCGAGGCCCACCAACATGATCACGCCTTGGAATTCGCGGATGAAGCCGTACGACTCGCGGGCACCAAAGCCGAGCCGACCGTACGGTCATGGCTTGCCGTGACCCGGGCCTACATCCACGCCTGCCTGGGCAATGACCGGGCGTGCCGGGATGATCTCCAGGTTGCCACCGAACTACTGGATCACCCGACGGGCCGGCCCGATGATTACATCGCCTTCCACGACCTCGGCCACCTCTACAAGATGATCGGGCTGTCCCTCCTCAAATTAGGAACACGCACCCTTGCGGCGGTCAGCGAAGGCCGCGATGCCATCGACCAGGCATTCGCAATCTGGTCGCACGGCGCGGTCCGCGCCTCGGCCGAGGTGCTGACAGCTCGCGCCTCAGCACGCCTGGCGCAAGAGGAGATCCCCGAGGCCGCCCGCCTGACCGGCGAAGCGTACGCCATCGCTGTGAAAACCAGATCCCCCCGCAACCTCCGATATGTCATGGATCTTCGCTGCCGGCTTCGCCCCTACCGGGACACCCAAGCGGTACGAGAATTGGACGAGCAGCTCGGACTGTGACACGACGCAACACCGCCCTGCTCATCCTGCTCGGCGGCATATGGGGCGCTATCTACCCCCTGACCACGGTGGTACTGCGCGAGCTGTCCCCACTCGCCGTCGTCGCCGCCCGGACCGCTTTGTCAGCGGCCGTTCTGCTCCCGCTGGCCGTTCACCGCGATGCCCTGCGCACCGTACGGGCCCGGCCCTGGGCTGTGACATTCACGGCACTGTTACAGGTAACCATGCCACTCGTGCTGCTGACATTCGGCCAGCAGTACGTGTCAGCGGGAATGGCGGGAATCCTGGTGGCCACCCAGCCCGTCTGGGCCGCCGTGCTCACCGCTGCGATCAACCGCACCGTACCTTCGCGCCTGCTCGTCGGTGTTCTTCTCGGACTGGCCGGTGTCGCCCTGCTGTTCGCACGAAACGCTTCCGTCGGCAGTACGAGCGGATGGGGAGCCGCCGCCCTGGTCGCCGCCGCCGCTTTCATCGCCACCGGATCGATATGGGCCGAACGCGCTATCCCCGAAATACCCCCGCTGGGAATCGCCGCTGCCGCAATGACTCTCAGCGCCCTCGTCGTTACGCCGTTCGCGGCCATCAACGGCCTGCGGCTGCCTGATCCACCGACGGTCGGCTACCTTCTGCTCCTCAGCTTGGTCGCCACGGCCGGGGCACTTGTCCTCTTCTATGTGCTGATCCATCGTGTCGGCGCCGCACGCGCGAACCTCGCCGGATACCTGGATCCCGGATTCGCCGTCGCCTTCGGCGTCATCTTCCTCGGCGAACAGGCCAATCCCGAAGCGCTCGTGGGTCTGCTCCTGATTCTTGCGGGCTCCTACACCAGCGCCACCCGCTAGGAACGAAGCTCCTTCCCTGGGTCCAGTTCGCCACAGGTAAGGAAGCGACCATGACGTCATTGGCAAGCATTTCTGGAACACCACGGTGCTCGATGACGGCACGCTCGAGTGCCACTGGGTCCAAGCGGGCCGCTCGGCCGACGGCCGCCTGATAGCCCAGAGCGGCGTCTAGCGCGCGACCCTCAACGCCGACGGGCTGATCGCGAGCCTGCGCAACAAGATGGTGACCCCTCCTCGCTAGAGTCCGCCGTGCACGGGATGGAGGGAATCTTCGTCATCACTACGTCCGGAACGGACGAACAGCCCGCCATGACGAACATGGTGGACGCCATCAAGAAAGGTCTCCAGAGACCGTGGGCACTCGCGTCGGCGCGGCCGTCCACTCGGTCCGCGCCGTCCCGCTGACCAGGTCGGCGTGGTGGCCGGTGACAGCTTAAAAATCGGGGCATGTTTGGTGCTGTCGCGGACACAGTTCCGCTGCTGAATCCCGCTGAGAGCCGGTGTTTTTCGACTGTTCCCGGCGACATCGCGACCTTTTCGGCGACCTTGACAGGGGGTTTGGAGCGGAGGTTACCTGAGGTGGGGCTTAGATCGCCGTGGACCGGCGATGGCGGCGTCAAAGGCCGGGGAAACCGTGGCCTTGATCTCTGGCGGGGGATGCCTATGGCGACCTATGAGTATCGCTGCCTTGATTGCGGGCGATTCGAGGTGCACCTGCCCATAGGCACTGCTCCGGCGGAATGCGATTGCCCCGAGTGTCACCTCCCGGCCGGTCGCGTCTTCTCCTCGCCGTACCTCAGCCGGGTGCCCTCGGTAGTGACCGCCGCGCTCGCCCGGGAGGAGCAAAGCCAGGAAGCACCCGAGGTTGTCACGAGCGTGCCTTCTCAGCGGCGGCGCCAACGCCCGCCGCACCCGGCACTGGCACGTCTGCCTCGACCTTGATCAACAGAAAACGGCGCGTCCACGTGCGCGCGAACCGGGCAGGTGCGGGGCTCCGCCGCGTTCGCGTTGGCGACGGGGCATGCGGATGCGGGGCCGTCCGCCGCAGGCTGGATCGCCAGGCGTGGACGATGTCGCCAAGACGATGTCGCCAATAGGAAACATCCATCACGAGCACTAGGAGGTGCGTCGCTGGTGGGAGCTGTCGGATTACTTTACGTCGGCGCAGTGCTCTTCCTGAACGGGTTGATGCTCCTGGGCAAGGTCGAGCCACGTGCGGCCGGCATATTCAACCTCTTCGTCGGGGCATTGCAGGTGATCACGCCGACCGTGCTGATCATCTCCAGTCGCGGCGATCCCGCTGAGATCCTCGGCGCATCGGGAATCTTCCTCTTCGGGTTCACCTACCTCTACGTGGGGATTGATCTGCTGGCCGGCATCGACTCCACAGGTGTCGGCTACTTCTCACTGTTCGTCGCCGTCATGGCACTTGGATATTCGTACGCGAACTTCCGGATCCTCGGCGACCCGGCGTTCGGTGTCATCTGGCTTTACTGGGCCTTCCTGTGGTTCCTGTTCTTCGTGCTGCTGGGTTTGAAGCGCCAGGAGATCACGCGGTACACGGGCTGGGTGACGGCGATCCAGGGGTGGGTCACGGCGGCGATTCCGGCCTACATGATCCTTACCGGCCTCTGGCGGGACACGAGCCGCCTGGCCGGCATCCTCGCCGTGTTCGGCCTGGTGGTCTTCATCGGGCTGTGGCCGCTGACACGGAGACGGGAACCCGCGGCCACGGAACAGGGCCCGCAGGAAGAGGCGATGGGCCGGAGGCATCGCCCCCGATGGACCTGACACAGAGGCCCACAGAGCAGAAGAGGAGGTGTCGCGACGCGCTAATACCTGAGGGCGCTACTAGCAAAGAAAGGTACTCATCATGCCAAGAGTCGTATTCAGCGTCGATCAGACGAAGTCAATGCGCGATCAACAGGTACCAGGGCATAACCGATGGCACCCAGACATTCCTGTGGTTGAAATGGTGCGTCCTGGCGATGAGTTCCGCGTCGAATGCAGGGAATGGACCGACGCCCAGATCGGCAACAACGATTCCGCGAACGACGTACGGGACGTCGACCTGAGCGTCGCACACGTGCTGAGCGGACCCGTAGGCGTCGAGGGAGCCGAACCAGGCGATCTCCTGGTCATCGACATCCTCGACCTCGGGCCGGTTCCGCAGCAGGTCGGGGAGGCACCAGGGCAGGGATGGGGTTACACCGGCGTCTTCGCCAAGTCGAACGGCGGCGGCTTCCTGACCGACTACTTCCCGGACTCCTTGAAGGCGATCTGGGACTTCCACGGCATGGTCGCCACATCCCGCCACCTGCCGGGTATCAGCTACACCGGCATCACCCACCCCGGGCTGTTCGGCACCGCGCCATCAGCCGCGCTTCTCGCGTCCTGGAACCGCCGGGAAAAGGCTCTCATCGACACCGATCCGCAACGGGTCCCGCCGCTGGGCCTGCCGCCGCTGACCCAAAACGTCATCGCCGGTACGGCACAGGGCGACGTGGCACAGCGAATCGGGACCGAGGGCGCCCGCACCGTTCCGGCGCGGGAGAACGGCGGCAACCACGACATCAAGAACTTCACTCGCGGAGCCAGGGTCTTCTACCCGGTTCACGTGAGGGACGCCAAGTTCTCCGGAGGTGACCTGCACTTCAGCCAGGGCGATGGCGAAATCACTTTCTGCGGCGCGATCGAAATGGGAGGGTTCATCGACTTCCACGTCGACCTCATCAAGGGCGGCATGGAGAAGTACGGCGTAACCACCAATCCGATCTTCATGCCGGGCAACGTCGAGCCCCGGTACTCCGAGTTTCTCTCGTTCATCGGGATCTCGGTCGATCACGACACCGACACCAACTACTACCTCGATGCGACGGTGGCCTACCGCAGGGCCTGCCTCAACGCGGTCGAGTACCTCAAGAAGTGGGGCTACACCGGCGAACAGGCCTATCTGCTCCTCGGCTCGGCCCCGATCGAGGGGCGTGTCAGCGGGATCGTCGACATCCCCAACGCATGCTGCTCGCTCTACCTGCCCACCGCGATCTTCGACTTCGATGTGCGTCCGACCTCGGAGGGACCGGTCAGGCAGAGCCGCGGGCAGTGCGCCGTGACGAGTTGATCGCCATGGCATGACGGATTCGCCGACTCTGGAAGCCATCGCCTGGCTCCCAGAACGGCCCCGCCGATAGTGGAGACCCTGTCTGGAGCCCGAATCCAGGCAGGGTCTCGCGTTGGATCAATGCCGTACGGGGAGAGCCGCGTGCCTTCCGTGGCCTGATCGCGAGGATCCTAATCAAAATTCTGACCAAATCATCACCAAGAGCGGCTTTGCTTTGGCTGTGCCGATACCGATCGACTGGTGCACCTTCCGTACCAGCAGTGTCACGCCCGGGGCTGGACGAGCGATATCCGGCTCAACCGAGGGTCTCACCACCGCTCCGTCACTCCGCCAGCGGTCAAGTCGGCCCTACCGAGTACGCAAAATCACGCAAAAGTATGGTTATCCTCACGTATAGCTTCAAATCTTGACTTATCTACCGAAACGGGGCGACTCAGATCAGGTGTGAGCGCCTACCGCTTCGAAAGGTTGATCAATGAAGAACGACGCCGTGTGGGTCCGAAGCGTGACAGGCATGCAAATGCACCACACGACAGACCTCCAGGACGCCGGGCGATTCCTGGGCAACGCGGTGATGGCGCTCCGGGCCGCGCACGTACGAACCGGCGACGAGCGGTACTCCGATCTCGCCGCCCAGCTCACGACCATGGTGGCGGAGGCGCGGACGCTGGAGACACAGGCGCGGGCACGCATGCATGGGCTGCACTCGGCGGATCCGGAGCAGTTCGTCCGCTGCCGCGAGGGCGAGGAGCCGTGGCCCGACGAAATCCAGGCGGGATTCGTTCCGCGTCATACCTGCCAGGATCAGTGCCTCTACCACGATCACAATGTGCTCAACGCCATCATGCAGTGCATCTGCGGGCGGCCCCCGTGTCGGGCATGCTCCATCGGCGGCACCCTGTGAGGTGAACCACTGGTCGGCCGGCTGACAGCGCGCTGAGCGCGGTTTGTGAGCGGTGGGTTGGAGGGTGAGGTCGTCCTCGTCACCTGCCACCCGAAGGAATCCCGTTGCGCAGTCCCGCAGCCCCATCGCGATCCGCAGGTATCTCCGGTCGCGCACTCGCCATGCTCGTCGCTCTCTCTGTGGCCCTCGTCGTCGCCTTCGTCGTCGCCTTCGTCGTCGCCCCAGGCAGGCTGGCGGCGGGCAGGTGGGACGGCGGCTTCGTCGATAGGCGCAACCTCAGCGAAGCCCTCCGCGAGGCGTTCGTCGCGTATTGGAGTTCCGGCGACCGGGATTTCTCCCCGGGCTTGGAGAGAGTTGTCGATCACTGGTTCCGTTACCACGTGGCCAAGGCCGTGATCGCTGCGATCTTGCTGATCGTGCTCATCGCGCTCGGCGTTCTTCTCTGGAAGGCATTCCTGAGAGCCGGCGGTCTCGGGGCGGCACGGAGTGTCGCCCTCGCGTCGTCCGGTGTCCTTGTCACGATGCTCGGGCTGTTCTCGTTGGTGGTGGTGATGGCCAACGTCCAGGGTGCAGTAGCGCCCTTCGCCTCGCTGTTGCCGATGCTGGCGGTCGGCGCGACCAAGGGAGAGCTCGTCGATACGCTCGATCAAGTCAGGCAGCGACTGGCCGGCTCCCTGAGTGCGGGTGACCGAACGCCGCCCGCCCTAGAGGTGATGATCAGCGACTTTTCTCGATTTCACGCGGCGATGGCCGTGATCGGTGCGATCGCGGCGGTAGTGCTCATCGGCATGAGCGTGGTGTTCTGGAAGAGGTTCGCGCGAACGGGGTCGTCCGACAGGCGAACGAGGCGCGTGTTGGCGGCGTTCGGTGCTCTCTCGGCGTTGTCGTCGCTGGCCGTGATCGTTGTCGCCGTGGCGAACACGGCCACCGCAGCAGACCCGGCGCCGGCACTCTTGGCCTTCTTCGAAGGTGGATGGTGATGCACCCGACATCACCGACCGCACCGGCGGCCGCCGCACGGCGACCGTCCTCATCTCGACGACGTTCCGGTCCGAGTTCGCGCCCGACTCGAAGATCGCCAAGGTCGCCGGGGCGCTCCAAAGCGCCGTGGATCCGCACCATGTTCGGCAAGTCCGTGCCGACCGCGGCTCACGTCGGCTGATCGGCGCGGCCGGCCCCGGGCGCGGTGATGATCGTGGAGACCAGGTCTTCGGCTTCGGCCCGCGACATCGCCGCGCCCGCGGCGTGCGCGGCCGCGAACCCGGCGGCGCCCAGGGCGGTCGTGGCCCGCTGTGTGATCATCCGCGTGTCGGCGTCGCCGAGGTCGTCCCAGCCGCGCAGCGCGGTGGCGACCCCGAGCAGCCGTCCCGCCCGCTCCGGCCGATCGCGGCACAGCTCGATCGCGGCGACCACGACCGCGATCGAGGCCGCGACCGGCGTATGCCAGGTCAGCGTCAGGTGCACCGCCGGGTGGTCGAGCCGGCGTACCGCCTTGTCCGGGAAGCCCTCCGCGACATCCACCTGCGCGAGCACGCCCAGCAGCAACGCGGTCAGGAGCGGCGTGGTCGACCGGCCGGGTGGCGCCGCTGCCAAGCCGGCCCGGGCGTGTTCGCGGGCCGGCCCCGGCTGCCCGGCCCGCCACTCCAGTCGTGCCAAGCCCAGGCGCACCTGAGTTCGCGACTCCGCCGTCCCGGTCCGCTCGACCTGGTCGAGCAAGTCCGTCAGCTGCCGCCGCCCGCCGTCCACGTCGCCGGCTTGAGCCTCGTGCAGTGCGGCGGCCACCTCGTTCTCCATCGTGTGCTCGGGCATGCCGAGTTCCTGGAAGTATCGGGTGGCCCGCTCGGCCATGGCGGGCGCACCGGCCGGTTCGCCGGACCGCTGCAACGCCGAACTCAGGGTGCTCAGCGTGATCGCCAGGCCCCACCGCTCGCCGACTTCCTCGAAGCCGGTCAGCGCGCGCGACAACACGTCCGTCGCCTCGGTGGCATGCCCGGTGTTCATGGCCAGCACGCCTCGAACCAGCAGAGCCAACGACCTGCTCCAGGGATCCGTCCGCTCGTCCGGGGAATCGAGCATGTCCGGTGCGGCTCGATCGTGTCCCGCGCCTACGGCGAGCGCCAAACGAGCCATCTCCAGAATGGGGTGAGTGCCGGGGGCGACGCTCTCCAGCGCCTTCCTGATCTGGTCGAAGGCCGCTTCCGCCTCGTCGGGCCCGCTGACGGCCTCAGTGGTGGCGAGCGCGTGCGCGGCGACCACCAGCGCGTGTGCCCGCGGCTCGGTCGAGCCGCGGACCTGGAGCACCCGGCCGAGCAGGTCCAGCGACTCCGGCGGGTGGTCCCGCAGGAACCAGAACCAGCACAGCGCGACGCCGAACCGGACCGCCAGGTCGGCGTCGCCGGACTCGACCGCCCAGCGGATCGCGGCCGACAGGTTGTCCCGTTCCGCGGACAGGCGGGCCAGCCAGCGCAGTTGCTCGGACGTGCGCAGGTACGGGTCCGCGGTCTCGGCAAGCTGAAGGAAGAACCCGGCGTGCCGCCCGCGTGCGACGTCGACCTCGTCACGCCGGGCCAATTGCTCGAGGCCGTACTCCCGGATGGTCTCCAGCACGCGGTAGCGTGGCTCGACCGGGTCTGCGGGCTCTACCAGGTGCAGCAGGGACTTGTCGACCAACGCGACCAACAGCTCCCGGCCGATCGCCTCCGCCGCGTCCTCGGTGAAGGTCCCGGACACGACCGACAGCCGTTCCAGCAGCGCTCGCTCGTCGGCGTCGAGCAGGTCCCAGCTCCAGGCCACCGCGGCGCTCAAGGTCCGGTGTCGCGGCAATGCGGTACGGCTGCCACCGGTGAGCAGCCGGAACCGGTCGTTCAGCCGTGCCGCGACCACCTCGACCGGCAGGGCGCGTAACCGTGCCGCGGCCAGCTCGATCGCCAGCGGCAGGCCGTCCAGGCGGCGACAGATCTCGACCGCCGCCGTCAACGCGCTGCCTTCCGGAGTGAAGCCCGGCCGCACCGCGGCGGCCCGGTCGTGGAACAGCCGTACCGCCGCGCAGGCGCGGGCCCGCTCGACCGTCGACCCCGGTTCGGGCAGCTCCAGTGGGAGCACCGGGTGCAAGGTCTCACCGTCGATCCGCAGGGGTTCCCGACTGGTGGCCAGCACCCGCAGCCTCGGGCACCGGCCGAGCAGGGCCCCGGCGAGCGTCGCGGCGGCCTCGATCACGTGCTCGCAGTTGTCCAGCACCAGCACCAGATCGTCGTCCACGAGCGTCTCGACCAGGCGGTCCAGGACCTCGCCCGGGGTGACAGGCCGTGGCGGCACGCCTTCTTCGCGCACCCGCAACAGGTCGAGCACCACTCGGGGCACATCGTCCGCGCCGACCGGGGCCAGCGGGACGAACCACACCCCGCCGGACGGCGTGAGCCGCCGCCCGATGGTGTTGGCCAGCCGGGTCTTGCCCGCCCCTCCGGAACCGACCAGGGTGACCAGCCGGACACGACCGAGCAGTTCGACCACGCGGCGGACGTCGTCGTCGCGGCCCACGAAGCTGGTGAGCGGAACGTCCAGGTTGCCGTGCGATCGACGGGCCCGGGGGAGCTCACGGGGCTGGGGGAGCTCACGGGCCCGGGGAAGTTCACCGCGCAACACCGCCAGGTGGGCCTCCTGGAGCTGCGGTCCGGGATCGCTGCCGAAACTCTCCGCCAGCAGGCCGCGGATCCGCTGGTAGGCGGCCAGTGCCTCGGCGCCGCGGCCGTTCAGCGCCAGGGCCCGGATCAGCTGGGCGTGCAGCCGTTCGCGCAACGGGTGCGCGGCGATCAGCGACTCGAGCTCGGCGACCAGGTCGGAGTCGACGCCCAGAGCGAGGTCGGCCTCGATCCGGTCCTCCAGGGCGGCCAACCGGGCCCGCTCGAGCCGTTCGGCCTCGGCGGCGGCGAACGGTGCCTCGCGCACGTCCGCCAAAGCGGGGCCACGCCACAGGCTCAGGGCCTCGCGTAAGGTGGCGGCCGCCTCGGCGGGCCGGGACTGCGCGTGCGCGCGCCGACCCGCGCGGGCCAGCCGCTCGAACCGGACGGCGTCGACCGCGTCCGGCTCGACTGCCAGCCGGTACCCGGCCGGGCCCAAAGTGAGCAGCCCGGGGTCGCCCAGGACGCGCCGCAACCGGGACACCAGCGACTGCAGCGCGTGCAGGTGGTCGGCCGGTGCCGCCTCGCCCCACAGCGCCTCGACCAAGGTCTCCGGCCGGACGGCACGCCCGGCGTCCAGCACCAGCCGTGCCAGCAACGCCCGCAGCCGCGCGCCCCCGACCCGCGTCGGGCCGGTAGCGGTGTCCAGCACCAGGGAACCGAGGATGTCGACACGCACCCGTTCACTATGCAGCACGAGCTGGTCGGCCGACGTGCCGGCGCTGGTGGCCGTCGGAGCTGCTGAAGCGCACCTGCACCACGGCGGCTGGAACCGGCCGGCGTCGAGGTGCCGGTCCACCTCAAGTGCGAGAACCTCCAGCGGGCCGGGTCGTTCAAGGTCCGCGGGGCGTACGTGCGGATCGCCCGGCTCGCCGATGAGGAACGAGCGCGTGGGATGGTCGCCGCGAGCCATGCGTGTTCGAACCGGACCCCGTTGGTGCCCCACGCCCAACATGCAACGCATTAGGGCTGATCGGTGGGGATTTAGGTAAGGCTTGCCTAATTAAACTGTGTTGGTTAAGTTCCTGGACGGCCGCTGAAACGATCGTGCCGGGCTGGCGGCGTCGCGCGGCGAAGCGAAAGGGTGCGGATGGGCGGTCCCTTGGCCTCGTCAACATATTAGGTTAGGCTAACCTAAGTAAGTCCGGCCGTAGTCGCGGCCGTCCGACCCCGACCCGAGGCAGAGCCGTGTCCATTCAGTTGCCGCCATCCGCGGCCCCGCGATCCGCCTACCCCGTGGACGTACTTCCCGGTACGGTCCGTCGTCGGCTGCTGGAGCTGGCGCGGGCCGAGGCGCCGGTGTCGGCCTACGTGTACGACGGCGCGGTCGCCGTCGAGCGTGCGCGAGAGTTGCGGGCGGCACTCCCGGAGTGGGCGGCCGTCTACTACGCCGTGAAGGCGAACTCCTTTCCCGGAATCGTCCAGGCGCTCGCCCCGCAGGTTGACGGGTTCGAGGTCGCCTCCTGCGCGGAGCTCGAACTCGTGGTCGCGGCAAAGCCGCTGATCGGGGACGCCCCGGTACCGGTGGTCGCCGCCGGCCCCGCGAAATCGGTTCCTGTCCTCACCGCCTTGGTCCGTGCCGGCGTGGAGGCGATCAACGCGGAGAGCCTGCTCGAGCTCCACCGGATCAGTCGCATCGCGGTGCGGGAGGGCGTCCGTGCCAGGGTGGCGCTCCGCGTCAACCCGGCCGCCATCCCGGTCAGCGGTTCCCTGCACATGGGTGGTGTTCCGTCCCAGTTCGGGGTGGCGGAGCCTGATGTGCCCGAGGTGCTGCGCGAGGCGCTGCGGCTGCCCGGCCTGGATGTGATCGGCTTTCACATCCACGCGGCGTCCAACAACCTCGACGCCGAGGCTCATGCCTCTTACCTACGTTGGTGCGTCGAGTGGAGCGTCCGGACCGCTCAGGAGCTCGGCATCGACCTGCGGCATGTCGACGTCGGCGGCGGCATCGGTGTCGGGTTCGAAGGTGAGAAGCCCTTCTCCGTCGCCCGCTTCGGCGAGCTGGCCGGCCAGGTCGATGTCCCCCCAGGGGTGAAGGTCCTGCTTGAGCCCGGCCGTTTCCTGGTCGCCGACTGCGGCTGGTACGCCGCCGAGGTGACGGACGTGAAACGGTCCTACGGCGAGGAGTTCGTGGTCCTGCGCGGCGGCATCAACCACTTCCAGCTCCCGACCTCCTGGGACATCGTCCACAACATCGCGGTGCTGCCCGTAGAGAGCTGGCCCGAAGACTGCCACCGCCCGGCGGCCGAGAACACACCCGTCACCGTCGTCGGCGAACTGTGCACCCCTGAGGACACCCTGCTGCGTGACGTACGGGTGGATCGGGTGCGCGCCGGGGACCTCGTCGTCTTCCCGTACGCGGGTTCCTACGGGTGGGAGTTCGCCATGCACCGCTTCCTCAGCCATCCCGTCGCAGAGCGTCACCTGATCTGAGGCACCACGTCGATCCGAGCCGCGCCGGCCTGGGGACCGTAAGAACTTCTCAGGGTTCTTCGTCGGCATGCGCTCCCTTCACGCCCTGGAGGCATGCACCATGTTCGTTCCTCCCACCGACCTCGTAGCCGTCGACCGTACCGCGGGCAATGCCGACGCCATTTTGGGGCGCCAGCGCGCCCGGGAGTCCTCGGCCCGCACCTACGCCCGGTCGTTCCCGATCGTTCCGGCCCGTGCGCAGGGCATGACCATCGAGGGCGCCGACGGGCGCCGGTACCTCGACTGCCTGGCCGGCGCCGGCACCCTCGCTCTCGGCCACAATCACCCCGTGGTGCTGGAGGCCTTACGACGCACGGTCGCCAGCGGCGCGCCACTTCACGTCCTGGACCTGGCGACCCCGCAGAAGGACGAGTTCGTCGACGCCCTGTTCGCCACCCTGCCCGGCGGCTTCGCCGAGCGGGCGCGCGTCCACTTTTGCGGGCCGGCCGGGACCGACGCGGTCGAGGCCGCGTTCAAGCTGATGCAGACCGTCACGGGCCGACGCGGAGTGCTGGCGTTCACCGGCGCCTACCATGGCATGACCGCCGCAGCCCTGGCCGCATCCGGCGGCGTCACCACCAAGCAGCCGGTGCCCGGGATCGCCGCGGACGTGACCCGGTTGCCGTATCCGTACTCCTACCGCTGCCCCTTCGGGGTCGGCGGGGAGCGGGGCGCCGAACTGGCGGCGGCCTACACCGAGCGGCTGATCGACGACCCCAATGGCGGCGTCGTGCCGCCCGCCACGATGATCCTCGAAGTGGTGCAGGGCGAGGGCGGCGCCGTACCCGCCCCGGACACCTGGCTGCGTGAGATGCGTCGGATCACCGCTGAGCGCCAGATCCCGCTCATCGTCGACGAGGTGCAGACCGGCGTGGGGCGTACGGGCGCCTTCTGGGCGGTGGAGCACAGTGGGATCGTGCCCGACGCGATGGTGATGTCCAAGGCCATCGGCGGGAGCCTGCCACTTGCTGTGATCGTCTACCACGAAGACTACGACGGCTGGCTGCCCGGCGCCCACACCGGCACCTTCCGCGGCAACACGCTCGCCATGGCGGCGGGCACGGCGACCCTCCGCTACGTCGCCAAGGAGGGCCTGGCCGAGCGTGCGGCGGCCGTCGGCGCCAGGATGACGGCCCGGCTGGAGGGCCTGCGCGCCGAGCTGCCCGCCATCGGCGACGTGCGCGGCCGTGGCCTGATGATCGGCGTCGAGCTCGTCGACCCCGAGGCCGAGCCTGATTCCTGCGGTGCCCGCACGGTCGACCCGCAGGTGGCCGCGCAGGTGCGGGCCGCGTGCCTGGAGCGCGGCCTCATCGTCGAGCTGGGCGGCCGCTACGACTCGACCGTCCGGCTGCTGCCACCGCTGATCATCACCGACGAGCAGGCTGAAGCCGTACTGGACCGGCTGGCGGACGCGATCACCTCCGTGACGGCGGCGAGGGGCGTGCGGGCATGACAGGGGCTTCCGACACAGCGGAGGCTGTTCTCCAGTACGCCACTGCGCACGCCTCGCAAACCACGCACACCGCGCATGCCTCGCAAACCGTGGCCGACGCGGGAACCGCGCAAGCCGCGCATGCTGTGGCGGACACGCGAACCGCCGCACTGTTGGGAGGACCGAGCGGCCACGGAACGCTACGGCGCTTTCTGGACGATGTGCTGGAGGCACTCAGCGAGGGCGTCGCGCGGCGCGGCGGGCCTGTTCCCGCCGGTACGCCCGAGGAGGTGGCGGCGGACGTCGCCCGGGTGTTCGCCGAGGCGGAGGCTGACCACGCCCTGCGGCAGCTGACCGAACTGCTCGCTTATGGCAGCGCCGACCCCGCCGATCCGTCCTGCGCCGCGCACCTGCACTGTCCGCCACTGGCCGTCGCCGTCGCCGCCGATCTCGCCGTATCCGCGCTCAACCCCTCCCTGGACTCCTGGGATCAGGCGCCCGCCGCGACCGTCCTGGAGACCCTGCTGCTGCAGGAACTGGCGAAACTCGTCGGGTACGACCCGGCTGCGGCGGCCGGCGTGCTGACCTCCGGCGGAACCGAGTCCAACCTCATGGGACTGATGCTCGCCCGTGACCGCGTGCTCGGCCGGGCGGCGGACCGGCAGATCGAGCTGAGCGGTGTGCCCGGCGGGGGCCCTAGGCCGCGGATCTTCGCCTCCGAGGCCGCGCACTTCTCGGTGCAGCGATCGGCCGCCCTGCTGGGGCTCGGCGAGGACGCGGTCGTCGCCGTCCCGGTCGACCGCGAGCTGCGGATGAGGCCGGAAGCACTGGCCCGAGCCCTGCGGGACTGTGTCGCACGAGGCGAACTGCCGCTGGCGATCGTGGCCACCGCCGGTACCACCGACACCGGCGCCGTCGACCCGCTGCTCACCTGCGCGGCGCTGGCGGCCGAGCACGGAGCCTGGCTGCACGTGGACGCCGCCTACGGCGGGGGAGCGCTGCTGTCCGGCGAACTCGCCCCGCTGCTCGGCGGAATCGAGCTGGCCGACTCAGTCTCCTTGGACTGGCACAAGCTGGGGTGGCAGCCGGTCGCGGCGGGCGTCTTCCTGGTCCGGCGGGCGGAGACGTACGCCTCGCTCGCGCGGCGGGCGGCCTACCTCAACCCGCAGGACGACGAGGAGGCCGGCTATCCCAGCCTGCTCGGCCTTTCACTGCGCACCACGCGCCGCGCCGACGCCTTCAAGATCGCCGTCACGTTGCGCACCCTGGGTCGCGAGGGCTTGGGCCGGCTCGTGGACGTCTGCCACGAACTGGCGTGCGGCGCCGCCGAAGTGGTCTGGGCGCACCCCCGGCTGGAGCTGCACGCCGCCCCTGTCCTGACGGCCTTCCTCTTCCGCTACCTGCCCGAGGGGGCTGATCCCGCGTACACGGACCGAGTGAACGCGGCGCTGCGACGCAGGCTGCTGCGCGAGGGCCGGGCGGTCGTCGGACGCACCGAGCTTCCGGGCGAAGGTCCGGGCCGGGTCCGGCTGAAGCTCACCCTGCTCAACCCGCAGACGACCCGCGCCGAGGTCGAGCGGCTGCTGCACGAGGTCGCCGCGGCGGGCCGCGCAGAGGAGGAGAACCAGTGAACCCGCAGACCGCGACCGCAGCGACTGCGGGGTCGGCGTCTGCTGCTGCCGTCGGCCCGGATCCGCTCGACGATGCCGACGCGCTCCGTGCGGGTGATGCCGCAGCCATGGAGACGCTGCTGCGCGCATACGTACGCGAGACAGGCACCGAGGTCCCGGCGACCGGTCAGACACTCGTTCTGGAGCCGGCGGCAAGTGGGCTCACGTTGTGGGTGCAGGTACGGTACCGGTCGGCCACCGGCTGGCACCGGTTCGGTATACCCCGCGTGGTCACCGTCGGCAGCGGTGTCACGGTCGACGCGGCGCTGCCCGGCGTGGTCGGTGCCGGGCGCGGTGTTCCGGATGACGCGGGGCTGCCCGGCGTGGTCGGTGCCGAGAGGAACGTCCCGGCTGACGCGGCGCTGGTGGCGGCGGTCCTGATTCGGGAGACCACGCTGGGCCGCGGGGTGCCCCCGCACCACGGAGGCGACGCCGCCGCCCGGGTGCTGAACTCCGCGCGGCGCACCGCCACGCATATCGCCCGCCGCCGTACCGAGGGCGAGGGCGCCCAGGGGCTGACGCCGTTCCTCGACAGTGAGCAGGCGCTGCTGCTGGGGCATCCTTTCCATCCCGCGCCCAAGAGCCGCGAGGAAGCGTCCGACGCCGAGCTGGAGGCGTACTCGCCCGAGTTGCGCGGCTCGTTCCCTCTGCACTGGTTCGCCGCGTCCCCGGACGTGGTCGTCAGCGGGAGCGCGGACGGCCGCTCACCCGCGGATCTCCTGCTCCCGCTCGCCGCCGGGCTGGACGTGCCCGACGGCATGATCCCGGTGCCGGTGCATCCGTGGCAGGCCCGCGATGTCCTGGCCCGCCCGGAGATCGCCGCGCTCGTCGACGCCGGATCGCTGCGCCCGCTCGGTCCGGCCGGACCACACTGGTACCCCACGTCGTCCGTACGGACCGTGCACCGGGCGGACGCCGAGGTGATGCTGAAGCTGTCCCTCGGCATGCGGATCACCAACTCCCGGCGCAACAACCTGCGCGGCGAGATGCGCCTCGGTGTGCGGGCCGCGCGGTTGCTGGCCGCCGGCCCAGCGCACTGGCTGCGCGCCGAGTACCCGCGGTTCGGCATCCTGCGCGACTTCGCCTGGATGTCGGTCGGCACCGACGGGCCGGAGACGGGTCTGGAGACCGCGATCCGCGACAACCCCTTCCGGAACGGCGGACTCCAGGGCCTGTGCGTGGCGGGTCTGCTGGCCGAGCGGACCGGTCCCGGCGACGGGACCCCACCCCGGCACCGCGCCCGGCTGTGCGAGGCGGTCGAACGCGCTGCCCGCGCGTTCGGTGTCTCCACGGCCGAGGCCTCACAGCGCTGGCTGGCCCGTTACCTGGACGTGCTGGTCGTTCCCTTGATCCACCTCCGGCTGAGGTACGGCATCGCCCTGGAGCCGCATCACCAGAACACCCTCGTCGCTCTGGACGCCGATGGACTGCCCTGCGCGGGCTGGTACCGCGACAGCCAGGGCTACTACCTGGCCGCTTCCCACGCCGCGGACATGGAGCGCCTCCTGCCGGGCGTGACCGACGACGTGGAGCTGGTGTTCGACGACGCCTTCGTCGACGAGCGGGTCGCCTACTACCTCGGCGTCAACAACCTTCTCGGCCTCGTCGGCGCCTTCGGCGCGCTCGAACTGGCCGACGAGGGTGACCTGCTGCGCGTGCTGCGGGCCGCCCTGGAGCGGCTGCGTCCGGCGGAACCTGCCGCCGAGGGCCTGCTCGGCCTGCTGCTCGACGCGCCCGTGCTGCGCTGCAAGGCCAACTACCTGACATGCGTCGACGGCCTCGACGAACTCGTCGGCGACGTCCACACCCAGTCCGTCTACATCGATCTCCCCAACCCCCTCATGGAGGCCCAGCGGTGAGCTCCCCCTCGATTCCCCCCGGCGACACTCCCCTGTACGACCTGGTCGGCGTCGGGATCGGTCCGTTCAACCTGTCGCTGGCCGCGCTGGCGGACGGCGTGCCCGGCTTCCGGTCCCTGTTCCTGGACGCCAAGCCGGAGTTCTCATGGCATCCCGGGCTGCTCATGGAGGGCACCACCCTGCAGGTGCCGTTCCTCGCCGATCTGGTCACCATGGCCGACCCGACCAGCCCGTGGTCGTACCTGAACTACCTCCGCTCCCACGAGCGGATGTTCAAGTTCTTCTTCTCCGAGCGGTTCCACATTCCGCGCCGCGAGTACGACCACTATTGCCGCTGGGTCGCCGAGCAGCTGGCCTCCTGCCGCTTCGACGCGGAGGTCATGGCGCTGGAGTGGGACGAGAACGCGGAAGCGTTCGCCGTCGCGTACCGCTCCGCCGCCGGTGCCGAGACGCGAGCCCTGGCCCGCCAGGTCGTCCTTGGCGTGGGCACCAACCCGGTCGTCCCGGAACCGCTGCGACCGCTGATGACCGACGCCCACGTCGGCCGGGTGCTGCACAGCGCCGACTACCGGACGCACCGCGCCCGGCTCGCGGAAGCCGACGACGTCACGGTCGTCGGCGCGGGGCAGTCGGGCGCCGAGGTCGCCCTCGACCTCCTGCGCAACCAGGACGGCGACGGCGAGGGCGGCCCGTACGTCCGCTGGCTCGCCCGGACGAGGGCCTTCGCGCCGATGGAGTATTCGAAGACCGGCCTGGAGCACTTCACCCCCGACTACATCCGCTACTTCCGCCACCTCCCCGAAGCCACGCGTGAACGCCTGGTGCGCGAACAGTGGCAGCTCTACAAGGGCGTCAGCGCGGACACGCTCGGCGAGATCTACGATGAGCTGTACGAGCGCACCATCGGCGGGGGCGAGCCGCGCGCCGTTCTGCAGCCCGGCGTGGAGGTCGTCGCGGCCCGGGCCGACCGTGACGGTTACCTGCTCACCTGCCGGGATCGGCAGCAGGATTCGCTGTTCGAGATACGGACCCGCGCCGTCGTGGCGGCCACCGGCTACGCCGCCTCCCGCCCCGCCTTCCTCGACGCGGTGGCCGACCTGGTCGACTGGGACGACAAGGGTCGTTATCAGGTCGACGAGGAGTACCGGGTGGCGCTCGACCCGCGGGTGTCGGGCACGCTCTACGTCCAGAACGCCGAGATACACACCCACGGCGTGGGCGCCCCCGACCTCACTCTCGGCGCCTGGCGCGCCGCCATGATCCTCAACGCCGCCGTGCGGCGCGTGGTCCTGCCTGTCGCCCCGCGCCAGGCTTTCACGACCTTCGGCGCACCGCAGGCGCAGGCCACGGCCGTGCCCGCGGGTGCTCTTCCGTCCACAGCGGCCACTCCAGCGGCCACTCCAGCGGCGATCGTCCCGGCGTGGACGCCGCGGTGACAGTGGCGCGCAAGATTGGCGGTTCAGCCGAGGGCGGGCCGACGCGTCACGCGAAGACGGTGCTCATATCCGTGATCGGCCTCCACCTGGTAGCCGAGACCGCCCTGACACCGTTCCTGCCCCAGCTGTTCCAGCGGCTGTACGGCATCCAGGACCCCGGAGCCACCGGGCTGTACATCTGGATCTGCCGCGTCGTCGGGCTCGCTGCCCTCCCGTTGTGGGGGCTGGCGGCCCGGCGGTGGCCGCTGCACAAGCTGGTGCTGGCAGGACTGTGCGGGTCAGCCGTCCTCGACCTGCTGCTCGGCCTCGCTCCCAGTTTCGCCGCGTACACCGTGCTGTCGACGCTGATCGTCACGACCAACAGCGCCCTGCTGCTGGCCTATCCGGCGTTCGTCGCCCAGCACGGCGACGATTCGGAGGCCGACGAGCGGGCCCGGCTGCCAGGGATCTGCGCGCTCGTGGCCGTCTTCCATCTGTCGGTCGTGGTCTCCACCATGGTGGGCGCCGGAGTTCTCGCGCTGCCGGAGCCGCGTGTCGGCATCTCGGCGTTCGCGGTGCTGGACACCCTCCTGGCCGTGCTCACCTATCGCATCCTGGGACGGCGCCCGGATGTGCAGGCGGATTCCGCCACTGACGCCGCCTCCGACGCCGACCACCACGCTGAGCAGCGCGCGGGCAGCCTCGGTAGGCCCGGACGCTCGGGGGGCGGCCTGGGCACTGCCCTTGACGCCGCACCTCATGGCGCCTCCGACGCCGTCCCTCACCCTGCCACTGAGGGTGCCTCCGACGCCGCGCCGCCCCCGTCCGGCAGGCGGCGCACTTGGTTCACGACGCTCGCCTACGCCGCGCTGATCGGGGTCGCCTTCGACTTCTCGGTCAACGTGGCGCGCCCGTTCTTCACCGAATTCTCCGACGGTCTCGGCAGCGGCCCGGTGGGGTCGGCCATCCTGTTCTTCCTGCCGAGCGTCTCCGCGCTGGCCGTGCTTCCTCTGGCACGCCGCTGCCACGACCGGCTCGGCGACCGGCTGTTGCCATTCGCTCTGGCCGTAGGCGCCGCCGGAATGGCGGGGACGTGGCTGGCCGGCTCACCACCTTGGCTGGCGGGTGGCCGCCTGCTGTACGGCGTCGGCCTCGGCCTGGCCCAAATCGCGGTCGAACTGCGGATGTTCCACGCGACGGGCACAAAAGGCCCTGCGTTCACCGCCGTGGAGACCGTCCGGTCTGCGGGTCTGCTCGCGGCGCCGCTCGCCGCCACGGCCGCAGTCTCCCACGACCTGGCGCTGCCGCTCGTCGCCGCCGCTGCCGTACAGGTATGCGCCGCCGTTCTGTCGCTGAAGCGCTTGCCCGGCATCACCCCCAACCCCGTCGCGAAGCACGCTGGACCGGCTTGGGCCGTGGACGTGACGCTGTCCGCCCAGCCCGCTCCGGAGGCAAAGCAGGCCGGACCGGCTTCGCCTGTGGACGCGACGACCTCCGCCCGGCCCGCTTCGGCCGTCGTGGATGCGACGACCCCTGCCCGACCTGCTCCGACTGCCGTGGATGCGACGACGTCGGCGGGTCCCGTTCCGGCTGCCGTGAATGCGACGACTTCCGCTCGGCCCGCTCCCGGCCGCTCTGAGGCGAGGGATTGCGAGCCCGTCCTGACCGCTGCCGTTCCCCCGGCGTACTCCGAGGAGAAGACCGATGAACCTCACCACACGTGACGCCTGGGCACACGCGGCCGGACGGCTGCTGGTCAAAGCCGTGGAGGAGTTCGCCTACGAGGAACTGCTCGTTCCGGAACCCGACCTGTCGGCCGGCACCCCGGACGCGTACCGGTTGAACTTCACCGACGGCATCCACTGGACCTTCCGCGCGGCGCGCGGCAATTTCGGTACCTGGCGGATCGCACCCGGAACCCTGCGGCGGCACCCCGCCGGTGATGAGGCCGGGCCCGAAAGGCTGCTGCTCGACGCCCGCCCGCTCCTCGGCTGGGACGGGCCCACCACCGCCGAGGTGCTGCGCGAACTCATCGCCACCCGGCGGGCCGAGGCCGAGGTCCTCTCCCGTGCCCTCCCAGCCGCTGAACTCGCCGATCTGGACCACCTCGACCTGGAGGCGCATCAGGACGGCCACCCGTGCATGCTGCTCAACAAAGGGCGGCTGGGCTTCTCCGCCTCCGACGCAGCCGCCTACGCGCCCGAGGCGGCGGGTTCGGTGCGCCTGCTGTGGGCCGGCGTTCACAGCAGCCTCGCCTCCTACTCCGGCGTCCCCGGTCTCGACGCCGACACGCTCCTGTCGGAGGAACTGGGCGAGGACGTCCGCAGGCGGTTCGCGGCCACGCTCCAGGAGGCGTGCGCCGGAGCCGGATACGACCCCGCCGACTTCTGCTGGCTGCCGGTGCACCCCTTCCACTGGGATGAGGCCGTCGCGACCCTCTTCGCGTCCTTCGTCGCCGAGGGGCGGATCGTGCTGCTCGGCGAGGGACCGGACCGCTACCGCCCGCTGCAATCCATCCGCACCCTGGCGAATCTGGATCACCCGCTCCGCCGCAATGTGAAGGTGACGCTGTTCATCCGCAACACCCTTGTCTGGCGTGGCCTGTCCCCGAAGCCGACCGAGGCCGCGCCCGACGTGAGCGCCTGGCTGCACGCTGTCCGTGACGCGGACCCGTACCTGCGTGACGAGCTCCGCTTCCATCCGCTCGGCGAGGTGGCGGCCGTGGCCGTGCGCCACCCGATATACGAGTCGGTGCAGGACGCCCCTTACCGCTACCACGAACTGTTTGGCGCGGTGTGGCGGGAGCCGGTCGCGGCACTGCTGCGCGACGGCGAGCGGGCCCGCACCATGGCCGCGCTGCTGAAGATCGGCTCAGACGGCCGTGCCCTGGTCAGCGAGCTTGTGGACAGATCCGGGCTCACCCCGCGCGCCTGGCTCGACCGCTTCTTCCGCGCCCTCCTGCCCGGTCTGCTGCACTACCTCTACCGGTACGGCGTGGCGTACTGCCCACACGGAGAGAACACCGTCGTCCTGTACGACGCCTCCGACACCCCGGTCGGCATCGCCGTGAAGGACTTCGCGGAGGACGTCAACCTGCTGCCCGGAAGTCGCCCCGAGTACGCCGGCCTGTCCGAACGCGCCGACGCGCTGCTGCTGCGCTGGCCGGCCGGCGAGCTCGCGCACTCACTGCTCAGCGCGATCTTCGCGGGCCACTTCCGGTTCTTCGCCCCGCTGGCCGCGGAGCACCTCGGGGTGCCGGAGCAGGAATTCTGGGCCATGGTCCGGGCCGAGATCGAGCGTTACCACGCCCGCTTCCCCGAACTGGCCGACCGTTTCGACGATTTCGGCCTGCTCGCCCCGGAGTTCGACCGAGTGGCGCTCAATCGTGAGCAGTTGCTCGGCGGCGGTTTCCACGACCGCGCCGAGAAGGACGAGGGCTTCGACGTCGTCCACGGCACCCTGGTCAACCCTCTCGCGCACGCTCTTTCCCAGGACCTTCAGGAGCAGATGTGAACACCTCACCGTATGAGCAGCCGTATGAACGGCTACGCGCCGAGGCCGACGAGGGACGCGTGGAGGAAGTGATCGTCGGCGTTCCAGACCTGCAGGGGCGGCTCCAGGGCAGCCGGCTGTCCGTGCCGTACTTCCTGGACGAGGTGGCCGAACGGGGCTTCGGCGCCTGCGTCTACCTCCTCGCGTCAGACGTCGAGATGGGCACCGGCCCCGGTTATGCCATCGACGCGTGGCGGAGCGGCTTCGGTGACTTCGTCCTGCGCCCCGACCCCGGCACGTTGCGCACCCTGCCCTGGGATCCGGGGTCCGCGCTCGTCCTCGCCGACGCCGTCTGGCCGGACGGCGAAGCCGTGGAGGTGGCTCCACGCCAGGTGCTCCGCACCCAGCTCGACCGGCTGGCCGAGCGGGGTCTGACCGCCTTCGCCGGCACCGAACTGGAGTTCTTGGTCTTCCGCGAGCCGTATCGCCAGGCATGGGAGCGCTGCTACCTCGGCCTGCAGCCGGCCACCGCCTACAACGTCGACTACTCCCTGCAGGGGCTCGCCGAGATCGAGCCCGTGGTCCGTCGCATCCGCCGCGAGATGGTCCGCGCCGGGCTGAACATGGAGACCGCCCGGGCCGAATGCCACCCCGGCCAGTACGAGATCGTCTTTCGCTACGCCGAGGCGATGACCACCTGCGACAACCACGTCGTGTTCAAGAACGGCGCCAAGCAGATCGCCGCGCAGGAGGGCGTCGCGCTCACCTTCATGCCCAAGTACGACAAGGGTGAAGGCAACTCCTGCCACATTCACCTGTCCCTGCGCGGCGCGGACGGCTCGGCCGTACTGGCCGACCATGCGGCGGAAGACGGGATGTCCGATCTGATGCGCCACTTCGTCGCGGGCCAACTCGCCTGTCTCGCGGACTTCACGCTGCTGATGGCGCCCAATATCAACTCGTACAAGCGCCTGCAGCCCGGCGCGTTCGCCCCTACCGGCATCGCCTGGGGCCGGGACAACCGCACCTGCCCGGTCCGCGTCGTAGGTTCCGGCCACTCACTGCGCATCGAGCACCGGGTGCCGGGAGGCGACGCCAACCCGTACCTCGCCGTCGCCGCGGCGGTGGCCGCCGGCCTGTACGGCATCGAGAACCGTCTCCCGCTGCCGGAACCCCATACCGCCAACGCTGGGGTCGATCCGTCGGTGCCGCGGCTGCCCAGGACGCTCACCGAGGCCCTCAACCGGTGGGAGAACAGCGAGATCGCGGCCAAGGTCTTCGGCGAAGCGGTCGTCGGCCACTACGCGCAGGCCGCCCGTACGGAACTGGCCGCCTTCGAAACGGCGGTGACGGACTGGGAGCGGGTCCGGGGCTTCGAGCGGCTGTGAGGTGCGGGCCTGAGGTGCGGGCCTGAGGTGCGGGCCTGAGGCGCGGGCTTGAGGTGCAGGCTTGAGGTGCAGGCTTGAGGTGCGGGCTTGAGGTGCAGGCATGAGGTGCAGGCATGAGATGCAGGCTTGGGGATTGAGCGGATCTGGCCTGAGATGCAGCCTCGTCCCGGCCGGGCGCAAGGCTGAGCCGCTACGGCCGAGGCGCGGTCCA
>JBIOWF010000276.1:0-2035 GCA_044868295.1 Microtetraspora sp. | reverse complement strand
TAGGCCGCCCACAGGCGAGCCAGGTCGACATGGTGCAGCAGTGCGGTGAACCGTGCTTCCTTGTCCCTTCGTGCTGCCTCCCGCACACGGTCCAGCCCGCTTGGCACGCCCTGCCCGGCACTGAGTCCGGGACGTGTAGGCCTTTCCGTGTTCCCCTCGGCCAGCCCCCTTCCCTCCCCCGCCTCCGCCGCCGATCGCCCGGCGTTGTTCGGCAGGTTCGCAGGTATTACGGGGCTGTCCGACTTCCCGTGCTCGTGCATCCCAGGCTTACCGCCTCAGCGTTCCCTGGGCGGCCCGCCCGGTGATCACCCGGACGGGCGAGCACGGGACCTCCCGGTTCTCGCGCAAGAGGACTCCGTACATGCACAGGTTCTCAGACCGCGCGGGGCCCACCGGCAACTCGCGATAACGCTGCCGGCGGTGTGGCCTTCCGCTCATGGAGACAGCGTCGGCACCCCGATTGCCCTGATTACGCGGCTCAATAGCCCGGCCTGCACGTACCCCTGTCAACGCTTCGCCAGCGCCCTCACGGACGCCGACGCATGACTCGGGGCCACCGTGGGTCGCTAGCCCTTCGATGTTGGGTGTTCTCATCCCTTTCCTCCTGCCGGTTTATCCCGGCGCACGTTGCGGTAGGGACCGCCCTTGCGGGCGGCCCCCCGCACAGATCCCAGCGTGCGGGGCTACCGCACTGGGCTCCTGCCGAGGGTTCTGGCGGCGAAGCGCAGCTCAGGGTAGGGATGCATGATGCGGGCGGGCGGTAGCCATCGGTTCGCGAGGCGGTACATTCGCTCCCAGGTGAGGCGTGTGCGTTGGCTTCGGCTGCGAAGCGCTCGACACCAGTGCCTCATGACCTGGTTGCGGAAGGCTGATACCGCGTCGCTGTTGCCGGGTACGGCGTAGTAGGCAAGGTGGCCTCGCACCACGCTTGCCAACCACCGTCCCTGCTCAGGGATGGGTAGATGCCGTCGGCGCTTCAGTTGGTCCTTGACCTCCTTCAGCTTCGACCGCATCCGCTTCGAGATCGTGATGCGCCTCAGCCAGAACTGTCCGTTTCGGTTCTTCGCGCATATGTGCGTGAAGCCCAAGAGGTCGAACGTCTCCGGCTTCCCGAGGCCCCGCTTCTTTCGTCGTTCGGCGGCGAACCGTCCGAACTCGATGAGACGCGTCTTGTCGGGATGCAACTCCAGGTTGAACTTCGCGAACCGCTCGCGAAGGTCCTGAAGGAACCGCCTGGCGTCACCCTCATGCTCGAACCCGGCGATGAAATCATCGGCGAACCTCACGACAACCACGTCGCCATGGGCATGCCGGCGCCTCCACTGCCGGACCCACCGGTCGAACACATAGTGGAGATACACGTTGGCGAGCAACGGCGAGACCGATGCCCCTTGCGGTGATCCCTCCGGTGTCTCCGACCAGCTCCCGTCCTCGATGACCCCTGCGTTCAGCCACTTCTGGATGAGTCGCAGGACCCTCTTGTCCGCTATCCGGTGCTCCAGGAATCTTCCCAGCCAAGCTCGATCAAGCGTGGCGAAGAAGTCGCGGATGTCCGCGTCGAGCACCCAGTTCACCCTCTTCCTGTAGATCCCGGCCGCCAGCGCATCCAGCGCATGATGCGGGCTGCGCCCTGGCCGGAACCCGTAGGAGAAGTCGAGAAAGTCCTCCTCGTAGACGGCGTTCAGCACCTCCACCACGGCTCGTTGGACGATCTTGTCCTCCAAGGTGGCGATACCGAGCGGGCGTTGCCGTCCGTCCGGCTTTGGTATGTACACCCTGCGAGAAGGGCTCGCCCGGTAAGCACCACCGTGGACACGGCCGAGCAGGTCTTCGAGGTTCGCTCGGAGATTCTGCCCGTAGGCGTCCCACGTCACCCGGTCGACACCCGGGGCGGCCTTCGAGTTGATCGCCACATAGGCCGCCCACAGGCGAGCCAGGTCGACATGGTGCAGCAGTGCGGTGAACCGTGCTTCCTTGTCCCTTCGTGCTGCCTCCCGCACACGGTCCAGCCCGCTTGGCACGCCCTGCCCGGCAC
>JBIOWF010000275.1:0-2876 GCA_044868295.1 Microtetraspora sp. | reverse complement strand
AGCGCTCGATGTAGTGCTGGCCAATGATCATGATCGAGGACAGGAACAGGTACCAGAGGCAGGCCATGATCAGCATTGGGATGATCTGGTAGGTATTCGCGTAGATGCTCTGCGCGGTGTAGGTCAGCTCCAGGTACGGCACGGCCGCGACCAGCGAGGTGTTCTTCAGCATGGAGATCGCCTCGTTGCCGGTGGGGGGCACGATGACGCGCATGGCCTGCGGCAGGACGATCCTGCGCAGCGTCTGACCCCGGGTCAGGCCGAGCGCGCTCGCCGCCTCCTGCTGCCCCGGGTCGACCGACTGGATGCCGCCCCGCACGATCTCGGCCATGTAGGCCGCCTCGTTGAAGATCAGTCCGAGCGCGGCCGCCGCCGCGGCGCTGTAGAGCGCGTTGGTCTCCGCGGTGACGAACTGCGGGCCGAACGGGATGCCCAGGCCGACCGTCGGAAACAGCGCGCCGATGTTCCCCCAGATCAGCAGCTGGGTGAAGAGCGGTGTGCCGCGGAAGAACCAGATGTACCCCCATGAGGACCCCCGCAACAGGGGGTTGGGCGACAGCCGCATCAGCGCCAGCACGACGCCCAGGCCGACGCCGCCGATCATGGCGGCGACCGTCAGCCAGATCGTGTTGCGCACACCGTTCAGCACCGGCGGCGAGAACAGGTACTTCCACTGCTCGGGCCAGTTGTAGGCCGGGTTGGTGATCAGGTTGTTGATCAGCATCGCCGCCAGCACGCCGACGGCGACCGCCGCCACCCATCGGCCGGGGTGGCGGAGCGGGACGGCCTTGATACTTTCGGGCTGTGTCGCCGTTTCGGTGACGGTCATGACCTAGCCGCCGGCCTGGTTGATCATCGGGTTGGTGATGGTGCCGTCCTGCACGCCCCACTTCTCGAGGATCTTCTTGTAGGTGCCGTCGGCGATGAGCGCCTTGACCGAGCCCAGGACGGCTTCCTTCATGGATCCGGAGTTCTTCCCGATCGCGTAGCCGTACGGCGCGGCGCCGTAGATCTGGCCGATGGTCTGGAGCCTGCCGCCGGTCTGCTTGACGGCGTAGCCGACGATCGGGGAGTCGGCGAGCATCGCGTCGGTCTTGCCGGAGACCAGGTCGGCGTTGACCTCGGTCTGCTGCTTGCGCACGACCTGCTCGATGGCGGGTTTGCCGGCGGCGGTGCACTTCTCGCTGCGCGCCTTGAGGTCGTCGATCTGGACGGTGCCCTGCTGGACGCCGACCGTCTTGCCGCAGGCGTCGTCCGGGTTGACTCCCTTCGGGTTCCCCTTCAGCGTGGCCCAGGAGGTGCCGGCCGAGTAGTAGGTGACGAAGTCGACGACCCTCTCGCGTTCGGCGTTGTCGGTGAAGGACGACAGCCCGATCTCGTACTTCCCGGACTGAACACCCGGGATGATCGTGTCGAATCCGGCATTCTGGAACTCCGACCTCAGGCCGAGCCTGGCGGCGACGGCCTCGCCGAGCTCCACGTCCCAGCCGACGATCTTCTGTGAGGCCGGGTCGACCGACTCGTTCGGCGGGTACGAGGCGTCCGTGCCGAAGACGATCTTCCCGTCGGCCGCGATGCCGTCCGGAACCAGCGCCTCCAGCGCGCCGGTCGCGGTCGGAGCCGGGGGTGTAGGCGTGGCGGCGGCCGTGCCGTCGCCGCCGCAGGAGGACAGTGCGAGTGTCGCGGCGATTGCGAGCGCGCCGCGTTTCGGTCCGTGTAGCACGAGGCCCCTCCTTGTGTCGTGCCAGGCTCGCGCCTGGCCCTGGCGTGGGGGAAAGATGCCTCTAAGTGAAGTTTCGCCTAGCTGTTCGCGGACCCTTCGACCGGGTGCCCGTCAGGCGGCATCTCCCGGTCGGCCCGGTCGGCCCGGTCGGCCCGGTCGGCCCGGTCAGGCTCGCTGAGCCGCGATCACCGCCCCGCCGATCAGCGCGTTACGGCTCGGTGAGGACCTCGGAGCGGATATGCGAGGGGGTGGGATAACTGACATCCTGGGGGATATGAGCGATCGCAGACCCATTGAATGCTGGCTGTCGGACATGGACGGGGTCCTGGTCCACGAGGGTCACCCGGTCCCGGGCGCCGACGAGTTCATTCAGAGACTGCGTGACTCGGGCAAGCGCTTCCTCGTGCTCACCAACAACTCGATCTACACACCCCGTGATCTGTCCGTACGGCTCCGCGCCGCGGGCCTGGAGGTGCCGCCTGAGTCGATCTGGACGTCGGCGCTCGCCACCGCCAAGTTCCTGGCCGACCAGCGGCCGGAGGGGTCGGCCTACGTCATAGGAGAGGCGGGGCTGACCACGGCCCTGCACGAGTGCGGCTATGTGCTGACCGAGATCGACCCCGACTACGTGGTCCTGGGCGAGACCCGGACCTACAGTTTCACCTCGATAACGCGGGCGATCCGCCTGATCGAGAACGGCGCCCGGTTCATCGCGACCAATCCCGACGCGGTCGGCCCCTCGATCGAGGGCTCGCTGCCCGCCTGCGGCGCGGTCGCCGCGATGATCACCAAGGCCACGGGCGTCGAGCCCTACTTCGTCGGCAAGCCCAACCCGATGATGATGCGCAGCGCCCTCAACCAGATCGACGCGCACAGCGAGAGCACGGCGATGATCGGCGACCGGATGGACACCGATGTGGTCTGTGGCATGGAGGCGGGCCTGCACACCATCCTCGTGCTCACCGGTGTGACCCAGAAGGACCAGATCGACCGCTTCCCGTTCCGCCCGTCAGAGGTGGTCAACTCGGTCGCCGACCTCATCGATCTCGTCTGAACCTGACACTCGCTGTCAGTCTTCCATGTGATGGTGCACCTATGAACCGCGTATATCTTGAGCTCGGCCCCAAGAAGATCTTCGCGTGCTCCGTCGACT
>JBIOWF010000274.1:0-8632 GCA_044868295.1 Microtetraspora sp. | reverse complement strand
CACCCAAAAGGCGGCACGCGATGTCAACCAAAGGAATCCGTCCCCCACACACGTGGGTAGACGGGGTTGTGCATCATGCACTGGCTTTTAACACACTGTTGAGTTCTCAAGAAACGGACGCGACCACCATCACATCAAACCCGCCAGGGCTTTTCAGATCCAGGGCGTAACCACATTCCGCTTTACGTTCTTTATGTCTTCCATTCTTCCCGCCTGCCGTATTCGTGTCAAACCGTCCCGATTTGGAACCCTTGACCCGAACCCCGCAACCAGAGAGAAATTCAGACCACCCCGTCTCCAGGGCAACCCCTCCAACTTACCAGGTTGAAGGCGGTCTAGCAAACCGATCTTCAAAACTGCTGAGTTTGAAGGGGGTGTCGCGCCATTCGCACTTATCCATGCGAAACCACCGGGGTGATCCGAAGGGATTGTGCCGAGCGACGCCGACGAAGAAAGATTAGCAGCCATTCCGAGCGCGTCAGACAGGAACGCCTCCACCGGGGCCGTCTATTCCACGCCGCGTGAGCCGTACCCGACTCCCGGGGTCCCCGCGGAAACGGGGAGCCTGCGAAGCGTTTTCGTGGGGTGGGGCGGCCGGACGGCATGGACGTGACGCACCGCACAGGGTTGGCCCGCGAACATAGACTCGGCGCGTGACCAGCGAGATGCCGCCTGTGGCGAAGAAGATACCGGCCGAGCGCACGCATCACGGTGACACCGTGATCGACGAGTATGCCTGGCTGTTCAAGAAGGACGACGCCGACACGATCGCCCACCTGGAGTCGGAGAACGCCTACACGCAGGAGGTGACCGGCCATCTGAAAGATCTCCAGGAGACCGTCTTCCAGGAGATCAAGGGCCGCACCCTGGAGACCGATCTGTCGGTGCCGACCCGCAAGGGCGCCTGGTGGTACTACTCCCGGACCGAGGAGGGCAAGCAGTACGGCATCCAGTGCCGGGTCGCCGCGGACGGCGAGAACCCGCCGGAGCTCAAGGCCGATGAGCCGCTGCCCGGCGAGCAGGTGCTGCTGGACGGCAACGAGCTGGCCGGGGACAGCCCCTTCTTCTCCATCGGAACCAGCACGGTAAGCCCGGACGGCACGAAGCTCGCCTACTCCACCGACTTCACCGGCGACGAACGGTTCACGCTCAGGTTCAAGAACCTGGAGACCGGCGAGATCCTCACGGACGAGATTCCCGGCATCTTCTACGGCGGCGCCTGGTCCGCCGACGGCTCCACGTTCTTCTACACGACCGTCGACGAAGCGTGGCGCCCCTACCGCGTCCATCGCCACACCCTGGGATCCGACGAGGACGTCCTCGTCCACCAGGAGGACGACGAGCGGTTCTGGATCGGGATCGGGCTGACCCGCAGCCAGCGCTACCTGATCCTGAGCGCCGGAAGCAAGATCACCAGCGAGGTCCGGGTGCTCGACGCGACCGACCCGGCCGGCGAGTTCGAGGTCGTCAGGCCACGCCAGACCGGCGTCGAGTACGGCCTCGACCACGCGGGCGACCACTTCCTCATCCTGCACAACGAGGGCGCGGAGAACTTCGAGCTGGCCACCGCGCCGATCGACGAGCCGGGGACCTGGTCGCCGCTGATCCCGCATCGCGACGACACCCGGCTTCTCGACGTGGACGCCTTCAAGGACCATGTCGTCGTCCACTTCCGCCGCCAGGGCCTGACCGGCATCCGGATCCTGCCCAATGACACGCGGGAGCCGTACGAGATCTCCTTCCCTGAGCCGATCTACGACGTCGCGCCGTCGGGCAACGCCGAGTTCGAGACGGGCCGACTCAGGCTCGGCTACACCTCGATGATCACGCCGCCGTCGGTCTACGACTACGACCTTTCCGCGGGCGAGCTGATCCTGCTCAAGCGGAAGGCGGTCCTCGGTGGCTACGACCCCGCGGACTACGAGCAGTTCCGTGATTGGGCCACGGCCGAGGACGGCACGAGGGTGCCCATTTCGATCGTGGTCAAGAAGGGCACCCACCGGCCCGCTCCGACCCTGCTGTACGGCTACGGCAGCTATGAGACCTCGATCGATCCGTACTTCTCGGTGGCCCGCCTCTCGCTCCTCGACCGTGGTCTGGTGTTCGCGGTCGCCCACGTCAGGGGCGGCGGTGAGATGGGCCGCCGCTGGTATGAGGAGGGCAAGCTCACCAGGAAGCGGAACACCTTCACCGACTTCGTGGCCTGCGCCAGGCACCTCAAGGCCGAAGGCTGGTCCAGCGACGTCACCGCGCGGGGCGGCTCCGCGGGCGGCCTGCTCATGGGCGCGGTCGCCAACCTCGCGCCGGAGGAGTTCGCGGGGGTGGTGGCCGAGGTGCCGTTCGTCGACGCGCTGAACACGATCCTCGACCCGTCGCTGCCGCTGACCGTCATCGAGTGGGACGAATGGGGCGACCCGCTGCACAACCCGGATGTCTACGCCTACATGAAGTCCTACTCGCCGTACGAGAACATCGACGGGCGGGTCTACCCGCCGATCCTGGCGATCACCAGCCTCAACGACACCCGCGTGCTCTATCACGAGCCCGCCAAGTGGATCGCCCGCCTTCGTGACACCGCGGCCGGCGGCCCGTTCCTGCTGAAAACCGAGATGGGAGCCGGCCACGGCGGCCGCAGCGGCCGTTACGACGCCTGGCGCGAGGAGGCCTTCGCCCTCTCCTGGATCCTGGACCGCGCCGGAATCAGCGAGTGAACGGAGAGACGCGATGACCTACGCGGCGGCCGCCGACCGATATGGCTCCATGCCGTACAACCGGACCGGGAGGAGCGGGCTGAAGCTGCCCGCGGTCTCGCTCGGCCTTTGGCACAACTTCGGCGACGACAAGCCGATCGAGACGCAGCGGGCCATTCTCCGCAGGGCGTTCGACCGGGGCGTGACGCACTTCGATCTGGCCAACAACTACGGTCCGCCGTACGGCTCCGCCGAGATCAACTTCGGCCGCATCTTCCGCCAGGATTTCACTCCCTACCGGGACGAGCTGGTCATCTCCACCAAAGCCGGCTACGACATGTGGCCCGGGCCGTACGGCGAGTGGGGATCGCGCAAGTACATGCTGGGCAGCCTCGACCAGTCGCTCAAGCGGATGGGGCTCGACTACGTCGACATCTTCTACAGCCACAGGTTCGACCCCGAGACGCCCCTTGAGGAGACGATGGGCGCGCTCGACCACGCCGTGCGCTCGGGCAAGGCCCTCTACGCCGGGATCTCGTCATATTCGCCCGAACGGACCAGGGAGGCCGCGACGATCCTGCGGGCGCTGGGCACCCCGCTGCTGATCCACCAGCCGTCGTACTCGATGCTCAACCGGTGGATCGAGGGCGGCCTGCTCGACGTCCTCGAAGAGGAGGGGGCGGGCTGCATCGCGTTCTCCCCTCTTGCCCAGGGCATGCTGACCGACCGTTACCTCCACGGCATCCCGGAGGGCTCGCGCGCATCCCAGGGCAAGTCCCTCAGCCCGAGCCTCCTCACCGACGAGGCATTGCGGCACATCCGGACGCTGAACGAGATCGCCAAGCGACGGGGCCGGTCCCTCGCGCAGATGGCTCTGGCGTGGGCGCTGCGCGACCGGCGAATGACCTCGGTCGTCATCGGCGCCAGCAGCGTCCGGCAGCTCGACGACAATCTCGGGGCGGTCGGCAGGCTGGGCTTCACCGACGAGGAACTCGACGCGATCGACAAGGACGCCGTCGAGGCCGGCATCAACCTCTGGGCGAACTCCAGCACCACCTGACGCCAGAGGGCGTCATGGCGCTGAAGCCACCTGAGCTCAGAGCGCGTTGTGGCGTTGGAGCCAGGTGAAGGAGGCCCAGCCGGGCAGGACCGGCAGCCAGAAGGTCATCAGCCGGAACAGCAGCACCGCCGAGGTGGCGACGGTGCCAGGCAGTCCGGCGACGGTCAGACCAAGCGAGAGCGACGCCTCGACCGCCCCCAGACCGCCGGGTGTGGGGGCGGCCGAGCCGATCGCGTTGCCGGCGAGGAAGACCACCGCGACGGCCGCGAAGCTCAGCTCTCCGCCGAACGCCCGGACGCACGCGTCCAGGCAGGCCACGAAGGAGATGGTCAGCAACAGCGTGCCGCCGAAGCCTTCCATGATCTTGCCAGGTGACTGCAGCACGTCCACCAGCCGAGGGATGACACCGGAGAACATGCGGCGAACCCGGGTGGTCAGCAGTCGGCGCAGTGGCCGTACGGCAAGCACGATCAGCATGAAGACGGCGACGCCCAGCAGCACGATCAGCAGCCCGCGCGACGGAGTCAGGGAGGTCGCCTGCTGCATGCCGGTGATGTAACCGAACAGCAGCAGCAGCGCGATGTGCGAGGCCAGCCCCACGAGCTGCGAGGCCCCCACACTGGCGACTGCCGCGCCCGGCGGGATGCCGCGTTTTTGCAGGTAGCGGGTGTTGATCGCGACCCCGCCGACCGCCGCGGGCGTGACCAGCTTCACGAACGACCCGGCGAGCTGAGCGAGCACCGTCCGCCCCAGGGGCAGGTGCTCGGGGACGAACCCGCGCAGCATGATCGCGGCCGCCGCGTAGCTCATCGCGGCGGCCATCAGGGCGGCTCCGCCCCAGGCCCAGTTCGCGGTGGTCACCACCGAGACCAGGTTGACCTTGCTCAATTGGGAGAGCAGGAAGTAGGCGGCGAGGGCGCTCGCGATGATCGTCACCAGGGCGCGAGGGCGGAACCGTTCGAGGCGGACCTCCTCGACCTCGACCTGCGGCTTCAACGCGACGATGTGCTCGCGGATGGCGGGCAGAAGGTCCTTGTCCTTGCGTGCTGCGGCCCTGGTGTCACGGCTCAGCGCGATCCGCTGCAGCAGGGGCAGCGCCCCCGCCAGCATGTCGGCGCCCAGGGCCGCCGCCGCCGACTTGACCGAACGCTCCGGCCCCACGCGCAGGCCGAGATAGGCGAGCAGCTGGGCGATGTCGAGCCGGAGCAGGAGATCACCCGCCGCGATCTCGCCGCTGCGGGCGTCGACCAGGAACACCTTGCCCGCCTGGTCCACATGGATGCTCTCGCCCGTCAGGTGGCGATGCGCCAGCCGGTTGGCCTGGAGCAGCCGAACCTGTTCCCAGATCTGGGCCAGCAGCTCGTCGTCGAAGTCGTCGTCGGTGAGCTCCTCGACGGGCCGGGTCTCGATGTGCTCGTAGGCAAGGAGAGCCGCCTCCGTGCCCACCTCGCTGGTGCCGAGGAGGCGCGGCAGGCTCGCCCCCGCGGCCTGGGCGGCGTAGGCCATCAGAGCCTCGCGCTCCAGCTCGGCCCGCAGCGAACGGATGGCCCGCCGCCTGGTCTCGGTGTTCAGCCGCAAGCGCCGCCACAGGCGGTAGGCGACCCCGGCGACCTGCCGGTCCCGGTCGAGGACGGTCACGTCGAGCCGGCCCTCGTCGGCGAGCCCCACGACGTAGCGCCGGCTCCCGGAGCTGTCGTCCTCGACCCGCCGTGCGCTCACCGGGCTGAAGTTCAGCCGCCTTAGAGCGGCCACCATCGCGCTGCCGGGCGGGCGTGTGTTCGCGCTGCCGATGCCGTACAGCGTGCCGAAGCCCACCGCGAGACCGACCAGATAGGTGACGATCGCGCCGAGCGCGGTGACCTTCGTGGCGGTGAACAGGGCGAACAGGTCGAGCAGCACCGCCGCCCACATCAGCGCGCGCCAGGTCGGCCGTCGAGACATCCGTACGGCTGTCGCGTAGGCGATGGCGGGAGTGAGCACGGAGTTGAGCGCCTCGACGTCCCGGCCGCCGGTGAGCAACTGCTGGAGCTCAGCGGGCCCGGAGGTGACGAGCCACTCGTCCAGCGTGTAGGAGATGAGGAGGGCGAGGATCGCGGCGATCAGCCCCTGCGCCACGCGCTTCCCGTCGCGGTGGAAGACCCGCTCGACGGCGAAGGCCACCGGGACGGCCAGTACGGCGACGCCGCCGAGGAGCCCCGCTATCGATGAGAGAAGGGCGGGCGCCCTGCCGGTGCCGGCCTGGACGTCGGCTTCGAGGCCGTTCAGCGTGCGTTGCGCCGCCAGCGCGAGCAGCACCACCACGACCAGGGCCAGCAGGGTCATCAGGAACCGGAGCGCGTCGGAGGGGCGCCGGATCCGTTGCGGCAGCAAGGGCTCCACGACGAGGACGACTCCGTGATCTGGGGTCTCCGCCGTTGCGTCCCGTTCCTTGATGCTTCTCACCACCAGCGATTCTGTGCGATCTTCGCACTTAGTGTCCACAATTGACGGCATGCGAATCTCACTGGCCTCGGACAGTCTCGACGGTGTCGCGTCGCGGCTGGTGGCCGAGGTGGAGCGGCGCGGCCATTCAGCATGATCTAGTTCCGGGCTTTCACGACTGGGGGAGCAGCTTTCCTGTTCGTGGTCTTCCTGTTAGGATCAGTGCTGCGGTGACGGGATCGAACGCACCCGGCTTGCCGGGGAACGGCTTTATGGTCTGCTATCGGCATCGAACAAAGCATGACATGTCATACTGCGGGCTGTTGTGAACCAGCCTAACGTGAAGGGTTTTCCTCTTCGCAGCGCGGTCTACGCCTGTCCACCAGGCAGGAGCAAGAGAGGAGTACGGCGGGGAGGCCATCTGGCCATACCAGGGGACCGGATCGCTGGGCTACATCCAGGGCGAGTCCGGCGAGGCCGGGCGGCGGTTCTGGAACGTCCTCGGCGCGTCGAAGCACGACCTCAACATCTGCGCACGCGCCGGAAACGACGGCCTGAGGTACACCAACGGCACTCCGGGCGGCATGGACCCCGAGACGTTCGCCCTCTCCAAGCTGATCCTGTTGTGGGGCACGAACACCCTGACCAGCGGCCACCACCTGTGGAAGTTCATCCAGGACGCGCAACGGGCCGGTGCCCACGTGGTGGCGATCGACCCGATCCGCACCCGGACCGCCGACCAGGCCGACGAGCACCTGCCCATCCGGCCGGGCACCGACGCGGCGCTCGCCCTCGGGCTGCTCAACGTGGTTCTCGAAGAGGGCGCCGAGGACACCGACTACCTTGAGAATCACACGCTCGGCTGGGACGAGTTCAAGGCAGAGATCCTGAAACATCACCCGAGTCGCGTCGCCGAGATCACCGGGCTCGCCGAAACGGACATCCGCGCTCTCGGTGTACGGCTCGCGCACACCCGGCCGACCGGGATCCGCGCCACCATGGGCATCCAGCGCCACGAAGGCGTCGGTACGGCCATGCGGACGATCGCCTGCATCCCCGGCGTGACGGGTGACTGGCGGCATCCGGGCGGCGGTGTCGCCTACTCCACGTCGGCGTATGTGCCGCTGAACGCCATCGCGCGGTACGACCTGCTGGCGAAGCCGGTCCGTACGCTAACGATGACCCGCCTGGCCGAGGGCCTGGAGATCCCCGATCCCGCTGAGGCCGTCGATCCCACCGTTGCGGTCGCCCCCGCCGGCACCGGCCCTGCCGTTGCCGACGATCCCGCTGCTGCCGCCGCGGGCGCCGGGATCCCGGTCAAGTGCCTCTGGGTCTACGCCGCCAACCCGCTCGGGTCGACGTCCGACCAGAACAGGATCCGTGAAGCGCTGCGCCGGGAGGACCTGTTCACGGTCGTCATGGAGCAGTTCCCCACCGACACCGTCGACTACGCGGACATCGTGTTGCCCGCGACCATGCAGACCGAGCACATCGACCTGCACGCGGGCTACGGCCACATGTACCTGATATGGAACGAACCGGCCGTTCCGCCTGCGGGCGAGTGCCTGTCCACCACGGAGACCTTCCGCAGGCTCGCGAGCCACATGGGGCTGACGGAGCCGTCGCTGTACGACTCCGACCTCGATCTGGCCGAGCAGCTCCTCGCCGGGATCCCGAAGATCACCGTGGACCGGCTGCGCAAGGAGGGCTGGGCCAGGCTCGACGTGCCAGATCCCTTCGTGCCGTTCACCCAAGGGTTTCCCACGCCTTCCGGCAGGCTCGAGTTCGTCTCGGAGCGCGCCGAGGCGGCCGGACTGCCCCGCGTCGCGGGCTACATCCCCTCCCTGAGCGCCCGTACGGCTTCCGCCACCAAGCTCACGCTGATCACGCCGGCGGCGCACACGTTCCTCAACACGATCTTCGGCAACAACCCCGAGCTGCTTCGCCGTTCCAAGGGCCCCAAGGTCTTCGTCAACGGGGAGGACGCCGCCGCACGCGGGCTCACCGATGGGCAGCTCGCCAGGGTGTTCAACGCCAATGGCGAGTTCACGACCTATGTGGAGATCAGCGACCGGGTCCGGCCCGGCGTCATCGCCGCGTCGAAGGGTCACTGGCCCAAGCTGAGCCCCGGTGGCTCGAACCCGAACGCCGTGGTGGACGAGCGCGACGCCGACATGGGCCGAGGAGCCGTCTACCACGACAACCTCGTCGACATCGAGCCACAGCCTGACAAGCACAGCCACGATTAGCTAGAATTCTGGCCATGGAAACGATGCCAATTACCGAGGCGAAGAACCGCTTCACGGAACTGGCGGACCGAGCCGAGCGGGAACATGATACGGCAGCCGTAGATCGTGATTTAGTGTGAGTCGCCGCAGGTCAGCGGGTGATCGGTGCCGCGCGTGGTCGGGCATGGGTACGGCCACCGCGATGATGATCGTTTGTGAGAACAGAACAGACC
>JBIOWF010000273.1:0-33401 GCA_044868295.1 Microtetraspora sp. | reverse complement strand
ACCTCGACCGCGACACGGACGAACTGGCGGCCGAGGACGTCGACGGCCTCGACGCCGTGATCTTCGCGGGGCCGTCGGTCACCCGGCGCACGTTCGCGGGCTGCGCGGCTCCCCCTCTGATCTTCGCCCGCTTCGGCGTCGGATACGACGCGGTCGACCTCGGCGCGTGCTCAGACCATGATTCGATCGTCACCATCACACCGGACGGGGCGCGGCGCCCCGTCGCGACCGCGGCGCTGACCCTGCTGCTCGCCTCGCTGCACAACCTCGTCATCAAGGACCGCCTGGTACGCGAAGACCGGTGGGCCGAGAAGACGAACTGGCGGGGTCGCGGCCTCACCGGGCAGACCATCGGCCTGCTCGGCCTCGGGAACACCGCGACCGACCTGGTGAGCCTGCTCCGGCCGTTCGACGTCGACGTCGTCGCCTACGACCCCTACCGCGACCCCCGCTCGGCCGAAGAGCTCGGGGTGCGCCTGGCCGATCTGGACACCGTGATGGCGGAGGCGGACGCCGTGGTGGTGATGGCCGCGCTGACCGACGAGACCCACCGCATCGTCGACGCGCGACTGCTCGCCCTGATGAAGCCGTCGGCCGTGCTCGTCAACGTCGCGCGCGGGCCCATCGTCGACGAACGCGCGCTCATCGCCGCGCTCCAGGCCGGAACGATCGGCGGCGCCGCGCTCGACGTCTTCGACCCGGAGCCCCCCGCTCCGGACAATCCCCTCCTCACGATGGACAACGTCGTGCTCAGCCCGCACGCCCTGTCGTGGACCGACGAGATGGCCGCGGGCAACGGAGGCAGCGCCGTGCGGGCGGTCCTCGACGTCCTCGCCGGGCGGGTACCGCGGTACGTCGTCAACCGCGACGCGCTCGACCGACCCGGGTTCAAGGAGCGGCTGGCCCGGATGGGCGGCGAATCGTGATCGGATTCCTGGGCCTCGGCGCCATGGGCTTACCGATGGCCGCCAACCTCGCCCGGAGCGGCACCCCGGTGCTCGCCTGGAATCGCAGCCCGGCGGCGCTCGACGTGGCCGTCCGAGACGGCTGCCTGGCCGCCGCCGACCCGGCCGAAGTGGCCGCCCGGGCGTCCACAGTGATCACGATGCTGCCCGACCTGCCGCAGGTCGAGGCCGTGCTCGACGGGCCGGACGGGCTGCTCGCCCCCGGATCGGTCATGGACACGCTGGTCGTCATGGGCACGGTCTCGCCGGTGGCCGTACGCCGGCTGGCGGGCGAGCTGGCCGAGCGGGGCGTGGCCCTCGTCGACGCGCCGGTCAGTGGAGGCGCGAAGAGCGCCAAGGACGCCACACTGTCGATCATGGCGGGTGGGGACGCCGACGTGGTGGCCCGCGTCCTGCCGTACCTGGAGAGAATGGGACGCACCGTCCGCCACATGGGCCCGGTCGGTGCGGGCTCGTTGACGAAGGCGTGCAACCAGCTGGTCGTCGCCGGGACCCTGGCCGCCCTCGCCGAGGCCGTGTTGCTGGGCGAGACCGGCGGGCTGGACCTGAACATGCTGCTCGACGTGCTCGGCGGCGGGCTCGCCGCGTCCGAGGTGCTGGAGCAGAAACGCGGCCACCTGCTGTCCGGGGACTTCCGCGGATCCGGTCCGGTCGGCTACCTCGTGAAAGACCTCGGCTTCGTCCTCGACAGCGCCACGGCCGGGCAGGTGGCGCTGCCCGTCACCACGGCGAGCGCGCGGCTCTACTCCTCCGCCGTCACGCAGGGCCTGAGTGATCTCGACAACAGCGTGGTCCTCGACATTCTTCGCCGGCTCTCCGGCGCCGCAGAGTCCTCTCGATAGTCCCCCACAGCTTTTCGGCAGTCCCCGTGTTTCGCATCCCTGTGTTTCGCAGTCCCCGACATTGACGACCCCCATCCTTGGCAGTCCCGTCTTTCGCAGTCCTCGTCTTTGGCAGGACTCGTCTTTGGCAGGACTCGGCAGCACTTCGATAGGACGGCCAGGTGCGCCACGTATGGCCGCTGCTCCAGACGCTCGCCCCGGCCGAGGACGGGCTGTGCCACGTCGGCCCGGTGGGCTCCGGCCACTACGCCAAGATGGTCCACAACGGCATCGAGTACGGCATGATGCAGGCCATCGCCGAAGGCTACGAGTTGCTCGAGAAGAGTGAACTCGTACCGGATGTCCCTCGGCTGCTCGCGTCGTGGCGCCACGGCACTGTCGTCCGATCGTGGCTGCTCGACCTGCTCGTCCTCGCCCTCGACCAGGACCCGCAGCTGAGCACGCTGTCGGGCTGGGTGGACGACTCCGGCGAGGACCGGTGGACCATCGAGGAGTCCGTGCGCCTCGGCGTCCCCGCCTATGCCATGACCGCCGCGCTCTTCGCGCGCTTCGCCTCCCGCCAGCCGGATGGTCTGTCCCTCAAGGCTCTCGCCGCGATGCGCCGGCAGTTCGGCGGTCACGCGGTACGGCAGGCGGACTAAGCCGCGATCTCCGTCACTCCATGATCAAGGCACCGCGCTCGAACGGACCAGAGCATCCGGCGTCATCACACCGCTCCCGTCCGGCCACCCGCCCGGCCCGGCGGTGAGGAGCCGCGGCCTCGGGACGCCGCCACCCACCCAACGTGGGCGGCGGATCGTTCCCGAGGCTGCGGCTTTCCATGTGCCGCCCACGCCGTCTCATGTGCCGTTTCAGCGTGGGCGGCGATCCTTTCCGGTACGGCGGGCATCCAGTTCAAGTCATGAGCTTCGAGTCGAAGGTATGCAGGAGTACGTTTAGTAGATACGTACTTCTATATCTGGGGTAGCGCCATGGACAAGCCCGCCGAGATGTTCGACCGTGACTACGAGTGGTCGGCGCTGACTCGGTTCATCGCCGATCCGCAGCCCGGTGCCACACTCGGAGTGGTCTCCGGACGGCGCCGCCAGGGCAAGACCTTTCTGCTCGACGCCGCCTGCCACGCCGCAGGGGGGTTCTACTTCGGCGCGACCGAGGCCGCCGATGCCGAGTCCCTGCGCCGGATCAGCGCCGCGCTCACCTCCCACATCCGACCGGCCAGCCCGTACCACTTCGCCAATTGGTCGGAGGTCGTCGACGCGCTGCTCGCTCTCGGCTCCGAGCGGCCCGTGCCTGTGGTGATCGACGAGTTTCCCTACCTCGCCAAGACCAACCCGGAGCTGCCGTCCATCATCCAGGAGGCCTTCCGGCCGCTACGCGAGCAGCGCACCGGCTCGCGCACGCGATTGCTGCTGTGCGGCTCTGCCCTGTCCTTCATGGGTCGGCTGCTGTCCGGCAACGCTCCGCTGCGCGGACGGGCCGGACTGGAACTGGTCGTCCGCCCCCTCGACCACCGGCTCGCCGCCCAGTTCTGGAACATCACCGACGCCCGTCTGGCCCTGCAAGTCAACGCAATCGTCGGCGGGACTCCCGCTTACCGGCGCGAATTCACCCGCGGCGACGCACCTGCGGGGCAAGGCGATTTCGACGACTGGGTCGTACGGACCGTCCTCAATCCCGAGACTCCGTTGTTCCGCGAGGCTCGCTATCTGCTGGCCGAGGAACCCGACCTGCGCGACACCGCCCTGTACCTGTCGGTCCTGGCGGCCGTCGCCGACGGCAACGCCACCCGTGGTGGCATGGCCGGCTACCTGGAACGCAAAGCCACCGATATCGCGCACCCCATCAACGTCCTGGAAGACGCCGGACTTCTACACAGGGACGCGGACGCGTTTCGCGACAATCGGCCCACGTATCGCATCGCCGAGCCGCTGATCGGCTTCTACCACGCGATCATGCGCCCGTTCTGGGACCAACTGGAGCGACCCGGCAGCGCCACACGAGTCTGGCAGGCAAGCCGCCGCCGCTTCGTCAGCAACGTCCTCGGCCCGCACTTCGAGCAGGTCTGCCGCGACTGGGCCCTGCACCACGCCGACCCCGACCTGTTCGGTGGCCTGCCCGCCCGCGTCGGACACGGAATCGTCCACGACCCCAAGGCCCGAATCGGCCACGAAGTCGACGTGGCCGTCATCGGCATAGCCGACGGCACCAAGCCACCGCTACTTGCCATCGGCGAAGCCAAGTGGAACGACACCATCGGCGTCGCCCACATCGAACGCCTCCGCCACATCCGCCACCTCATCGCCCAGGCGGGGCGTTACGACACCACCCACACCCAGTTGATCTGCTTCAGCGGCGCAGGCTTCAACGGCAAGGCACACGCGGCCGTAGAGTCCTCACCCGACGTCCAACTGATCGATCTGGCAACGCTGTACGGCCAGGTATCAAAACCATGACAAATGGCATTCATTCTTGGTCTCGCCGGCCCCCTGCGGTCGCCCGATCGGTCTCGGCGAGAAGAGCCTTCATGTATTCCTCCACCGTCCGCGCCCGGGTGAGCGGTGCGGCCTGCCCGGCCCACAGGTTGACGTAGTCCGGCAGCCCCTGCTCCCCGGCCGCCCGCCGGATCGGAAGCATCAAGGCGCCCTGCACCGGATAGGGCGGCACGTCCCCCTCGAATGCCGCCATCTCGCGTACGAACCGGTTCTGGATCGAACGGGCGAGCCGTCCGGAGAACAGGCGGGTGAGCACCGTGACACGGGCCTCGGGGCCGTGCAGTGCCTGCTTGTGCATCGCGCTCGCACCGGATTCCTCCGTGGCGAGGAAGCCTGTGCCGATCTGCACGCCGTCCGCGCCGAGGGCGAGCGCGGCGGCGACGCCGCGACCGTCGGCGATCCCGCCCGCCGCGATGACCGGCACGGACACGGCGTCGGCGACCTGCGGCACGAGCGAGAAGGTGCCGACCAGGGATTCATGCACCGGTCTCAGGAACGCCCCCCGGTGCCCACCGGCGTCAGTGCCGGACGCGACGACGGCGTCCAGGCCCGCGGCCTCAAGCGCCACGGCCTCGTCGACCGTGCTGGCCGTACCGATCGTTACGATGCCGCGACGCCGGGCCTCGGCGAGCACCCGCTGCGGCGGGACGCCCATCACGAAGCTGACCACCGGCGGCTCCGCCGCGAGCAGGGCGTCGATCTGGTCGTCGAAGTCGTGACCGGCACGCTGCCCGATGTCGGGCTCGGACACGCCGAGCTTCTCGTAGTACGGCTTCAGCCGCTCGACGTCCGCGGCCCGCGCCCGCGACTCGGATTCACCCGGCTGCGGCACCCAGAGGTTGACCGCGAACGCCCGGCGGGTGGCGTTCTTCAACTCGGCGACCAGCGTCACGATCTGGTCCGGGCTGAGAATGTGCGCGCCGTACGAGCCGAGCCCTCCCGCGTCGGCCACCGCGGCGGCCAGTCCCACCGTGGAGAACCCGCCGCCGAAGGGACCCTGGACGATCGGATGATCCAGGCCCAGCAGTGCTTCCAGTCGTCCGCTGGACCAGGACCGACTTGCCTCAGCCGTCATGCGGGCCATGCTAACGAGAGCCGGGCCAGAGATCAGCCGGGTCGCCGCCGTCGTCGGCGCGGGGCCAGGATCGACACGCCCGGCAGCTGTCTCGCCTGCTTCGTGTATTCGAGACGGCAATGCCATTTGGTGGTGCCTTTTGGAGGGCTATTGCCAGAATGAGCCAAGAATGAGCATGGCGCCCGAGGCCACCCAGAACGGCATCCGCCAGGATGGACCTGGTGCCGGTGTCGGAGCCCGCAAGAAATCTGGGGAGCCAGAGGGGGCACACATGTCAGGAAGGCCGACCCTTCGTCAGCTCGAGTACTTTCTCGCGGCGGTCGAGCACGGATCGTTCGCTGCGGCGGCGGCGAGTGAACGCGTCGCCCAGCCCAGCCTGTCCGAGCAGATCAAGCGGCTTGAGCGGGCTGTCGGCGCCGCGCTCTTCGTCAGGACCAACCGGAACCTGCAGCTCACGGATGTGGGGCGGCAGCTCATCCCGCTGGCGGAGAACACCCTGCGCAGCGCCGACGCGCTCACGGAACGCGCCCGGATGGTGAGAACTCTCGAGGGCGGGACTGTTTCGTTCGGCACGTTCAGCAGCGCGCACATGTACCTTTTGGTCCCTGTCACCAGTGAGTTCCACTTGCGCCACCCCGCGGTGCAGATCCGGGTCATCGGGCTGAATTCGTCCGAGGTGGCGGCCGCCGTCCGTCGTGGTGATCTGGAGGCCGGCCTCGTCCAACTGCCGATCGACCGGCAGGGACTGTCGGTCACCAAGGCCGTCCTCACCGACACGGTGGTGTTCGCCAGCTCCGACCCGCGCCGCACCAGGGAGCCCATGACGATCGAGGGTCTGGCCGCATCGCAACTGGTGCTGTCAGAGGCGCGCTGGGGCACCGAGGACCCGCTGCGCCGGAGTCTCGCGGAACGAGCTCGCCAGGCGGGGGTGGAGATCAGGGCCTTCGTCGAGGTCGAGTTTCAGACCGCCGCTCTCGAACTGGCGGCGAACGGGGTCGGCGACACGTTGGTCTCCTATCTCGTCGCGAGCTTGCCGCGATACATGAACCTCGTGACATGGGCTCCGCTGGACCCGCCGTTCATGGAGCAGTTCGCCTTCATCACCCGCGCGAACGGAACCCTCTCACCGGCGACACGGGAGTTCATGGCCCTGGCCTACCGGCACATCTCCGCCCTGCAGTTCCGCGCGACGGCCTGGCGGGAGGAGTTCGAGCAGTCGGTCTCCGGCTCACGACCTGCGTGAGACTTTCCGGAGTCTCCTGGAGCGCATTCGCCGCTCTCACCGGCTTCCCGCGCTACGGCGAAACGCCGTGATCAGCGAATATCGATTCGATCATGGACGTGCGGCATCGCCGCCGTTACATCGCCCGGCCAAGGATTTTCCTTGAGCTGAGATCTTCATTACGCCGTGGACGACCGGCTGGACGGTCTTTCACACTGGGACGCAACCGAGCCGACACCCCTCGTCAGCCCCCCATTAACCTCCGCGGAGGTCCCCAGTGTCCCAGCCGAACAGTGCGCCGAGCCATGCCGGGCCCGTGCCGGACGCTGCCGTCCCGAGCACCGACCTCCATGCGGCGATTCGCCTAGATTCGCTCGTGAAGCGATTCGGTGACCACACAGTGATCGACAACGTTTCCATGAACGTCGCGGCCGGAGAGGTCGTCTCGATCATCGGTCCGAGTGGCGCCGGCAAGAGCACCCTCCTGCGGTGCATGAATCTGCTGGAGCGACCCGACAGCGGCGTGCTGGACGTCGCCGGCATCCGCGTTGACGCCTCCACCGCGGTGAGCTCGAAAGATCTTCACCGCATGCGTCGCCACGTGGGCATGGTCTTCCAGTCCTTCAATCTCTTCCCGCACCTGTCGGTGCTGCGCAACGTGACTCTCCCCCAGGAGCGGGTGCTTCACTGCGGTCGCGCGGAGGCGGAGGCGCGCGCCATGCAACTGCTTGAGCGGGTCGGCCTGAAGGACAAGGCCAAGCAGTATCCGAGTCGATGCTCGGGCGGGCAGCAGCAGCGCATCGCCATCGCCAGAGCACTGGCCCTCGGCCCGAAGATCATGTTGTTCGACGAGCCGACCTCGGCGCTCGACCCGGAGCTGGGCCTGGAGGTCCTCGCCGTGATGCGCGAGCTCGCCGGAGACGGCATGACCATGGTCGTGGTGACGCACGAGATGCAGTTCGCCCGTGACGTCGGCGATCATCTGGTCGTCATGGCCGAGGGCGCGATCCTCGAAGAGGGCGATCCCGAGCAGATCTTCTCGGAGCCGTCGCAACCCCGCACGCGCCAGTTCCTGCGGGCGGTGCTGGACCGATGAGCATCGACATCTTGCTCACCATTCTCCAAGGCGTGCCGATCACCCTCCTGCTCACCCTGGGCGCGCTGGTCCTCGGGGCGGGCGGGGGCATCCCGCTGATCGCCGCCCGACAATCGGGCTTCCGCCCGCTCAGCTTCGTGGCGAAGACGACGATCGAGCTGCTCCGCGGCATCCCACCGATCGTGTGGCTCTTCATCATCTTCTTCGGTCTCGGAAACTACGTGCGTCTCGACGCGATGAGCGCCGCCGTCATCGGCCTCGGGGTCATCTCGTGCGGCTACATGGCCGAGATCTACCGCGGCGGGCTGGCCGCGATCTCACAAGGTCAATGGGAAGCGGCGGCCGCCCTCGGGATGCCGCGCTGGGCCACCCTCGCGCGCATCATCGGCCCTCAGGTCGGACGTGTCTCGGTTCCCGCCGCCGCGACCTACGCCATCGGCCTGCTCAAGGACTCCTCGGTCGCCTTCACGATCGGTGTCACGGACGTCCTGTACTGGGCGAACGATCAGTCGCGCCTGACCACTGACGCCTTCGGCCCGTTCGTCCTGGCCGCCCTCGTGTACATCGTCATGACCGTTCCGTGTGCCTGGGGAGCACGAGCCCTCGACGCGTCTCTTCGTCAGCGGGTGACCAGATGAGTTTCGTCAGCGATTGGATTCAGTACGCCCCCGAGCTGTGGGACGGACTGATGGTCAGCCTGCGTCTGACCGCCTTCAGCCTCGGTTTGGGTCTGCCCCTTGGGCTTGTGCTCGCGCTGGGTGCGGTGTCGGTCAACCCGGTCATAAAAGCGATTGTCATCGGGCTGGTGGAACTCGGACGCGGGACGCCGGCGCTCGTGCTGCTGCAGATCGTGTACTTCGGGCTCCCGGCCGGCGGTCTGACCCTGACCGGCTTCATCTCAGCCGGTGTCGCACTCACCCTCACGACGGGTGCGTACGCCAGTGAAATCATCCGCGGCGGGCTCCAGTCGGTGCCGCAAGGAGAAGTCGAGGCCGGCGAAGCGCTCGGCATGAACCACTTCGACACGTTGCGATTCATCATCGTGCCGCAGGGACTGCGAGTCGCGATCCCCGCGCTCATGGGCTTCGCGGTTCTGATGTTCCAGGCGACGTCTTTGGCCTACTCGATCGCGCTGCCCGAGCTGCTCGGCAAGGCGTACTCGATCGGTTCCGCGACCTTCCAATACCTGAGCGTCCTGATCCTCGCCGGGCTGTTCTACGCCGCCATCACGATCCCCGTCAGCTGGCTGTCCGGACGAGTCGAGAGCCGACTGTCCCGGCACGTCTAACACCGCTTCCCATTTCGGAAAACCCAACAAATCTCACCAGCAAATCGAAGGAAACGCCATGAGATCTATTCGTCATGCCCTCACATCGGCCGCGACGCTGCTCGCGGCGAGCACCCTGGCCGCCTGCGGCCTGGGCACCGCGCCCGCCCCATCCGCGCCGAAGAACTGCACACCCGCACACGACTTCAAGACGATCAAAGAAGGTGTCCTCACGGTCGTCAGCTTCGACCTGCTGCCGTACACCAAGGTCGAGGGCAAGAACCTCACCGGCGTCGACGGCGACATCGTCAACGCGATCGCGAAGAAGGAGTGCCTCGCCCTCGAAACGGTCAACGCGGCCGCCGCGGCGGCGATCCCGATGGTGCAGTCGGGACGCGCCGATCTGACGGCCGCGGACTGGTACCGGACGAAGGCGCGCGCCAAGGTCGTCGCTCTTTCGGACCCGATCTACGCCGACCAGATGGCGCTCATCTCGAAGGACGGCGTCGGCGACATCGACTCCCTGAAGAAGCTGACGGTCGGCACCGTCGACGGCTACCTCTGGGTCGACGACCTGCGCAAGTTCCTGGGCTCCAACCTGAAGCTCTACGCGAACACACCGAACGTGTACGCGGATTTGAAGGCGGGGCGCATCGACGTCGTCGTGGATGGTTTCGGCCCCGGCAGCTACAACGGCAAGGGCTTCAAGGTGGCGGTCGCCCAGCCGAACGACGCGGTGGGCGCGTCGCAGAACCCGGGCCAATCGACCTTCCCCATGCCGATGGGTAACACAGCACTGATCAAGGCCGTGAACGAGGACATCGCCGAGCTCCGCTCGAGCGGAGAACTGGCGAACATCCTCAAGAAGCACGACCTGGACCCGTCCGCCGCCGACCCCGGCGCCCCGGGCCTGCTCTGAACCACCGGAACCACCACCGAACATCCACCAGTTGGAGGGGTCCAAGTGAAATCGATCGCAGTCGTCACCGGTGCTTCAAGCGGCATGGGGAACGCCACAGCCCAGCTCCTCCTCGATGAGGGGTGGACCGTCATCGCGCTGGATCGCGTGGAGTCCGAGCTCGTTGCCGGGGCGGGCGAACTTCGCCTCGCCACGGTGGACGTCACGAACCGCGCCGACGTGTCGCGAGCACTGACGAACTGCATGGTCGGTGAGAACGCTCCCCTCAAGCTGGTGGCCAACATAGCCGGCATCTACCCGCCGAGCACCCTCGAAGACTTCACCGAGGAGCTCTACCGCCGCACCTTCGACGTCAATGTCCTCGGAGTTCTGAACGTGACGGCCGAGGCGGTGAAGTACATGGACGAAGGTTCGGCCATCGTCAACTTCGCCTCGGTCGACGCGTTCACCGTTTCGCCGGGACAGTTGATCTACGGCGCGTCCAAGGCGGCCGTCGTCATGCTCACCAAGGAGCTCGCGCTCGAGCTCGCGCCGCGAGGCATCCGCGTCAACGCCATCGCCCCCGGGTGGGTCGACACTCCCGGCAACCGCGCCACCGGCCGAATGGAGAAAGCGGCCCAAAGCATCCCACTGGGACGAGTCGCCACGTCCCTGGAGATCGCTCGCTGGGTGGTCCTGCTCGGCGGCCCACATGCCGGGTTCATGACCGGCGAATCAGTCGTCCTCTCCGGCGGCGACGTCCTCCGGTAAGCCCGGAACCCCTGCACGGTCGCACCTACGTCCGAGAGAAAGGAACCACCACCATGCCTCGCTACTGCGTCATCGGCGCCGGCGCAGCCGGCATCTCCGCCCTCGAACAGCTCCGCAAACAAGGTCACGAGGTGGACTGCTACGAGAAGACCGACCGGGTCGGCGGCCACTGGCACACGGACTACGAAGCCCTGCACCTCATCACCTCGCGGGACACCACGATGTTCGAGGATTTCCCGATGCCCAGGGAGTACCCCCACTTCCCGCGGCGCGATCAGGTTCGTGAATACATCGAGTCCTACGCGCGCGCCCACGGGCACTACGACATCATCCGGTTCAACACCGAGATCACCTCCGTCGAGCCGGTCGACGCGCAGGGCGGGCGGCCGGGCTCGCGCGGCTGGCGGGTGCGGACCTCCACGGGCGAGGACAAGATCTACGACGGAGTCCTGATCGCCAATGGCCACCTGTGGGACGCGAAGATCCCGCCGGTCCCCGGCACGTTCACCGGCACCCAACTGCACTCCAGCGCGTACAAGAACACCGGTGACATCACGGGCGAACGCGTGCTCGTCGTAGGCGCCGGCAACTCTGGTTGTGATCTCGCCGTCGACGTGGCTCAGCACCGGCTTGAGGCCGACATCGTCATGATCGAAGGCATCTACTTCCAGCCGAAGGCGTACTTCGGGCGACCACGAGCGGAGGTCGGCTTCCTCAAGGACTTCTCGCCCGCCGAGCAGGATCTCATCAACCGACTGCTGGCCCGCGTGTCGATCGGTGAGTGGAGCGACTACCCCGGCATGCCCGAGCCTGCGGCCAAGACCCTCGCCGAGGGCGCGACAACGGTCAACAACCTGGTCCTTTACTGGATTCAGCACGGTCGCATCGGCGTACGTCCCGGTATAGAGCGCTTCGACGGCAAAACCGTCCATTTCGTCGACGGCACGTCGCGCGAGTACGACTCCATCCTGTGGGCGACGGGATTCAACGTCCGCCTCCCCTTCCTGGCCGACGACCTCATCGAATGGGAACGGGGAGTGCCGGTGCGCCACGCCGGAGGCATCCTCCCGAAGGGCGTCGAGAAGCTCTATTTCATCGGTCTCGCGGCTCCACGTGGACCACAGATCCCGATCTACGGTGTGCAGGCCAAGCTCGTCAACCGCATGATCGAGCTGCACGAGCAGGCCGGGCCGGAAGGCGTCGCGCTCGCCGAGTACGTGGCCTCGCTGCAGGACCCCGAACTGCGTGTGGACATGGTGCGCGACGTGTGGCTGGAGCAGATGAAGGACACCGAGCGCCTGCTCGACGCCTTCAGTGCCACGCACCGCGCAACGGAGCGGCAGCCGGCCCGTGCCTGATCGGAGTCGCATCGAAGGACCTCACCGGCGCGAAAGGATCACATCGTGAACATGCCGTCGGCCCGGGTTCATACAAGCCGTCTTGCCGGACGAGTCGCCCTCATCACCGGTGGAGCCCGCGGGCAGGGCGCCGCGCACGCGCTTCGACTGGCCGAAGAGGGCGCGATCGTGTACATCACCGATCTGCTCGACGACCTCGGCGAAACGGAGGCCGAGCGACTAAGGGGCGCGGGCCTGGACGTCACCTACCTGCACCACGACGTCTCGGACGCGGACCATTGGGCCGCGGTGATCCGCGCGATCGCCGCGCGCAGCGGGAAGCTCGACGTGCTGGTCAACAACGCCGGCATCATCCATGTCACGGCCATCCTGGACGAGGACCCGTCGGCGTGGCGCAGGCTCATCGGGGTGAATCTCACCGGCGCGTTTCTCGGCATCCGGGCCGCCGTGCCGCTCATGAAGAAGGCGGGCAAAGGATCGATCATCAACATCTCATCGATCTTCGGTCCGGCCGGTGCCGCCGGGTACGCGGCCTACGGGGCGAGCAAGGCGGGCCTGCTCGGCCTCACCCGAGCCGCGGCGCTCGAACTCGCGCCGGACCACATCCGGGTCACCGCGATCTGCCCGGGAGGCGTCAGCACACCGATGAACGAGAACGAGAAGGATGGCGGCGTCGTCCCCCAGACGCCCCTCGGCCGCCGCGCGCACGTCTCGGAGATCGCCGGCGTGGTCGCCTTTCTGGCCGGCGACGACGCGAGCTTCGTGACAGGCACAGAGATCTTCGTCGACGGCGGTTTCATGGCCCACTGACACCACAAGGTCGTACCCCTAACCGTCCCCCCGCGCCCTGAGGCCGTCCCCGCGCCCTGGCGACGGCCTCAGCGCCTCTGAGGGCGCCTCAGAGTCCAGTCGTTTCTCGGCCTCGGCGAGAATCCCCGCGCCTGCGCCGCGTTTCCCGTCTCGGCATGGCCACGGCCTGCCATCTGCGCGGCCATACCGCGCACGCCGGACGACGTCCGGGCGTCGTGCCAGCGGGCTGGCTCTGCCAGCCGTACGCATCGAGGCGCGTCACCAAGACTCCAAGCAAGATGCTCACGCATGTTCAGCGTCGTGGCGGCGGGCGCCGCGTCACCCGCTTCCTGCGCCCAACTGTGGGAGTGGTCATACCACGCCAGCGCCGCGGCATGGCCGCCGGAATCCTGACACATCCAGGCAAGAAACTGCGCGTACTGGCCGAGCATGCTGGTGAGATGTCGGGTGCTACACCGAGATCGTGCGCTGTTGTCAGGCTACTTTCCAGGTGCGGTCGCCGAGGGTAGCCACCACATCCACAGTGCCGCCGAGGGCTGCGACATAAGCACGGACAACCTCGATACCCGATACCTCGCCGCTTTCAATCCGGGAGACCCTGCCCTGGCTCACGCCAAGCGCGTCGGCGAGTTCTGCCTGCGTGACACCCATCGCTTTGCGCATCTCACTGAGCTGGTAGCCGCGCTGGTAAGCCTCGCGGCGGGCCCGCGCCGCAGCCAGCCCAGCTTGGCGTTCCTCGTCACTTCGGGGGTCAAGTTCCCGGGCCTTGGCCTTTACCTCACTCCATGCGCTGAACTCGGCGCTCATGATTCCTCCTGTTCTTTCAATGCGATCAGATGCTCGGCGAACCGTTCATCGGCCAGCGGAATCGCATGGTCGCACCAGGAACTCCAATTCCCCGCTTTGTCGCCCGCCACCAGAAAAATGGCCTCCCGGAGCGGGTCGAACGCAAAGATCATTCGAATCTCGGTCGTGCCGGATGATGGTGGCCGCAGCTCCTTCATGTTGTGAAAGCGGCTGCCCTTGAGGCGGTCAACCAGGGGGCGCCGCGCCGTTGGTCCTTCCTCGGCCAGTTGGTCGATGGCATCGCGAATCAGGTCCGCAGTCACCGGATCGGCGATGCAGACCGCGAGATACCACTCCTCCACCGCCGGATGCAGACTGATCTCCCAGCTCACACAGCGAATATAACCAATACATCATATCCCCGTCCTTGAGATCCTCGGCCTCACCCGAGCCGCGGCGCTCGAACTCGCGCCGGACCACATCCGGGTCACCGCGATCTGCCCGGAAGGCGTCAGCACACCGATGAACGAGAACGAGAAGGATGGCGGCGTCGTCCCCCAGACGCCCCTCGGCCGCCGCGCGAACGTCTCGGAGATCGCCGGCGTGGTCGCCTTCCTGGCCGGCGACGACGCGAGCTTCGTGACAGGCACAGAGATCTTCGTCGACGGCGGTTTCATGGCTCACTGATGCCGACCTGGGAACTGGTTCACGAAGTGTCGTCGGTGTGCCAGGACGCCTGGATCAGTGCCCTTTCGGTGGCCGCCAGGTAGACGGCGGCGGCCAGCCACGCCGACGCGTACCGGTCGGGGCCGGAATCCGACAGCCTCCCGAACACGTCGCGACTCCGGCGGTCGGCCTCGGACGTGAGCGCGGCGGCGACTCCGGCAGCGACCTCGAAGCCCGAACGGCGCAGCGGGGCTGCCTGGGCGAGCGAGTCACCGCCGCGCGCGGACTCGGCGATGGCCCGTCGGCCACCTGTCACGGCCAGCTCGACCAAGCGGCGCACCCGCCAGAGCGGGGCGTCGGACACCGGATCCACGTCGGCGCCGGCACCCGCATCCAGCGCCGAACACGCGTCAGGCGACGGGAGATGGGAGCCCTGCAGGCGGTCGTATCCGAGGTCGGCGCGGTCCAGCCATTCCTTGGGCAGGCGAAGGGTCGGGTCCGCGCCCGGCACCGGGCCGACCGCGAGGGGACGCAGGGTCGCCGCCCGGTCCGGGTCAAGGCGGCCTACCACCCGCACCCGCAAACCGGGGCGGGAAGCGAGCTGCCGGAGATTGGCCAAATGTGCCAGGTCCGGGTGAGAACTGGCCGGAGCCAGCCGGACTAGGAGACCGTCGGCCGGTAGCGCCCCCATTTCGCCCGCCGTTTCGTCAGGCGATCCGCCTGCCGCAGGCTCGACGCGTTTGCCGGATCGGCCGGGAAGCGCCTGCCTGGCAGCGGACCCGGTAGGCAACTCTCCCGTGGTCGAACCGTCGGCTGGAGGCAACACGCGGGCGAGCAGTCGGTCGCCCAGCGCACCGAGGATCACCAGATCACATCCGACCAGCTCAGTAGCCCTTTCAGCCCCGGCTGAATCGCTCCAGTCCAGATCGGAAAGCCGCGCATCCACCGCTTCCGTGAGGGGGCGGGCGAACAGGCCGGCCAGCGGCCCGGCCGACCAAGGCAGGCCGGAGACCGGGTTCGCCCGCACTCCCCGGCCTGCCCCGAGACGGCCGTCCGGTGACACCGTGGCCCCGGAGACCAGCAGTCCGCCACGAGCCAGCTGGGCGTGATTGAGCGCGGCCGAGCCGAGAGCCACCGTGGCCGTCGCGGCTCCGCGCGCGCGGGCTGATCCGCCGGGCTTCACGTCGGCGACCGAGAACCAGCGGCCGTCCTCCGTGATGACGTGAGTGACAACGCCGCCGTAACCTGTGGCGCTGATCACCGGCTCCCGGCAAACCCCGTAGACGCGGAGGCTGCCGCCCGACTCGTAGTTACGCCGAGCGATACCGATCAGGGCAGGGTCGGGATCCGCGGCCGCGATCCGGCGCGTGACGATCAGCAGTTCGCGGAGCGCGGAGACAAGGTCCGCGAGCCGGTGCCCGTCGTGGCGCGCACGAGCGGCTCGCAGGCTGCGGACGACGCGGAGGGTGGCGGCCTCCGCCCGGTGGAGACCGGCCAGCCGGGCCGTGTGCGCGGCGCGGAGCAGCTCCGCCTGGGGCACGGCGCCCGCCGCGGGCACCCCGGCGGCGAGAACAGCCGCCGCGGCAGCCCAAAGCCCGGAGGCGGCGGCCACCTGGGCACCACTGGGCCCCGCGCTCACGGCGGCGACCTGCGTGGTGCTGCGGCCTGCGGTCACTGCGGCGGCGGCCAGCGCGGTGCTGGGGCCTGCTCCTACGACGGCGGCTTCGGCCAAACCCGCCTGCGTCGCGGGGCCCGGATCAGTGCTCGCGGCCGCGGCTTCGACAGCGCCCACCTGCGCACCGCTTGAGCCGCCACCCATAGCGGCGACTCCAGGCACAGCTCCGTGTGTGGTACTGAAGCCGCCATGCACAGCGGCGGCCCCTGCCCGATCATTGGAGAGATCGCCCACGGCGTTGCCTGTCGTCGACGGCCTGCCTTCAGATGTGAAGTCGCCGGTGGCTTCCCCGCTCGATGCGGTCTGAGGGGATGCTCCCGCGCTTCCCGCACCAGATGTGCCGCCACCGCCGTCAGCGGCGGGCGCGGACTCAACGTCGGCGTCGGCGATGGGACAGGCGCCGAGAACAGCCGCGCGATGCAGGCACCGGGGCGCCAGCAGGCAGCTGCATGCTGCCTCGTCGGGATCGGTGACGGCGCCGGACGGTCCCGGCGAAAGAGTGACCACCGCGTCCGCGCCGCAGCTGACGCGGATGGTGTCGCCCTCCGCCGTCGCGGGCGTGGCGGCGTACAGCTCGATCGCTTCGTCCAGTTTCTTCCGAAGCCTGGAGGTGAGACTCTCCACCGCGGCGGCGACCACGTGCGGCGACACCGGCGGGAGCTGTGCGGTCGAGGAATCGGTGGAGGCGGGGGTCGTCACGAGGGCTCTCCACGAAGGCGGTCGCCCACCCAGCGGGCGAGGGCGAGCGGGCTGAGGGCCGCGACAGGCATCCCGGCCGCGACGAGTTGCTGTGCTACGGCCACCGAGTAGCGCGGGGCGCCGGTGTCGTCCAGCGCGGCGCAGCCCAGCAGATGGACACCCGAACCGGCGAGTGAACGGACCTCGCCGAGCAGACCACCCAGCGGGTAGCCCTCCTCGAAGTCGCTGACCACGACTACGAGCGTGCGGCTCGGCACGGTGACGAGCGAACGGGCGTGGGCGAGCCCGGCGGCGATGTGGGTGCCACCGCCTACCCGAACCTCGAGCAGCAGGGACAGGGGGTCCGCGACCCGCTCAGTCAGATCGATCACTTGGGTGGAGAAGGCCAGGAAGTGAGTGGAGAGCGTGGGCACCCCGCCGAGAACGGCGGCGGTGAGCGCGGACCACACCACCGAGGCCTCCATCGACCCTGACACGTCGACCACAAGGATCAGCCGCCAGTCGGCCTCCCGTCGGGCCCGGGTGCTGAAGACCGGCCGCTCCGGGACGACGACCACTGTGCCGTCGTCCAACCGGCGAGTATGCGCCAGGTTGGCGCGAAGCGTACGGGGCAAGTCGAGCCGGCCACCGGGACGGCGGGTCGGGCGCGGCGTCGCCAGCCCGGTGAGCGCTGGTCGCAACCGGGTCGCCAGTTCCCGGGTGAGCTCGGCGACCAGGCGGCGAACGAGCGGCCGAAGCCGGGAGAGCTGCTGCTCGGGCAGGCCGCCCGCCAGAGATAGGACGGACGTCAGCAGCTCGACGGACGGGCGCACCGCGGCGGGGTCGAGCTCCGCGAGCACGTCAAGCCGCCCCGTGTCGGCCGCCTGGGCCAGCACCTCCTCGCGGACCTCCGCCCCGAAAAGCGCGTCGAGTTCCTCCGCCCACTCTCGGGCGGTGGGAAAGGAAGCCTCCTGGCCGCCACCGTTCGCGGGAAGGACGCTCGGCCCGAAATCTGCCGCGCCTTCTCCCCTGCCGTTCCCGTACAGCTCGTCCAGCGCGAACGCGTAGCGGCGGGCGTCGGCGGGAAGCTGCCCCGTCTCCCGGCCCAGCAGCAAGCGCCACCTATCCGCCGGGCCCAAACGCCGGCTCTCCACCCCTCCCCTCACCGTCGTGCCGGCAGTACCGGCGCCCGTCCCAACCAGGCCAGGCCCGGCCGTACCGACCACCACCGCGTCCGCCTCAGCCGTTTCGGACGAGCCCGGTGAGGGATCCGTCGATGTGTCCGCGGACGGGTCCGCTGTAAAACCCGCTGGTGGGCTGGCTGCGTCCCCGGCGGGGTCGGCGCCTGGGAGGGGAAGCCCCAAAGCGTTCAGGGCGGACAATCCGGCGGTGTCCGCGGCGATCCACAGGGCGAGAAGGGCGGGAGACACGCTCAACGCCAGGTCGAGCCGGCCGCCGAAGCGTTCGGTGACGGTCGACAGCAAACGGTCACGCCCGGCCGGAGCCAGGGTGTCGAAGCCGCCGCGCAACGCCGGGAGGCGGTCCAGGAAGCCCTGGTCGGGCAGGCCGTCGATGCGGTCCAGCAGCGGGTCGAGGACTGCCGGCGCCGACTGGAGCAGCGAACCCGCCGCCGTCAGCATGCCGGTCAGCAGGCGGGACAGGCGTCGGCGACCATCCGGGCCGGTGGCGCTGTCGACCCACCCGGCGGCTCGCGCTCCGAGAATCTCCGGATCATCGAGGTCGAGCAGGACCCGGGCGGCGAGCGCCGCCCCCTGTATGAGAGGCGAACCGCCGCGTGCGAGGGCGCCCAGGGCGTCGTCCATCCGCAGGCCCAGGCGGTGCTCGCCGGCGCGGACGGCGAGGGCGACCAAGGCGCCGGCGTCCTCCGGCTCGTCACTGCCGGACAGGCCGGGCAGCGCGCGGATCGCGGCCTCCAGCAGGGTCCCGACCAGCTCGGTGGCCTGGTCGCGGCTCTCCGGAGTGGTGCCGGGGAGGTGTTCGCGGCGCAGCGCCTCCAGCAGGTCGAGAGCCTCGACGAGATCCGCGATGGTCGCGCTGGAAGGAAGGACGGCGGCCGCGTCGGCGAGCCGGTCGGTGACCAGTTCGGGCAGGTCGCAGCGAGCCGCGGCGCGCAGGGCGCCAAGAATCAGCCCGCAAGTGGGGCCACCTTCGGCGGACTCGCGGCGGAAGTTTTCGCGCAGCGTGCCGGCGGCGGCCAAAGCTGCGGTGACACCACGGATTCCGGCCAGGTCCAGCAGAGCGGGGACGGAAGGCGTCCAGGCAAGCCGCCATCGGGTCGTGAGCGCTGCCGAGTCGCCGGTTCCGGTCACCTCTACCGGCTGTCCGTAGCCGACGCCGCACACCAGCAGGCGTTGCAGCATGATCTCGCGGCGGGCGTCCAGGTCCGTACGGAGCGGGTCAAGGCGGACCTCTCGGGCCTCCGGGTTCTCGGGGCAGGGCAGCCGAAGCGCGACGAGCTCCTCCTCGACCGCGGGTCCCAGCCCGGAACGTGGCGTGCCCGGCGCCGTCCTGCCACGGTCGGCACCGACGAGGACGGTGTCGAGCGCCCGGGCCAGCGCCCGGCCACGGCCGAGGGGTTCACCCTGGCCGAGCACAGTGGTCACCGCTTCGATGAGTTCGCCCCGGCCTGGCGCGGGAAGCGCGCGCAGTCGGGCCAGGTCGCAGGCGAGCCGCAGCGTCTCGGCAGCCTCGCCCGTGCCCGCGGTATGCCCGGCCGAACGCAACTCCCGGCACAGGTCGGTGATGGCACGGGCGGCGGCGTCGCGGACCCTTTCCGGGTCGCCTCCCGCCATGAAGACAGCCTGCTGCCAGCGCGGGTCGCGGATTCCGGCCGGATAGCCGGACCGTGAATCGAGCAGGTCGAAGGCATACGGAACCAGCGACGTAGCGTGCTCGGAGCCCGTCCGACCTCGTGCCGCGACCGCCGAACGAACCTGCGACACCCGCGAACCACCCGCCGGGTCCGTGGTGCTACTCGAAGCGGTCGTGGGCTGAGCCCCGCGTAAAGCGACCGCCGAACGCACGGCGGACTGTGGTTCCGTCGGATCCGTTGTCAGTCCGGAGGCAACCGATGCGAGCGCTTCGGGTTCGTGCGCGGCCTCGGCGACCAGGGCGGGGGCGTGGAAGGCTCCCACCACCGCGCAGACGCGGCGACCGCCTGCGGTGGCTTCGGCGAGCACCCGGCGCATATGCGCCTCGCGAGCCAGATCCGTGGGCGGCACGCCGCCTTGGGCCGTGGCGTCCTGGCGAAGTGCCCAGCCCACGCCGAGCGCGGCCCGGCGTACCGCTTCTGGCTTGCACCCGGGAGCGAGGACCTCGACGGCCCGGTCCCACATGTCGTCCCCGTCCCGCCCTGTACCCGAAGCGGCGAGCGCCTCCGCGAAAGAGCTCTTCCGCACCGGCTCGGCCTGCGGCACCTCCCGGTCCGTCTTTGGCGCGGAAGCCTCCGGCGCCGCGGACTCCAGTGCTTCAGACGTCGGCACCTCGGATATCGGCACCTCAGATGTCGGTGTCTCGGACTTCGTTTCCGGCAGCGCGTCAGGCCGCGTCTTCAGCGCGTCTGGCGATGTCTGATGCGTGACCTGCTCCGCCGTACTGGACTGGGACCAGGCGGGGTCGGAGAGGGGGAGGTCGCAGCAGAGCACCTCGGCTCCGCTGTCTCGGGCCCATCGGATGGCCGCCAGCTCCGGGGAGAAGTCGGCGAACGGGTAGAAGCCGAGTCGTCCGTTCTCCCCTGCCCCGGCCAGGGCGACCGGCGCGAGGGTGGCGGGATCCGCGAGATGGACAAGCCATGGCTGGAAGTCAGTGGGCAATTCGACGCATACGACCTCTGCGCCGACGGCGTCCAGCAGGGCCGGAACGGCCGTCGCCAGCGCGGGGCTGTGGTGGCGCACTCCGATGAGGTACGGCTGAGCGGACTCGGCGAGGGCCGTCACGGCCTCCTGCGGATCCGAGTGCGCGCGCCGATCTAAAGGCCCGGTCCTCTGCGGATTGGAGTGCCCGCAGGCATCGGAGCACCCGGCGTCCTGTGGATCCGAGTGCGCTCGCGCATCTGAGTGCCCAGTCTCCTGCGGATTGGAGTGCCGGGCCTCGTCCGGGTCGGAGTAACCAGCCTCCTGCGGGTCGGCGTTCCGGGTGCCTGGTGGGGAGATCGGCTCGGCGTCCTGAGGCTCGGCGTCCTGAGGCTCGGCGTCCTGAGGGCTCGTCATCGGAGGTTCTGCCGAAGATCCCAGAGGCGGCGCCACATGGCGGAGCCGTCTTCGGCGCGACGTCGCACCGGGCCGTCCCAGTAGCCGAGCAGCCGTCCGTGGTCGGCCGGGTCGTCCTTGCGGACCACTCCGAGCAGGTGCCCGGGAACCAGGTCGAGGATGTCGCCGCTCGGCAGGTAGGCCGCGGCCACTCCGAGGGAGGCGGCGACCTGCACCGCCTCGGCGGTGGACATCACCGTGCCGGGCCGCTCCACGTCCCAGCCCTCGGCCGACCGGCCGGAACGCAGGTCGCGGAAGACGGTGACCAGCGCGTCCAGCACGGCGTCGTCCACTCCGAACGTGGCGCCCGCCCGCTGGACCGCGGCGATGGCCTGGCGGCGTACCAGAGAGGTCTCGGCCTCGACATCGGCGATGGGATGGATGGTCTCGAAGTTGAATCGCCGTTTGAGCGCGGCGGACATCTCCGAGACGCCGCGGTCGCGCAGGTTGGCCGTGGCGATCACGGAGAATCCGGGTGCGGCCGCGATCAGCGCGTCGGCGGTGTCGGCGAGCTCGGGCACACTGAGCCGCCGGTCGGACAGGATCGACACCAGCGCGTCCTGCACTTCGGGCAGGCAGCGGGTGATCTCCTCGACCCGGGCGACCCGCCCGGTGCGCATGGCTGTGAGCACCGGCGAGTCGACCAGGGCGTGCCGGGTCGGCCCCTGGGCGAGCAGCAGGGCGTAGTTCCAGCCGTAGCGGAAAGCGTCCTCGGTGGTGCCCGCGGTGCCCTGGACGGTGAGGGCGCTGGTGCCGCAGACGGCGGCGGCCAGCAGTTCGGACAGCATCGACTTGGCGGTGCCCGGCTCGCCCACGAGCAGCAGCCCGCGCTCACCGGCGAGAGTGACCACGCAACGTTCCACCAGGGCGCGCTCACCGACGAACTTGGGAGCCACCGTCATCCGGTCCGGCAGATCCCCGTCGGCGTTCCGCCGGGATTTCGGCAACTCCAGCGTCTCGTCGCCACTGCCGCAGATGAACGTGACAACCGCGCGCGGGGTCAGCGCCCAGCCAGGCGGACGGTGCCCGCCGTCGTATGCGGCGAGAAAGGCGAGCTCGGTGGCATACCGCTCCTCAGCAGGCAGCACCTGCCGGGCCGGAACGACCGTTGCCTGGTCGTCGGTCAGGGTCATAAGTGAAGTCCTCATACGTATTCGGGTGTTCGGCTGCCCGCCGGATAGGAGGGCGGGCAGCCGCGAACTGGGCAGCCTCTAGCTGGACAGTCTCGACCTGGTTCTACCTGGTTCTACCTGGTTCTACCTGGTTCTACCTGTACAGTCTCGAACTGGTTTGAACTGGTCAGCCTTTACTGGTTTGACCTGAGCGGCTTTGAAAACCGGCCGGGTCGGAGAGCGCGGGCCATCAGCGACGCCTGCCGCGCTTGACCTTGAGCTCCCCGAAGCGAGGCGTATCGCCGTCCTGCACCCGCTGCCATGCCCTGCGGTAGAGGTCAGCGGCGGGTTCGAGGGGGACGATCGCCCGCTGCGGGGCGCTCTGGCCGCCTGCCAGATCGAACAGGGGAAACTTCCACTGCTCCAGCGGCACCAGCGGGGCTTTCAGGTCGACCCATCCTCCCGGGAGGAACAAGGAGCGCCCGGCCCGGCTGCGGCTGGCCTCGACCACCAGGTCGGTGGCGGCCAGTTCGGCACGGGCCGCCTTGAGCCGGGCCGGCTTCCAGCCGGTCCACCGGGCGACGTTCCGGTCGGTGGGATCCGGCATGGCGAGCAGCGTGAGGTAGACGACGGCGGCGTCCTCGCCGAGACCGTGCTCCTTGGCCACCTCGGCGACCAGGGCGGGCGCCGATCGGACCGGGTCCTGCGGCCACCAGGTGCCGTCCGCGTCACGCTCGCCCGCGGCCGGGTCGCCCGGATCGGCGAGCAACGCCTCGAACCGCGGGTCACGGGCCGTGCGGAGCGCGACTTCGGCGGGGAAGGGCTCCTGGGAGTCGCCGCGTACGGCGGCGAGGTAGGGATCGGACCCGGCGGCGTCCAGCAGTGCCGTACGCAGGGCCGGAGCCGGCATATTGTCATGAGTGGACAGGACGACGGCGCCGTAGCGCTCCCAGCCCTCGCCGACCTCGGTGGGGGCTCCGGCCACCTTCCGGAATTCGGGGAGGTCGGCGTACCGCTCCAGGTCGAGCATCAGATCGGGACTGGCGAGCCGATCCCGGACGGCGGCCAGCGTCGCCGGCAGGGCGGCCCGTAACGGGTCCCCGGCGGGCAGCCGGTGGGCGAGCCATCCGGTCAGCGTGACGGCGCCGATCAGCGTCCGCGCGGTGAATCCGGTCGCGGCGGAGTCGACGGGGTGGGCGCGATCGCCGCGGATGGTCCAGGCCAGGTCGACGCTCAGCTCCGATTCCGCGGCCGGGTCGAGCAGGGCGGGCAGCGCCTGGCTCGGCTGCCACGGCGTCCTCACCGCCCGGACCGCGTCGGCGAGGAGCCATTCCGGAACGGCGGTCCGCCGGCCCACCTTGCTGTTCCACACGGCCGCCGCAGCGGCCACGTCGGGACCGTCCGCCCACAGCCGGGCGGGCTCCTCGGGCAGCAACGCCGCGACGATCGCACGCCGGACGCCGGTGTCCAGCTTGGACAGCTCGCCTCGGGCGATGGCCGCGTCGGCCACCTTCACCCCGAGTGTCGCCCGCACCTCCTTTGGCAGGAAGTTCCGCTCGTAGTCGTCCACGTTCGGCATGCCGGCCAGCACCAGCCGGGCGAGCGTCTGGGAGACGCCGGTGAGCCGGGCGAACTCGTCCGCCGCCTCCGGCCGCCAGGGCACGGGGCCGTGCGCGGCCAGCTCGGACAGGAACGCCCCGAGCCACCCCGCGTCCCGGCTCGCGCCCACGGCCGCCGACTCCCGCACCCTGTAGGGTTCGGGCACGTCGAACCGGCCAGCCGGGTCGTGGAACAGCGCCGTGAACACGCCGTTGGCTCCGTCCGCCCCTCCCCAGCGCAGGATGGCGAGGAACGCGCCTCCGTCCAGCGGCAGCAGCCCCGCCCACGCGCCGGTCCGCCAGTCACCGGAGGCCGTGGTCAGCAGGCTCCTGTCGACGTGGAAAACGAATCGGCGCCAGCGAGCGGGTTCGGCCGCCGTGGCCAGCCCGAGCGCGTCCGCCTCTTCGAGGAACTCCCGCAGAGTGTCGCGATGCCGCTGTTCGACGGTCACCGACGCGGCTCTGAAAGCCACCGCGCCGCTGTGCTCGAGCACCGTTTCCCAGTCGTGCGCGGCGTTCGGCAGCTCTGGCCCGTCGAGATGGAGGAGGACGAGAGGACCATCGGGTGCGGGCTCCAGCACGTCCCGCAGCGCTTTGCCGATCGAACGGATCTGGCGAAAGGCGCTGTCCGCCGGCCCCTGCCAGGTGTTCCAGCGGACCAGGCCGCTCAGCGCCTGGTGGAGCAGCTCGTCGGCGGGACCCGTCGGCGGCTGCTCCTGGTGGCCACCGGCGAGCGCGTCCATGAGACGGGCCGCCGCGGCGTCCAGGACCGCCTGCTGCTTGGCGGCGAACCGCACGACTCCCGCGATCCCGGCCACCAGCGAGTCATCGCTTACCTGCGGCAACAGCATCCTGATCTGCGACCGCAGCTCCTCCTGCCCGGCTTCGGCGACTGTGGTCGCGGCCTTCAGCAGTGCCGCGGCGGTCTCCCGGTCGATCCGGCGCAGCGCGACGGAGCCCTCCGGGTCCCTGGGCCGCAGGCAGTGCCAGTAGCGCAGCGGCGGCAGGATGAGGGTGCCCTCCCCGAACTCCCCTGGGGGGTCGTCGGTCTTCGCCACCGCAGTGACGACGCCGTCCGGGTCGAGCAGGCTGATTCTGTAGCCGTTCCTGACGACGGCGCGGGGCCGGTCGTCCCCGGGAAGCGTCAGGGCGCGGCCCGGTGAATCCGAGCCGGGCGGCACGGTGACCGTACGTCCGGCGAGGTCCTCCCCTCGCAGCGACCCGTCGGGCAGGCGCACCACCCGCCAGCCGAGCATTCCGCCCACCGGAGCGCCGCACGGGGTGGCCTCGTCTGAAGGGGCGGGAAGCAGCGAGCCCCCCTCGAATTTGCTGCCCGGCGGCGCGGTGTTCAGCGCGTCGGCCAGGAAGCCGGGCAGGCCCTTTCGGCCGTGCTCCCCGGTGGCCGGGTCGAACTCGTACCATCCGGTGGTGGCGTGATCCGCCCCGTCCCACGTCCATGTCCAGAAGGATGTCCCGTCGGTGAGCACCGATCGCTCGCCGGGGACCGCGGTGTCCCCGCGGTGGAGCATGCCCATGCCGGTGGTGCGCCCGCCGCCGGGCACCGGCAGGGTGACCGGATCATTCCCGCGGTAGTAGTCCATGCGCGTCCCTCGGGTGCTCCCGTCACCCTCCAGCGGCTGCGGCTGACCGGCGGAGAGGTGCCAGTATCCCTTCAGCCGGTTGTCCAGCTCCCGGGACTGCCAGTAGACGAGCAGCTCGCCGTCCACGAAGTGGAAGCCCGGATCGCCCCAGGTGTCCTTGGACGGGACCCGAAGGTCGTGGGTGAGCACGGTGCCCTCGGTGCCGATCACCCTGGCCTGCGAGGGGCCGGCGACGATCAGATGCGGCCAGGCGTCCGCGACGACGAGGTCGTCGACGTCCTTCTTCGCCACGAGCGCGGCAGCCGCCTCCTCCCATGCCGGCCAGCCGAGCTCGTCGAACAGACCAGCTTGCAGGGTCCGGGCGAGCACGGGGGCGAGGTCGGTCCCGGCAGCCGCGCGCACCTCCTCCTCGGCGAGCACCAGCGCCTCTCCGGGCAGCCAGGTCAGCCGCCTCAAGGCGTCGGGCAGCTGTGGCAGGCCCGCGGCGGAGGACCGCCGAGCCACATTGCGCACCCACTCGGCCAGCATCGGACGTCCGCCGGGCGATCCGGCCAGAAGACGAACGGCCCGATTGCCGTCCGTGTCGTTGGAGAAGCCATTGGCCGCCCGGTTGAACGCTTTCTGGAACCGAGCGTCGGAGGCGAGCGCGACCAGATCGCGCTGGCCTTCCCCCTTCGCCCAGTCCTCCAGCAGCAGGCCGTGACCTTCGCCGGGATCGGCCACGGGGATGTCCAGCGCCAGCAGCAGATCCAGCAGGTCGACGTCATACGCGGCCGTCAGCCCTTGGCCGGACTCGGCGAGCTCGGTGCGCACCCGGTCCGCGGCCCGTTCCACCAGCGCGTACAGGCCGGGCAGGCGCGGCGGCACACCCCATGGCTCGTTTCTGGCCTTGAGGAACCGCTTGAGCCAGTCCGCCGCGCCGTCGGCGGGCCGCTCCTGTGCGGACAGGTCGGCGTCGACGAGCCCGGCGGCGGCGCCGGACTCCTCCAGGATTTCCAGCCACAGGGGTGGCATCGCGTCATCGGAGCAGCTCGGCATGATGTTCAGCATCGCGCCGCGTGCTGCGGGATCCCGCCGGCCCAGCTCCACCAGAGCGGGGCGATGCGACTTCCACCAGCCTGTGGCCGCCCGCAGGGTGGCCGACATGCCGAGCAGCTCGGCAAGGTAGGACCGCTCCTCCACGTCCGCGTCCGCCCCGGCCGCCCGGGCCAGCCTGCGCAGGTCGGTCGCCATCTGCGCCGACGGCGGCAGCCCGCCCGCGGTGCGCCGCACGCAGAGCCGGCGAAACCGCTCGAACGCCTCCGCCGGGGAGACCCTGGCGGCCAGCTCCTTGGCGTACCCGGAGAGCACCTTCACCGGCAGCGCCCCGGCGAGCGCGAACTCCAGGAACACCGCGTCCAGCCGGTCCTCGTCGACGGCCAGGCCGTACTCCGCCTCGGCCCTGCGCGCCTTGGTGAACATCTGCGCGGCGTAGGTGGGGTTCTCCACCGCGACGAACACCCGTCCGGCCTGCTCGTAGAACGTGGGGAGGAAGTGCGGGACAGATCGGGCGAGCTGCTCGGCCAACTGCTGGTAGGCCTCCAGGGCAGCCTTCGGCTTGGTCTTCGCCTGCCGCCCGGCGCGCTCCAGCTCCGGCACCACGCCCAGCGCGTGGTGCCCGTCCTCGGGGTGGTGCACCAGCACCCACTCCGGGAAGCCGAGGGACCGCCGCAGGCCCAGGCCCACGACGACCGGCGCAGCGGCCTGCTCCAAACCGAGGAAGCCCGCCACCAGGTCCTCCGCCGCACCCAGCTCCCCGGCGACCAGGCGGACCACCACCCGGTCGTCCAGGCCGGGGTGCCGGTAGGTGCGCGCGGTCAGCGGCACCACCCGCTCGCCGCCCCCCTCTGTCCCCGGCGGAAGCACCGCTCCGGCCTTCAACAGCTCCTCGGCCTCGACTTGATCGACCTGCCCGGCCGGCAGTGTGGCGCCGCTCATGCGTCCTTGCCCTCCTCAACGCGCCGACCGGCGTACAGCGCCGCGGCCATCCGCATACCCTCCGACCAGGCCACCGGGCCGACCTCGCGCAACGGCAGCGAGCGACCGTCGGCGTCATGCCAGGTCAGGTTTCCGGTCTCCATGTCTCCGTCCCAGTACGGCTCGCCGATCCACACGGCGGCCTCGGAGGTCCGCCCGGCGTCGCGAACCTGGCAGGTGGCGTATCCCCCGGACACTCGATAACCGAGCGAGACGGCCCTGGCGGCCAGGCCGAAGCGGGAATCGAATTTCCCTCCGGCGAACTCTGTCACCGCGGTGGCCTTGTCGGCGAGGTCGGCGGGTTTGTGCCACGTGGCCCGGTGGATCTGCTCGACCCGCTGGACCACGCCCAGCTCCGCGGCGAACTCCCGCAGATCCTCCAGGTCCGGCAACAGGACGGGGTGCGGCAGGGTGACCGTCCGCGGCGACAGCCGGACGGTCTCGCCGTCCAGGTTCACCACCCGGAGTTCACCGGAGTCGGTCGCGTCCCGCAGGAAGCCGACCTCGTCCGGGTCGTCGCCGACCACGGCCAGGTCGCGCAGGGCGGACTGCCACGCCTCGTCCGGCCACACCCGGGCCAGCAACTCGGTGGGCACGGGCAGCGACGACACCATCCAGGTGTCGACCTGCGCGACGCACGCGGCGGCGTGCCGGTCGAGCCACTCGGCGAAGCGGCGCAGCCGGTCCACCTCGGGGTGATCTCGCAACTGTTTTGGCAGCGACTTCAGTTGCCGCCCCGCCGCCCGGCCGGACGTGGCCCGTGCGGCCACCCGGCCCTCCACCAGCGCGACCTCGTACCCGTCGCCCGCCGACAGCCAACCCACCGGTATCCACCTCTCGCCGTGCACGATCCGTCGAACTCCGCAGGGGCTCTCAGCTCCTGCCGCTGTGATGCGCGGAACGCTAGCGACCCCCACCGACAAACTCGTGTGCGGCGGACCTCACGCTCCACGGCCGAAGGCGTCGACCGTGCGGGCCAACGCGACATCGGCCGAGCATGCACCGGATCGGCGGTGACGCGGCATGGACGACCGCATCACGGAAGAGAAAGACAACGATGTCCGAAGCATGCGGCCGCCGCCCGTGCGCGCATGACGGTTGCAGATGGCGAAGCAGTGGACATCCGTAAAATTACTTAATCACCTTACGTATTGCCATGCCCGATTTCGGGCGTGATGTCGGCTGCACAAAAGCGGCGGAACCCACGCAACGCCGACAGCCTGTTCCGCCGCGAGCAACCAGGCTGCCCACGCAATGTCGGCAGCCTGTTCGCCGCCGCGAGCAAGCAGGCCCGGCTCGACCTGGGCCTGGTCGCTCGATCTGTTTCCCGGCGGAGATTCGGTGGTTCAGAAGCCGGGAAACACCAGGCGCAGGTCGTCCAGGCTGACGACGTCGCCGGTCAACGTGACGGAACTCGGCGTGTGGGAGGCGTCCAGCCGGCCGCTCAGCAGGCGCAGCCACGCCTCGGCGGGAACGATGAGCACGCCGTCGGCTGCTTCGGGGGTCTCGCCGAGGCTGACGGACTCACCGAGGACCAGGCCGAACGTCCGTGACTTTTGGCGTTCCAGCGTGCCCACACCGACTGGTTGAACTCGCCGTCCGGGGCGTCCTGGCCGTCCAGCGCCGCCCGCAGGGTCGCCAGGCCGATCTCGGCGCCACTGCCGAGATGGCTGAACACCTGGGCCACGGTCCACTCGGAGGCGCCGGAGGTCCGGACGAGATCGTCGGCGTCGAGATCGCGCACGAAGGCGACCAGATTGTCGTGGTTCGTACGGAGGGCAGCGATGGTCTTGTCAGCGAGGGTGCTCATCGGTCTCCCAGTCAGAGGATTCGCAGGTCGATTCACCCGGTCCGGCGCGGGCGGCGCCGTGATGGACCTCACGGACCAATTTACTTGAAGCATAAAGCTCCAAGTTCCCTCGCGTCACGGCCCCCCACTCGGGTCCGTGCGATGAGCCCCAAAAATTGAACCCCTGCCGATGGTTACGGCATGCGACCGGTATTGTCCGACCCGATGCACGGGCGCTGCACAGCAGGTCGCTCGAGGGAGGATCGTCGTGACCCATGGCCAGCAGGTGACCACGTCGGATGACGGATCCGCAGCGGGGTCGCCGGGGGCTCGTGGTTCGGGGGCGCGCGATGCGGTGCGGCTTGCGGTGGTGGTCGCAGCCCTCGGCGTGGTGTTCGGCGACATCGGGACCAGCCCTATCTACACGCTCCAGACGGTGTTCAACCCGAGTGACCCGCATCCGGTCGCGGTCAGCACGGAGAACGTGTTCGGTGTGGTGTCGCTGGTGTTCTGGTCGGTGATGATCAATGGGGCACGCCGCTGTGGCTGGGGACCCAGCCCGTCCCCCGCGACAGGATGTCTGCGTCGCAGAGGCTCAGCCCGTAAGCGTCAAGCTGCAGGCGGGCTCCCGGATCGACTGCGGTGCATTGCGCGCTGGAGGATCAAGGGTCCGTACGGCGCGCCACGTGGCCTCCGGCGCCGTTCCGGCGCCGCCCGGCGGGCACCCTGACGGACCAGTTCGCGCAGTCGGCCCCAACCGATCCCGATGGCTCCGGCCGTCATCAGTAGAGCGAGACGCCACAGGTCCGGCCAGCCGGTCAGAGCCAGTTCACCGTGCTGATTCACGAGGAAGCCGGTCGCGAAAGACCAGCCCATCCCGGCGGTCGCGAGCACGGCGAGCGGATCCACAGCCCAGGTGGCGAACACGCCCAACGAGATAGCCAGCAATACGACCCGTCCCGTCGGGTCCCCGGGCGGAAGCGCGAGAGAAGCGAGCAGGCAGCCGGCGACGGCCGAGACGAATCCCGCTGTGACCAACAGTTCTCTGGGCCACCGAACTTCGCGACTCTCGTTCCCCATAAACCCAGCAAAGTCCTCCCAAAGGCCGCAATCGTGCTTCTTGATGGTCTTCCTACGCCCAAGCGCCGGATATTGATGACATCGCTACGCCCCACCAAGATCACGTGACGACTCGGAAGGGACTCGCTGCGGCCATGGCTTGTCGTCCACGGCACCGCGGCGATCGAGGAAAGCACATCTCGCTGGTCCACTCCATCTCCGTCACGGCTTGAAGTCACGGCTTGAAGCGGTAGCCCATGCCAGGCTCGGTGATCAGGTGTTCCGGGTGGGCGGGATCGCTTTCCAGCTTGCGGCGAAGCTGTGCCATGTACTGCCGCAGGTAGTGCGTGGCCGTGAGATAGGTGGAGCCCCAGACCTCGGTGAGCATCTGCCGCTGGCTGACCAGTTTCCCGGGGTTGCGGAGCAGAATCTCCAGGAGGTGCCACTCCGTCGGCGTCAGCCGTACTCCGCCGGTGACCGTCTTGTTGGCCAGATCCACCGTGTGCTGCCCGACCTGGACTCGGGCGAGTTCCGAAGCATGGACGGCGGCCCGGCGGGTGGCCGCCCGCACCCGGGCGAGCAGCTCGTCGATGCCGAACGGCTTGGTCATGTAGTCGTCGGCCCCGGCGTCCAGGGCGTCGACCTTGTCGGCGCTGCCGGACCGTCCCGAGAGCACGATGATGGGGATCCGGCTCCAGCCGCGAAGTCCGTGAATCACGTCTATGCCGTCGATGTCGGGCAGGCCCAGATCGAGTATGACCAGATCGGGGTGCCAGTCAGCGGCCTCTCTGAGTGCGGAGCCGCCGTCGTTGGCCACGGCCACCTCGTAGCGCCTGGCGGCCAGGTTGATCCGCAACGCGCGCAGGATCTGAGGTTCGTCATCGACGACGAGAATCTTGGTCACTTGGCCTCCCTGGCATGTTCGGGCGCAGCTGTCGAAGCTGTCGCGCGCGACGAGATCGGCAGAGTGAGGATCATGGTGAGCCCCCCTCCCGGAGTCTCCTCAGGCACGAGAGTGCCTCCCATGGCCTCGGTCAGCCCCCGCGAAAGGGCCAGGCCCAGCCCGACGCCGGAGTGGTTGTCCCGGTCGCCGAGACGCTGGAACGGGAGGAAGACCCGGTCGTGCGCCTCCGGCGGGATGCCGGGGCCACGGTCGACGACGCGGATCTCCACGTGGTCACCGTACGAGCTGGCCGTGATCAGCACCTTCCGCTCCGGCGGGCTGTAACGGACCGCGTTGGACATCAGGTTGACCAGCACCCGTTCGAGCAGGGCTGGATCGGCGACCACCTCGGGGAGGTCGATGGAGAGGTCGCCCTCGACGCGGTCCCAGAGCGGCCCAAGGTCGTCCATCGCCCTCGGCACGATCTCCTCCAGGGAGGCCGGTTGGAGCCCGACACCGAGAACCCCGGCCTGCAGGCGACTCAGGTCGAGCAGGTTGGCGACCAGTCGATCGAGCCTGGCCAGCGACTCGTCGGCGGTGGCCAGCAGTTCCTCGCGGTCCTCGGCACTCCAGTCGATCTCGATGGAGCGCAGGCTCTCCACCGCCGCCTTGGCCGAGGCGAGCGGAGTGCGCAGGTCGTGGCTGACCGCGGCGAGCAGGGCGGTGCGCATCCGGTCCGCCTCCGCCAGCGGCCGGGCCCGCTCCGCCTCCTCCTGCAGCCGCTCCTGGCGCAGCGCGACGGCCGCCTCCGCGGCGAACGCCTCGAGAACCCGTCGGTCGGAGGCGTCCAGCAGCCGTCCCCGCGCCGCGAGCACCAGATCATCGTCGATCACCACGTCGGTGTCGGCCACACCGGGACAGGTGGACGGTGTGCCGCCGGAGGTCGCCACAATGCGCCAGGCTTCGGGCTCCGCCTGGTCCCCGGGATTGGGCTCGCCACCGGGAGCGCGTTCCAGCAGGGTGACCGAGGTCAGTCCGAAGGTCTCCCTGAGACGGGCCAGCAGCGACGGCAGCGCCGCCTCGCCGCGAAGCACGTGGCCGGCCAGCGTCGACAGCACCTCGGCGTCCGCGCTCGCCCACGCCGCCTCTCTCGTACGGCGGGCCGCCACGTCCACCACCGTACTCACCATGACGGCGACCAATATGTAGATCGCCAGGGCGAGCAGGTTCTCGGGATCGGCGATGGTGAACCGGCCGATCGGCGGCGTGAAGAAGTAGTTGAGACACAGGAATCCGGCCACGGCCGCCGTGATGGCCGGCCGCATGCCGCCCACCAGCGCCACTCCCACCACCACGAGCAGGAACAGGAGGATCTCGCTCGGCAGGGTCACCGCCTCCCTGAAGGGGATCAGCGCTGCCGTCAATGCCGGGATGCCGAGGGCGGCCAACCCCCACCCGCCCACCTGGCGCCTGCGAGTCAGCGCGGCCTTCGATCGGGAGGGACGGCTGCTGCTCTTGCTGATCTCCTCATGAGTGATCATGTGAACGTCGATGGAACCCGACAGGGCTGTGGTCGTCACGCCCACGCCCCGGGAGAACAGCTGGGCGAACCGGCCGCGCCGTGAGGCGCCGAGGACCAGCTGGGTGGCGTTGACACCGCGCGCGAAATCGAGCAGTGCCCGCGGCACGTCGTCGCCGACCACCTGGTGGTAGGTGCCACCCATGCTCTCCACCAGAGTCCGCTGTCTGGCCAGGCTGGCGGGATCTCCCCCGGCGAGGCCGTCAGCCGTGGTGATGTGCACGGCGAGCAGATCCGCGCCCTTGGTCCTGGCCGCGATGCGCGACGCCCGCCGGACCAGGGTGTCCCCCTCGGGGCCGCCGGTCAGCGCCACCACCACGCGCTCACGCGTCTCCCAGGTCCCGGCGATGCCGTGCTCGGCCCGATAGCGCTCCAGCTGCTCGTCCACCTTGCCCGCGACCCAGAGCAGCGCCAACTCCCGCAGCGCGGTCAGGTTGCCGACCCGGAAGTAGTTCGACAGCGCGGCGTCGACCTTCTCCGGCGGGTAGACGTTGCCGTGCGCCATCCGCCGGCGCAACGCCTCAGGCGACATGTCCACCAGCTCGATCTGGTCGGCCCGCCGTACGATCTCGTCGGGAACCGTCTCGCGCTGGGGCACGCCGGTGATCTGCCGGACGACGTCGTTGAGAGATTCCAGGTGCTGGATGTTGACCGTGGAGATGACATCGATGCCGGCGTCGAGGATCTCTTCGATGTCCTGCCAGCGCTTGGCGTTGCGTGAGCCCGGCACGTTGGTATGCGCCAGCTCGTCGATCAATGCGATCTTGGGCGCGCGCTCGATGACCGCGTCCACGTCGAGCTCGGTGAAGCTCGCCCCCCGGTGGACGAGCGACTTCCGGGGGACGATCTCCATGCCCTCCAGCAGCTCGGCCGTGCGGGAGCGGCCGTGGGTCTC
>JBIOWF010000272.1:0-3274 GCA_044868295.1 Microtetraspora sp. | reverse complement strand
GTTGATCGGATTCGCCGCCGGGGCGGTTCCGGGAATCCTGCTCGGCCTGTTGACCGGGCGCGTGCGGTTCGCTCAGCTCGCGTTCGGCCCGCTGCTGACGGTCCTGCGCCCGATCCCCGCCATCGCCCTCGTTCCGGTCGCCATCGTGTGGTTCGGCATCGGAGACGACTCGAAGTACTTCGTCATCGCGTACGCCGTGCTCCTGTCCGTGTGGCTCAACACGCACGCGGGGGCGGCCGGAATTCCTCAGGTCTATCTCAGAGCGGCGCGTTCGCTCGGAGCGACCCGCCTGCGCGGCTTCGTGGAAGTGGTGGTTCCGGCCGCGGCGCCCTTCATCATCGCCGGCCTGCGGCTCGGAGCAGCGGTGGCCTTCCTCAGCCTGGTCGCCGCCGAGCTCTCCGGCGCTTCCGATGGCATCGGATATCGGCTGCAGGAGGCTCGCCAGTTCCTGGCCACTGACCGCATGTTCGTCGGTCTGGTCGAGCTCGGTGTCCTGGGTGCCCTGCTCGATCTCGGTTTCGCCTGGCTGGGACGGCGTCTTGTGCATTGGGAGGCGAAATGACCCGCACCGAAGATGCGGCGGAGGGCACACCTGCCCGATCGGGGGTGGTCGAACTCGACGAGGTCGGAATGTCCTACGGACGGGGCGGCAAAGCGCACATGGCGCTTCAGGTGACGTCTCTCACGCTTCGGGCGGGTTCCTTCACGAGTCTGGTGGGGCCGAGCGGTTGCGGTAAGTCGACGTTGCTCAACATTCTGGCCGGTTTCATCACACCGACCACCGGGCGTGCGTACCTCGATGGACGGGAGATCACCGCTCCGTCGCCGGAACGCGGCGTTGTGTTTCAGAGTTACGCGCTCTTCCCGTGGTTCACCGCCAGGGGCAACGTCGAGTTCGCGCTCAAGCGGCACCGGCTGTCGCAGCGGCGGCGGCGAGAGACGGCTTTGAGCTATCTGGCGGCGGTTGGACTGGCGGCGGGCGCCGAGAGGTATCCGGCCGAGCTTTCCGGTGGGATGCAGCAACGTGTTGCGCTGGCCAGGACGCTCGCCTCGGAGCCCGCTCTCCTGCTCATGGACGAACCGTTCGGGGCGCTCGACGCCACCACCCGGCGGACCATGCAGTCTCTCCTGCTCCAGATCTGGGAGCTGAAGCGGACGACGGTGCTGTTCGTCACGCATGACGTTGACGAGGCGCTGTTCCTCAGCGACACCGTGCATGTGATGTCGGACTCGGGACGGATCACCGAGACCGTGGACGTCGGCAGCCCGCGCCCCCGTGACATCAACGTTCTCACCCCCGAGCAAATCCGTCACCGCGAACACGTCCTGAGCCTCGTTCACCGGACCGCCGACTCTCGACATTGAGAGGAAGGGATTCACATGCGTCGACTGCTTGTCCCGATATCGCTTGCCCTGGTCGCCGGGATCGTGCTCTCCGGCTGCGCGAAGCAGGCCGATCGCGCAGGCGCGCAGGAGACCGCTCGAGCCGGTCTGTCCTTGGGCTGGGCTCCAGGACCGGCGGCACCCCAGATCCCGGTGGCGCAGAAGAACGGCCTGTGGGCCGCCGAGGGCCTGGATGTCAAGGTGTACAAGTTCACGAGCGGCCGTGAGGCGCTGGAGTCTCTGCTTGGCGGCGGGCTGGATGTAGCCGTTCTCGCGGAGCTTCCCCTCGTCACCGCCACCCTCGACAAGAAGGACGTCGTCATCGTCGACACGCTCAGCAGGTACGGGAAGTACCGGCTGATCGGTCGAAAGGATCGTGGCGTCATCGATCTGAAATCGCTCAAGTCGAAGAAGATCGCCACGACTCTGGGGACGAACATGCAGTTCGTGACGGATGAGCTGCTCCGTTCCGCCAAGGTCTCGGCTGAGGTCGTCAACGTGGCGCCGCCCGATATCGTGGCGGCTCTCACCAGGGGCGACGTCGACGCGGCGGTGATGTTCGAGAGCTTCTATCCGGGTGCCAAGAAGGCGCTGGGAGACAAGTACACGGAGATTCCCGTCGACCCGGTGATGTACACCGGGAACATGGTGGTGGCGGTGTCTCAGAGGACCATCGATTCGCGTCGTCGTGACGTGCAGGCGCTGGTGAACGGTCTGGCCCGGGCGGCGAGGATGACGTCCAGCGATGCGGAGGGCAGCCAGCGCGCGTTACTCGACGCGGTCGGCGGTGTGCTCCCCGCGGACTATCTCGCGTCCGTGTGGTCCGACTACGACTACACCGCCGCGCTGTCGGACGACATGCGGGTTCTCATGGTTCGTGAGGGCCTGTGGGTGCAGAAGCAGCGTAAGGCGGGTGCGGGGCTGACGGTCGACGCGGCGCTCTTCGCCCCACACATCAACTCGACATTCCTGGATAAGGCTCCCAAGAGCTAGTCCGTGTCCTCTGGATCCTCGCTGTGGCGGGGATCCAGAGGACGCTCCCCCGCTTTGGAGGCCGGTTCGCGGCCTGCTTCTCTCGTTCACTGTGTTCCAGGACGGAAGGTCATATGCCCTATTCATCACGTACCGGTTCGGCTCTGCCCGCCGGGGATTCCTTTCTCTTGGTGCCCGCGGTGGTTCTCACTCCGGCGGGACCGCAGGCCGATACCGCTGTGGGCGTACGGGACGGCACCATCGTCTATGTCGGCCCGGTGAACGGGATTCCGGCGGAGCACGCGGAGCTGGCGCGTGTCTTGCTGCCGGAGGCGGTGGTCATGCCGGGATTGGTCGACGCTCACAATCACATGTCGCAGGCGTTCGCGAAGTCGCTGGCCAACGGCGAGCCGGCGCAGCTGTGGAAGCGCATGTGGATGCCGTTGTCGGCGTCGATGAGCGAGGAGGACTACTACCGGTCCGCCAAGTGGACCGCGACCGAGTTGCTGCGCGGTGGGGTGACGACGGTGGCGGTTGCCGGTGAGCCCTTCGACGCTCGTGGACTGGCGGGGCTGCGTGGTGTTCTCGACGCGGGCATCCGGGTCGTCTACGGGTTCGGGTTCACGGATCTGGCCGACTATTCGAGCCGGGCGAAGCCGAAAGGCTCGCCGCCGTCAACCGATGCGGCTCTGCGCGCGGCGGCCGATGCGCTGGACGCGGGCCTGGGCCATCCGCGGTTGTCGGTGTCGCTGGCGGCGGGGACCGTGCACACCGCGACGCCGGCGCTGCTGCGGGAGTTGTCGGTGCTCGCGTGTGAGCGTGGTGTCCTTTTCCAGTTTCACGCCAACGAGCACACGCCGGAGGTGGAGTACTGCCTGGACGTCCATGGCCGCCGTCCGATCGAGTTGCTGGCGGATCT
>JBIOWF010000271.1:0-17554 GCA_044868295.1 Microtetraspora sp. | reverse complement strand
ACGGGGTGACGGCGAACAGCAGGAACGCCGCCGGGGCCACCAGCCCCGCGGCGAGCGGCGTGGCGTCGCCGCCGATCCTGGCCACGGCCGTCGCGAACTCCCCCACCGTGATGGCACCCAGCACGCCGATCCCGGCCAGGCCCACGAGACGGCTGCCCGCCCGGGAGGCCACGACGGCGGGCACCACGGCACACGTGGCCAGCAGGCAGACGACGGGCAGGGCGAGCGTGGAGAAGAAGACGCCGCGCTCCTCAGCACCGCGGAGCAGCGGCGCGAGCAGGAACACCCAGACCACCGCGAAGATGGACGCCGCACCGAGGTAGGCGTCCGTGGCCTGCCGGAAGACGCCCCGGCTGTAGGCGGGCGGTTCCACCGACAGACCGCAGCCGATCATCAGCAGCAACGCGCCGACGAGCAGGACGAGGTCGGCGAAGGTGAGCACGAAGGGCGTGCCGTCGGCCACGGGGCGAACTCCGGTCCCGACGAGCCAGGTGAGCGAGCCGCCCGCGAGCCAGCGCCAGGCCGCACCCTGGCGACGATGGCCGGGAACGGCCCGCGAAGCGGCCACCATCAGCGAGATGGCGGCGAGCAGCCCGGTCACGACGCCCGCGACGGCGACGACCGCCGAGGACGAGCCGCCCGCGATCAGAGCAGCGGCGATCCCCGCCACACCGAGCCCGGCGGCAGCGGTGAGCGAGACCCTGGGGTCACGCCTCCCCTTCACGCTGTCCTCCCGCCCTCGACTCGGCTTTCTCTCCCGGTTGCACGGCCAGTGTGCGGCCAACCGTCGATCGGCGTGGCGACAACCGCCGAGTCGTCACCGATCTGATAGCCCGCCTTGCATGATGAGCCTCACCGTACGCACCCCAGGTCACGGGGCAGCCACGTTCCGGAATCCTTCCCGGAGCAGTCGCCGGGATGGCCTCCTACCTCGCTTAATAGAGGTTGGTGATCACGTTTTCCAGCGGCTCGCCGGGCGGATGTCTCAATATTTGAGCCTTGACCAGGCGCAGGGAACCCGTGGTCCGCGTCACGGAGGACGCGGGATCGGATAGAGCGCCCGAGGCGGCCTGACAGGCGACCAGATCTCGCCGGGCGAACCGAGGGGAACCGCCACGGTGAAGAGCCAGTATGGACTTGCATGGAGGAGGGCTGAATCATGATCGGACGAGGCCGGGTGCTCAGCCGTACCGGGCTGGTGATGCTCGCCGTGGTGACGGTGGCGGGGTGCTCCCCCGCGCCCGCGCAGGACGTGGGCGGGGCGAGTGGCCCTGCTTCCCTCACCAGCGGCGGCGGGACCCGGACTCCCGCTCCGCAGGCGACGCCGGTGGCGGTGGTCGGAGAGCCGCGCACTCTGACGGAGGACCTGGAGGTGCCATGGGCGATCGCCTTCCTGCCGGGCGGCGACGCACTGGTGACGGAGCGCGACTCGGCCCGCCTGATGCGGGTCACGCCGCAGGGCGGTAAGAGGGAGGTCGGCGTGATCGAGGGCGTGTCGCCGAATGGCGAAGGCGGCCTGCTCGGTGTGGCCGTCTCGCCAAAGTTCAGCTCTGATCACTTCATTTTCGTATATTTCACTGCAGACAGTGACAATCGGATAGTCCGGTACCGGTACGACAGTCGGCTCTCCGACCCGACTCCGATCGTCACCGGCATCCCGAACGCCTCGTTCCACAACGGCGGACGCCTGGAGTTCGGCCCGGACGGCTACCTGTACGCCGGCACCGGAGAAACCGGCCATGAGGGCCTGTCACAGGACAAGTCATCCCTCGGCGGCAAGATCCTGCGGATGACCACGGACGGAAGGCCCGCCCCCGGCAATCCCTTCGGCAACCTCCTATGGACGTACGGCCATCGCAACGTGCAGGGTCTCGCCTGGGACCAGCAGGGGCACATGTACGCGACCGAGTTCGGCCAGAACGCCTACGACGAGGTCAACCTGATCGAGAAAGGCCACAACTACGGCTGGCCCGAGGTCGAGGGGATGGGCGGCGGTGACGAGTTCACCGACCCGTTGCTGACCTGGACGACCGACGAGGCGTCACCGTCCGGCCTCGCGTACGCCGACGGCTCCCTGTGGATGGCGGCGCTGCGCGGGCAGCGACTCTGGCAGATCCCGCTGCGCCGGGACGGGTCGGCGGGCCACCCGATCGGCCACTTCACCAGGGAGTACGGCAGACTGCGCGCCGTGACCACGGCTCCCGGCGGAGCCCTGTGGGTGAGCACCAGCAACAGGGACGGCCGAGGCTCCCCCCGCCAAGGCGACGACCGCATCCTGCTCATAACCCCACGCTGACGCCCCGGCCCCCGGAGGCGGAACACGCGACATCACGCGAGGCGGAGTCCGCGGGGCGCGTACAGGCCGACACCCGCGCGAGGCGGGATTCCCGGGACGACGTCTCCGGAAAACGTCGATGCGCTCACGAGGTGGAGAGCATCGGTCAGCCCGTCGCCGGGCAGGTGATCTGAGCTTGGGGGCGGTATACGGTCGTGAACGGCTCGCGTTCGAGGACCTTGCCGCGCTGCTTGAGCACTCGGACGATCTTGACCTTGAAGCCCGCCTGCCCTCGCACCGGGACGCAGTTCGGCCCACTCCCCTGCTGGGCCAGAGGGCGGATGACATTGGTCTTGACCGGATCTCTGAGCTCCACGTCGTATCGCTTGGTGCTCCAGAGCGTGACCGTCAGCGACGTGTCACTCGCCACCGCCTGCACCAGCACGCCGTAGGGCGAGTCGTTCCTCCACTGCAGATCAGGGCCGGGGTAGGACATCATGGCCTCGAGACCGGCCGGATACTGCGGCATGTAGACCTCGTGCGGCGTGTGCTTGACGTCTTCCAGCCCGGCGCGGATGACCGCGTTGAACAGCGTGGTGGCGAATTGGGAGATCCCGGCCACGTCGGACCCGGTCGTGCCGTCGACGACGGTGGTCGTGATATCACCGGCGTAACCGGTCGACGCGTCCCGCCGCCCGACGACCTCGTTGAGCGAGAACGTCTCGCCCGGCCGGATCACGGAGCCGCTCACGACGGTCGCGACGGTCTTGATATTGGCCACCCGGGGCAGGCAGCACGCGTAGGAGGTGGTGAACCGGCCGATCGCTTTCTCGATGCCCAGGTTCGACGCCTCGTCGTCGGCCAGTCGCGCGGGCCCGCTGATCAGGGAAACCGGGACGGTACGGCTTCCGCCCTGCATCGCCTTGATCACGTCCTCCGCCAGGCGGCCGCCGTCGACGCTCTCGCCCGGCTTGGACGGGACCAGCGTGGGCCGGCCGTTCTGGATCGAGAAGGTGGCGTCTCGCGCCGCCACGGCCGGGTCGATGAGCCGCCGTTCGAGGTAGGCGATCGCCCTGACTCCGTCGAACCGCGGGCGCAGCGAAGCACCCTCGTCGGGGACGAACGTGAGGTTGGCGGCGAGAGCCTCGACGGGAAGCTGTACGGACCTGGTCCCGTTCGTCAGCGTGATCGGGGCGGAGACGGCCCGCTTCGCCCAGTCGAGCTTCGCTGTCACCTCGTCGTCGGAGACCTCGGGATCTTCTCTGACGCTGGTGACCTCCACCATCACGTCGGTGCTCAAGTAGGCGTTCTGGATCTCGTCCCCGACCTGGGCTTGGTCGATCTTCCGGCCGGGCTTCGGGTAGGTCGCGACCGGAGTCAGCCCCCTGAACTTGACGCCACCTTCCTGGGCCGGCTTGTCGAAGACCGGCGCGACGGTCTGGGACACCGCGGCGGCCAGCTTGGCCCGGTCGACCGAGATCCGCGGCCTGACCTCCAGGCCCCCGGTCAGCGAGCTCCAGACCTCCCTCGGCGTGGGAAAGCCGATGGAGATCTGCTTGACGGTCTCCTCCGGATCGAACTGGAGCCCGGCCTCCTCCGGGGTCACGGTGACGCGCAGGGTGCCCTGCCGTACCACGACAGGCGTGCGCGTCTGGCCCTCCAGCCGGTCGCGGAGCGTCTGGACGGCCTGCGCCGCGGTCAGGCCGCCGATGTCGACCCCCAGGACGGTGGTGCGGGGCAGCACCTGACCCGCCATGAACATGGCCGGGACCAAATAGGCGAGCAGGCCGAGCACGAATACGGCGATCAACGCGTAGCGGAGCGCGTGTCCCTTGGGCTCCGGGCCGGGGTCGAGACGCGCCACCGGCGGTGGCTCCTCACGGACTTTCTTGTCCGCCATCGGCCAGGGCTCGATCGGCGACGCCGGCGGAAGACCGCCCTGGCGTGGCACCGGCTGGGCGGGCGTGGGGTGCGCGGCGGGGCTGCCGAAGATGTCGGCCGACACCCCTCGGGGCAAAGACGCGGAGGCCGGGCGCACAGGATGCTTCTTGGGCGGGACGGGCGGAGACACCGCCGCGAACGGATCCGTCGGCGGGTCGATGGACGCTTCGGCGTTACGCACGCCTCGGTCTCCTCCGGCTCAAGGGCAACTTTGCTCAGTTAACCCTAAACGGCCCCCTTCTGGGTATGTCGCGAAACAAGCTGATCCGATTGTCATCCACCGGGATGCATGATCCGAATACCGAATGGGGTAGATCACAACCAGTGCCTACCAAACCCCACTAATGACGACAGACCCGCCGCGGCCCCGCGACGGGTCTGCCCCTGTTCGTACGGCTTTCGCCGCTAGGTCGACGCCATGACCCGGCCATGCCGAGCTTCCCCAAGGTCACCCTGTGGCCTGACTCGCCATCTTGGGTTCTCCAAGGCCAGCGCACGGGCCCGCGTCGCCATCGCGGCCTATCCGGCCACGCCGAGTTTCTCCAGGATCAACTCGCGGGCGCGGGCGGCGTCGGCCTTGCCGCGGCTGGCCTTCATGACGCCTCCGACGAGCGCGCCCACTGCCGCGATCTTGCCGGAGCGGACCTTGTCGGCGGCGTCGGCGTTGTCCGCCAGCACCTGGTCGATGATCGCGGACAGCTCGCCCTCGTCGCTCACGATCTGCAGGCCGCGCTTCTGGACGACCTCGTCCGGAGCGCCCTCCCCGGCGAGCACGCCCTCCAGCACTTGACGGGCCAGCTTGTCGTTGAGCGCCCCCGACGCCACGAGCTCGGTCACCCTGGCGATCTGGGCCGGAGTGATGGGCAGGTCGGCGAGAGTCGTACCGGACTCGTTGGCCCGGCGGGCCAGCTCGCCCATCCACCACTTGCGGGCGTCGGCCGCCGGAGCCCCGGCGGCGACCGTCGACTCGACCAGGTCGATCGCGTCGGCGTTGTGCATGGCGGCCATGTCGAGGTCCGACACGCCCCACTCGGCCTGCAGCCGCTTGCGCCGGACCGACGGCAGCTCGGGCAGGCCGGCCCTCAGCGCGGCGACCCATTCCCGGTCGGGGGCGATCGGCAGGAGGTCGGGCTCGGGGAAGTATCGGTAGTCCTGCGCCTCCTCCTTCGACCGGCCCGACGTGGTCTGCCCGGTGTCCTCGTGGAAGTGGCGGGTCTCCTGGATGATCCGCCCGCCGTCGGCGAGGATGGCCGCCTGGCGCTCGATCTCGCCGCGGACCGCCCGCTCGACGCTGCGCAGCGAGTTGACGTTCTTGGTCTCGGTCCGCGTGCCCCACTCCGAGGAGCCGCGCGGCATCAGCGAGACGTTGACGTCGCAGCGCATGGAGCCCTCCTCCATGCGGACGTCGGAGACGCCGAGGGAGCGCATGAGCTCGCGCAGCTCGGTGGCGTACGCGCGGGCGACCTCGGGGGCCATCCTGTCGGTGCCCGGGATCGGCTTGGTGACGATCTCGACGAGCGGGATCCCGGCCCGGTTGTAGTCGACGATCGAGTATTCGGCGCCCTGGATGCGCCCGGTCGCGCCACCCACGTGGGTGGACTTGCCGGTGTCCTCTTCCAGGTGCACCCGCTCGATCTCGATGCGGACGGTCTTGCCGTCAACCTCGACGTCCAGGTAGCCGTCGGAGCACAACGGCTCGTCGTACTGGCTGATCTGGTAGTTCTTCGGCATGTCCGGATAGAAGTAATTCTTCCGGGCGAACCTGCACCACTCGGCGATCGAGCAGTTCAGCGCGAGACCGATCCGGATCGTCGACTCGATCGCCGTCTCGTTCGCCACCGGCAGCGACCCGGGCAGCGCCAGGCAGACCGGGCAGACGTGCGTGTTCGGCGGGCCGCCGAAGGTGGTCGGGCAGCCGCAGAACATCTTCGACGCGGTGCCCAGCTCGACGTGCGTCTCCAGGCCCAGCACCGGCTCGTAGCGCTCCAGCGCCTCGTCGTACGGCATGAGCCTCTCAGTGGTGCTCACAGTGACGGAGCCTCCTTCAGCAGCGGGCCGCCCCAGCGGTCTTCGAAGGCCCTCTCGACGGCCGCGCCGACCCGGTAGCAGCGATCGTCGCCGAGCACCGGAGCCATGATCTGCAGGCCGACCGGGAGGCCGTCCTCGTCGGCGAGGCCGCAGGGCACCGAGATCGCGGCGTTGCCGGCCAGGTTGGTCGGGATCGTGCACAGGTCGGCGAGGTACATCGCCATCGGGTCGTCGGCGCGCTCGCCGATCGGGAACGCCGTGGTCGGCGTGGTCGGCGAGACCAGAACGTCCACCTGGTGGAACGCGGCGTCGAAGTCCCGTGAGATCAGCGTGCGGACCTTCTGCGCCTGGCCGTAGTAGGCGTCGTAGTAGCCGGACGACAGGGCGTACGTGCCGAGCATGATGCGCCGCTTGACCTCGGGGCCGAACCCGGCCGCCCGGGTCAGCGCCATGACCTCCTCGGCGCTGCGCGTGCCGTCGTCACCGACGCGCAGGCCGTATCGCATGGCGTCGAAACGGGCCAGGTTGGACGAGCACTCCGAGGGCGCGATCAGGTAGTACGCCGGAAGCGCGTAGGCGAACGACGGGCAGGAGACCTCGACGACCTTGGCGCCCAGGGACTCCAGCAGATCCACGGCCTCGTGGAAGCGGGCGAGCACGCCCGGCTGGTAGCCCTCGCCGCCGAACTCCTTCACGACGCCGACCCGAAGCCCGGCGACATCCGCCTGCCGGGCGGCCTCGACCACCGGCGGGACCGGCGCGTCGATCGAGGTGGAGTCCATCACGTCATGGCCCGAGAAGGCCTCGTGCAGCAGCGCGGCGTCCAGCACGTTGCGCGCGAACGGCCCAGGTGTGTCCAGGGACGACGCGAAGGCGATCAGCCCGTAACGGGACGATCCGCCGTACGTGGGCTTCATGCCGACGATCCCGGTGACCGCGGCGGGCTGGCGGATGGAACCGCCGGTGTCCGTTCCAGTGGAGAGCGGCGCCTCGTACGACGCGACGGCGGCGGAAGCGCCGCCCGACGAGCCGCCGGGGATCCGGGAAAGGTCCCACGGGTTGTGGGTCGGCCCGTATGCCGAGTTCTCCGTCGACGAGCCCATCGCGAACTCGTCCAGGTTGGTCTTGCCGACGATGATCAGCCCCGCCTCGCGGAGCCTGCGCGTCACCGTCGCGTCGTACGGCGGACGCCACCCTTCCAGGATCCGGGATCCGGCCGTGGTCGGCATGTCCGTCGTGGTGAAGACGTCCTTGTGCGCGATCGGCACACCCGCCAGCGGCCCGAGTTCCGCACCCGCGGCGATCCGTTCGTCCACGGCGCGCGCCTGCGCGAGGGCCGACTCGCCGTTCACGTGGAGGAACGCGTTGACCTTGGAATCCACCTCGGCGATGCGGTCCAGGTGGGCCTGCGTGACCTCGACGGCCGAGGCCTCACGATTCGCGATCAGCCTGCCGAGCTCGGCGGCGGTCTTGTGGATCAGCTCGGTCACGCCTCCTCCCCGAGGATCCGAGGCACGCGGAAGCGGTCGTCCTCCACGGCGGGCGCGCCGGAAAGCGCCTGACCGGGCGTCAGGCTCGGCCGTACCTCGTCGGAACGGAAGACGTTGGTCAGCGGCAGCGCGTGCGAGGACGGCGGGATGTCGTCGGCCGCGACCTCGGCGACGCGGGCGACCGCGCCGACGATCTGGTCGAGCTGGGCGGCGAAGTGATCGAGCTCCTCTTCGGCCAGCGCCAGCCTGGACAGCCGGGCGAGGTGAGCGACCTCATCGCGGGTTATGGCGGACATGAGTCGTCGAACCCGTTTCATGGATGGAGATTGGACAATGCCCATCCTAGGGCTCGCTCCCAAGCGCACCGACGCATTAAACCGACCCATTGACAGGAGGCTGGCGAGGCTCGGCGGGCCCTCGGGCCGTTCAGTGCGGCGCGAGCCGTATCTCGTCCTCGGTGTGTGCCGTGAAGGCGGGGCTGAGGCGGGATCGCAACCAGACCGTGGCCTCCGCCGCCGGCATGGGCTCGGCGAGCCACCAGCCCTGCCCGGCGTGGCAGCCCATCTCACGCAGCAGGGCGGCGATCTCGACCGACTCGACGCCCTCCGCGACCGACCTGAGCCCGAGCGAGCGGACCAGATCGATGATCGAGCGGACGATCCGGCTGTCGTCGGGCGATTCCCCCAGCCGCCGCACGAACGATCCGTCGATCTTGACCTCGGACACGGGTAACCGCTGCAGGCGGACCAGTGACGAGTAGCCGGTGCCGAAGTCGTCGAGCGCGAGCTGGACGCCGAGCGCGGCCAGGGTGCGGATGGTGTCCGCGGTGTAGGCCTGGTCGGTCATCAGGATGCGCTCGGTGACCTCCAGCCGGATGGCCCTGGCGGGCAGCTTCAGCTTGTTCAGGCCGCTCTCCAGCTGGTCGGGCAGGCCGGAGTCGAGCAGGTCACGGGCGGAGACGTTGACGGAGATCGGCACGTCCAGCCCGGCGTGCCACCAGACGGCCGCCTGGTCCAGCGCCTTCTGGATGACGTGCTGGGTGAGCTCGCGCATGAGGTACGACTGCTCGGCCAGCGGGATGAACTCCACGGGTGAGACGGGGCCGCGCACGGGGTGCCACCAGCGCAACAGCGCCTCGACGCCTTCGACCTGTCCGTCTTCGAGGCTGACCTTCGGCTGGTAGTGGAGTTCGAGCTCGTCCGCGTCGATCGCCCGCCGCAGGTCACCGAGGAGACTGAGCCGCTCGGGCGAGTTCCGGTCCTTGTCGGCCAGGTAGAACTCGACCCCGGTGCGGCCCTCCTTGGCCAGGTACATGGCGACGTCGGAGCGCTGCAGCAGCAGCTCGAAGTCGGGCGCGTGGTCGGGGTAGAGGGCGATGCCGATCGACGCGTCCAGGTCGAAGGTCATCCCCTCCAAGCGGACCGGCTCGGTGAGCGCGACCCGCAGCCGCGAGGCGACCTCCTTGGCCGCGTGGGCGTCCCGGATCGAGGGCAGCAGCACGGCGAACTCGTCCCCGCCCAGCCGGGCGACGACATCACCCGGCCGGACGCTATGGGCGAGACGGTGGGCCACGATCTGCAGCAGCCGGTCCCCCACCGGGTGCCCGAGGGTGTCGTTGACCTCCTTGAAGCGGTCCAGGTCGAGAAGCAGCAGGCCGACCCGCTCGTCCTCGCGCGCCTCGGCGAGCGCCTCCTCCGTGCGCAAGATGAGCATCTTGCGGTTGGGCAGGCCGGTCAGGACGTCGTGCGTCGCCTGGTGGTCGCGTCGCATCGAGAGGGTGGCGGTGAAGTAGACGGCGGCCAGCGGCGCGACGAACAGCGGCACCAGGCCGGGCGAGTGCGCCATGACGACGACCACCAGCGGCGCCAGGCCGAGCAGAGCGCCGTAGACGAGGGCCTGAGGGCCGGTCGAGGTCTTGATCACCCGGAGCATGGGCCTGCGCTCGTGCAGCGCCACCGCGGCGCATACGAGCGACCCGCGCACCACGAAGTAGGCGAGAGCCGCCAGGACGATGGCCGCGACGTCCATGCCGTCCGGGGTCCAGGGCGCCCCCGGGCGCGGGTGGTGCCCGAACGCGGCCAGCGCGACGGCCGCCGCCGTGCAGGCCAGCGTGACCTGCGCGATGTTGAACATCATCCGGTGCCACGACCTGCGGTGGACCAGGCCGCTCACGACCACCGCCACGGCCTGCATCAGCGCGGCCGTCGACAGGCCGTAGTGCATGAGCACGGCGAACGTGAACATGATCGAGGTCGGCGTGCCCCCGACCAAGGTCGAGGAGCTGAATATGACGGGCCGCAGCTCGCCGAGGACGACGAGAACGGCGAGCATCCAGAACAACGGGGTCCGGGCGATCTGCGCGAGCTCGTCGAGACCGAGGCGTGCCTGGGCAACGATCAACGCGGTCAGGCCCAGAGCGATGACACCGGCGAGATAAGTCCACAAGGGCGAGCCGGGGCGCGGCCCGGCGTCCCGGGTGTCGGGTGGGTCGGCGATCTCGGAATTCTGCGAAAGATTGCGGGAAAGAGCCGTCATCGGTAAGAAACCCCCCAAGAGGTCACTATGGGAGGGTACGGCCTCTGGGCCACTTCGCGAAACCGGTTGGGTACGTTGCGTTACTTGACTTTTCGGCGATTCCGCGATTGCGCGACGCCATCGGCTCACTCCCGGCACCCGGCCCGGCTCCGGACTCCTCGCCGCCTTAGCCCGCGAAGCGGCGACGGAGTCCGCGGTCCGGCCGGGCGGCGGTCTCCACGGCGAGGCGCGGACCGGTGCACTACGCGGTCCCCCGGCGGGCCGTGAAGAGGGGTCAGTCCTCGGCTTCGGCGGCCATGGCTTCGACCGCCGCCGGGCCCTCGTCGAGCAGCTTCTGGAAGCCCTGCTCATCGAGGATCGGAACGCCCAGCTTGACGGCCTTGTCGTACTTCGATCCGGCGTTCTCGCCCACGACGACGAAGCTGGTCTTCTTGGACACGGAGCCGGCCACCTTGCCGCCCCGGCTGCCGATGGCCGCGCCCGCCTCGTCCCGGCTGAACGCGGCCAGCGTGCCGGTGACGACGAACGTCAGCCCTTCGAGCGTCTGCGGCCCCTGGTCGGCCGGAGCCTCGTCCTCCATCCGGACGCCCGCCGCCCGCCATCTGTCCACGATCTCTCGGTGCCAGTCCACCGAGAACCAGTCCCGGATCGTCGCGGCGACGCGCGGGCCGATGCCCTCGACCGCCGCGAGCTCCTCCTCGGACGCGGAGGCGATGGCGTCGAGCGACCGGAACGCGTCGGCCAGCGCCCGCGCGGTGGGCTGGCCGATGTGGCGGATGGACAGCGCGACCAGCACCCGCCAGAGCGGCTGCTGCTTGGCCTTCTCCAGCTCCTCCAGCATCTTCTCCGCGTTCTTGCTGGGCACACCGGCGATCGTGGCGAAGAAGGAGACGACCTTGGGCTCTCCACTCTCGGGATCGACTTTCGGCAACCCCGTATCGGGGTCGCGGACCACGGACTTGATGGGCAGCAGCCGTTCGATCGTCAGGTCGAACAGGTCGGCCTCCGTCCGGATCGGCGGCTCCTGCGGCGGCAGCGGCTGGGTCAGCGCGGTGGCCGCGACGTAGCCGAGGCCCTCGATGTCGAACGCGTTGCGCCCGGCTGCGGCGAAGATCCGCTCCCGGAGCTGGGCCGGGCAGGCGCGCGCGTTGGGGCAGCGCAGGTCGGCGTCGCCCTCCCGTTCGTACGCCAGCTCGGTGTCACATTCCGGGCAGTGCGTCGGCATCACGAACGCGCGCTCGCCGCCGCCTCGCAGATCCACGACCGGCCCGACGATCTCCGGGATGACGTCGCCGGCCTTGCGCAGCACCACGGTGTCGCCGATCAGCACACCCTTCCTGACCACCTCCGAGGCGTTGTGCAGGGTGGCCCGCTCCACGGTCGACCCGGCGACGACGACCGGCGCCATCACACCGTACGGCGTGACCCGGCCCGTCCTGCCCACCCCCACCTGGATGTCGAGGAGCTTGGTGGTGACCTCCTCCGGCGCGTACTTGAACGCGATGGCCCACCGGGGCGCCTTGCTGGTGGAGCCGAGCTGGCGCTGCACCACGATCCGGTCCACCTTGACCACGACCCCGTCGATCTCGTACTCCGGGTCGTGGCGGTGCTCGTTGTAGTAGTCGATGAACTCGCGGATGCCGGTGAGGCTCTCGACGACCTTGTATCGATCGCTGACCGGAAGGCCGAACTCCTTGAGCCGGTCGTAGGTCTCCGACTGGGTCTTGGGCGGCTCCGCGCCCTCCCACTTGCCCACGCCATGGACGATCATCCGCAGCGGCCGTTGCGCGGTGATGCGCGGGTCCTTCTGCCGCAGCGAGCCCGCCGCCGAGTTGCGCGGGTTCGCGAACGGCGCCCGGCCGGCGTCCATGAGCTGCTCGTTGAGCTTCTTGAAGCCCTCCACCAGCAGGAAGACCTCGCCCCGGACCTCGATGAGATCCGGCACGTCGTCTCCGGTCAGCCGGTGCGGCACCCCCTCGACCGTGCGGACGTTGGGCGTGACGTCCTCACCCGTTCGCCCGTCGCCACGGGTGGCCGCCCTGACCAGACGACCCTTCTCGTAGACGAGGGCGACGGCCAGCCCGTCGATCTTCAGCTCGCACAGGTAGGGCCCGGGGTCGACCTCCGCCAGGCGCTCGGCCCGTGCCTGCCAGCCCGCCAGGTCGGCGTCGCTGAAGGCGTTGTCGAGGCTCTCCATCCGCTGGAGGTGTGCGACGGCGGCGAAGTCGGCCGAGATCGGCGCGCCGACCTTCTGGGTGGGCGAATCGGGAGTCCGCAGATCGGGGTGCTCCTCTTCCAGCGCCCGGATCTCGCGCATCCACGTGTCGTACTGAGCGTCGCTCACCGTCGGCGAGTCGAGCACGTGGTAGCGCCAATTGGCATCCCCGATCAGCTCCGCCAGCTCCGCGTGCCGCTCCCGCGCCGCGGCGGGCGCACCCTCGGTCTCGCTCACGACACTCGTCTCCCCTCGTCAACGACCCAGGGAAACCGTATCGCCGCCCACCGACATCCGGAGGCGTGGGAGCCGTGCCGAGCACAATGCACGGCTCCCACTTGATCAAGAAATACGTCGAACCTCACGCACCGCGCCCGGCACCGGGGCCACGGTGTTCATCGTCAGGCTCAGGTCCACGTCCGCGTCTGGCAGGTGGTGCAGGATCCCGGCTGGACACAGATCTCCACGGAGTCGGTGTTGTTGGCTTTGTCCGGGTCGAGTTCGTTGCCGTGAGCGTTCGCCTTGTTGACGGTCTCCGCGACCGTCGCCGCCTTGGCCCTGATCCTCAGCACGGCCGACTTGCCCTTGGCGAGCCCGCCGACGGTCCACTTCTGGGTGGCGGGATCGTAGCTTCCGATGGACGCGTGGGCGGAGATGAACCGGAGGTTGGCCGGGAGGGCGTCGTCAACGATCACTCCGGTCGCGTCGTTGGGCCCGTCGTTCGTGACCCGGACACGGTAGACGACCGTCTGACCCACGGTGACCTTGGTCAGGTCGGCGGACTTGACCACTTTGAGATCGGCGGCGGGATTCACCTTGGTGAGCGCCTCGTTCGAGGTGGAGACCAGCTGCTCCGGCGTCGCTCCGAGCCGGTTCTCGTAGGAGACCGTGCCCTTGTTGCTGAGCTGCGTCCCCGCGCCGGACAGGTCGACCCGCACGCGGAACTCCACCGTGGTCCCGTCCGGGACCTGGGCGGTGCTCGGCAGGTTTCCGCCACTCGTCGCGGACGCGCCATTGCCCAGATGGAAGACCACCCGGCCGGCGGAGGTGTCGGCGTACGCCTGATCGTCTCCCGTCTGGTCGGTCTTCGCGCCGGTGTTCGGGCCGTCGACGACCTTCAGCGAGCCGGGCACGTAGCTGGTGCCCGCCGGAATCGCGTCCGTGAGCGTCACGTTCTCCGCGGCGCCGCCACCTCCGTTCTTGGCCGTTAGCCGGTAGGTGACGATGTCACCCACATCGACCGGCCCGGCCGGAGCAGCGGTCTTGGTCACCACGACACAGGGTGGAGTGCCGAAGAAGATGCCGTCGAGGAAGTTGCCGATGCTCTGGTTCCCGCCGGCCGCCGAGACGGAGCGGAAGGCGAACCTGGTGACCGTCTGTCCGGTCGGCACCGTGTAGACCCCCGAATAGCGGCCCCACGCCGCGGTGCCGTCGGTCATGCGCCGCTGCTCGACGCCCGCCCCCGGAGCGCCGATGTCGAGTGCCATGGTGTCCTGACCCGCGCGGCCGCGATGCGAGAGCCGCCAGTAGAGCTGCGCGCCCGGCGTGGTGGGAAGGTCCTGGTAGAGGGTCGAAACCTGATTGGCGTTAAGCTCGGCGAACTGGCCGCCTTCCGCTCCGACCACGCCGAACGCGCCGGACTTCCAGATCTCGATCTGGTGGTCGGTGGCGGTGGTCAGCCAGCCGGGCACCCGGTTGGGCGACTGCGCCTGGGACGCGTCGGGGAAGAACCCCCAGCTCGATGTGAGAACGGGTTGTTCGAACCCGGCGTTGACCAACGCCACCCGATCCGGGCATGAGGCCGGGTCCGGCGCCGCCGACATGCCGGCGGCATGTACGGCGGGCGCGGCGGTGAACAGGCCAGAGAGCAGGACTGCGGCAAGGGTCGCGATGCGACCGGCATGCGCGGGTATCACGAAGCCTCCTGTAGGTGCTGTCGGAAAATCGACGATCTCTCGGAAAGATCAACGATCTTTCTAACACGTGCGACTACAGAGAGTGAAGATTGGTGTCATGAAGTAATCAGGTGTCGCGACAACCAGGTGGCGGCACGCCCTGCCCGCGGCGCGTATCACTCGCAAAGCGAGGTGCGCTGCGCCCAGGCCGGCGGACGCGACACCGGCACGGCAGGTGGCGGTGCGTCCGGTCGCCGGGCGGGGAGCCGTGCCGAGGACAGGACACGGCTCCCGCTGATCAAGAGAACAGCAGACCGCTTGCGGTGCGCTTGCAACCGCGTGTCGTCGTATCGACGGACTCGCGCTCGCCCGGGACTCACCCGGGCCGCTCGCCGGGTCCTCGCGGAAAACGCTGCACCGTCGCAGCCGCCTCGGGCCACCGGGGCCGCCTGGGGGTCATCGAGGCTGCTCGCCGGGGTCCTCGCGGAGCACGCGCGCTGCGTCGCGGCAGCGGGCGAGCGCGGCCTTGACGTACGCGGGCGAGGCGCCGGCGAGTCCGCACGACGGCGTGAGCAAGACCTGCCGGGCGAGCCGTGACGGCGCGAAGCCGAGCCTCCGCCACAGTTCGAGCGCGGGCTTGGCGACGACACCGATGTCCGGGAGCCGGGCATCGGCGCCCGGCACGACCCCGAGCAGGAACGCCGTCCCGGCCTCGATCGCCTCGCCGATGAGGTCCTCGTCCCGTCGCCGCAGCAGGGCCGCGTCAAGCGAGATCCCGTTGACGCCCGCCATACGGAGGACCGCGAACGGCACATCCGGCGCGCAGCAGTGGACGATCGTGAAAGCGCCGGGGAGCGCGGCACGCAGCTGCTCGGCGGCGACGGGCGCCTCGACGGCGCGCAGCCGGCCGAACCCTGACGCGGTCGGCACCGTTCCGGCGAGCACGCCGGGCAGGCCGGGCTCGTCCAGCTGCACGATCACCTCGGCGCCCGGGACCCGGGCGCGCACCGCGGCGATGTGCTCCGCCAGGCCCTCGGCGAAAGACTCCACCAGATCCTGTACGGCTCCCGCGTCGGCGAGCGTCTTGTCGCCGTATCGCAGCTCGATGGCTCCGGCGAGGGTCCACGGACCGCACACCTGGATCTTCAACGGCCCTTCGTAGCCCTGCGCCACCTCCTCCAGTCCGTCGAGGTCGCGAACGAGGTGATCGCGGGCACGCTTGGCGTCGCGGCCGGGCCGGTCGGCGAACCTCCACCCCGAGGGCTGCACCTCGACGGGCAGCTCGACCAGCAGGGACGCGGTCCGGCCGATCATGTCCGCACCCACTCCCCTGGCGGGAAGCTCCGGCAGGTACGGCAGGGGCAGTTCGCCGAAGACCACGCGGAGCGCCTCGATGTGGTCCTCGCCGGGATGCGACCCGATCCCGGTCGCGGCGGCCTCGTCCCACGGATAGTCGTTCACGCCATCAGCTTAGGGACCATGAGGGCCTCGCCCGGCCTTTGACGGGCGGCAGCGGCCACGCCGACGTGAACCGGCCGAACATGACAATCGACCGTTCGGTAAAAAGCGAAATCCCTGTATGGAGCGATCCATTTCGGCAATGTCCGAAAAAGTTTGAGGATGGCTGTAATAACTGGCATCCATCCGACAAGTACTCCCTGTAGGAGATGGCGCGGTTCCCCAACCGCTCCGTCGAACAGGGGGAAGGATGGTTCACCGAATGCTCGGACGCATTCACGCTGTCATCGGAGCGACCGCTCTGGGCAGTCTGGTTCTTGTCGCCGCACCCGCGAACGCCGCGACCGCCCCACCGGCGCCCACCCAGCTGACCGTGGCGCCCGGCACCGTGGTCGTGAAGGACGCCGCGGGCACGAAGGCGATGTTCAACTTCCGCACCATCGGCGGGGCACCCGGCTCGGCCAAGCTTGTCGACAGTGCCGGCAAGACGATCGATCTCCAGGTCACGGGCGGGACCAATCCCACCGCCAGCCGCACCTTCACGTCGAGCGACCGGCCGGGCACCTGGAAGCTACTGGCCACGGCGACCAAGGACGGCGCGTCGACGACGGCGGCCAAGACCTTCGAGGTCCACCTGGCCACCCGGGCGGACCTCAACGCCACGCCGACCACGGTCAACCAGGGCGGGGAGGTGACGCTGCAGGGCTCTCTGCAGCACTGGAGTGGCCCGGCCTGGAAGAACTACACCGGGCAGAGGGTGTTCGTCTCCTTCAAACCGGACGGAGCGGGGTCGTACAGCCGCGTCGGATCGGCCACGACCGATGGCCAGGGCCACTTCATCGTGAAGCAGAAGCCCTCCAAGACCGGCCGGTATCGCGCGGTGTTCGAAGGAAACCCCAAAACCGAAGGCTCGATCAGCAGGGAGATCCTGGTCAGCGTCCGGCAGCAGGGCGGACAGTCGAAGAAGGACTCCCGTATCTCTATAGCCGCCCGCCCGCAGTCCGTGAGAGCGGGCTCCAAGGTGCACCTGCGCGGCACGCTCGAGACCGGTGCGGCGAACGCCTGGACTCCGATCAAGGGCACCCAGGTCAACCTCCTTTTCCAGGAGGACGGCACCTCCACGTGGCAGCGCGTGACCACCCCCTCGACCGCCCAGGACGGCACGTTCGACGCGGACGTCACCGCGCGGAAGTCCGGCTGGTGGCGGGCCGAGTACGCCGGTTCGGCCGACATCAAGGGCGCCCAGGCGCAAGTGCACGTCGACGTGAACGGCAACGGCAACCGGCCGCCGTCGGATGACGGGGACAACGGCACCACCTACGACACCCGCATCACCCGGTTCAAGGCCTCGCCCAGGACCGTGGACTACGGCAGCAAGGTTCGATTCAAGGGCAAGCTCCAGGCGTATGACGACGGCTGGGACTCGTACGGCGAGCAGAAGGTCACCCTGTGGTTCCGGTCGAAGCAGGGCTGGAAGAAGGTCAAGAACGCGTACACCAATGATTCGGGCAACTTCTCGATCAAGGTCAAGGCGCGGAAGTCCGGGTACTGGAAGGTCCTCTTCAGCGGCAACGACGAGGCCGACGGCTCGTCGAGCCGGAAGAAGTGGGTCACTGTCGAGAGCTGAGGAGTCCGTGAACCGGAGTTCCTGACTATCTCGGTTCCCTGAGATTCCATCGGGAGACAGACCTCCAGAACAGCACGACTCGGGCATTCC
>JBIOWF010000270.1:0-15210 GCA_044868295.1 Microtetraspora sp. | reverse complement strand
CGGGTGGAGGTCGAAGCGAGGGACTGCACCACGTCTGCGGGTATGTCGGCCAACCCTGTGGCCATCGCCGAGAGCTTGCCGCACAGGTCCTTGGCGGTCGCAGCCACGATCTTCTCGGCCAGTTGGGTGTAGTCGCCTGTGGCCAGGTGTGGACGTTCATGCGTGCCCGTCGCCTCACCACTCCGGAGGCGCGCCGCCAGGTTCGCGATAACCGCCTCGCGGGATATCCCCAGCGACGCAGCTGCCTCGATCTCGGCTCGAAGGTCTTCCCGATCGTCGTCAGGCAGTCGGACGGCCTCGCCGGACGCCTCGTCGCCCTGGGGGATGGCCGGTCGTGCCGTACTGCTCGTTTCTGGCGAAGAGTCTGGCGAAGAGCTCGCGGTGAGTACGGCCAGGATCTTCTTCGCGCGAGGCTCGTGCTTCGCGTACGCGTCGGGGAAGGCGGAGCGCTGTACGGCTTGCGCCGCGACGGTGAGGGGCTGTTCGTCCCAGTTCTTGACCTTGACCAGGTGGGAGAAGAAGGCGCGGGCGGCATGACGGGTGTCGGTCACCTGGGCGCGGGTACCCCATCCGTACTCCGGGTGCTGCTGGAACGGGCCGAAGGCCGTGCCGTCGTCGCCGACCGCGTCCGTGCGGAGATTCGATTCCTGCAGGGCCGTGGCCAGGCCGATGGTCGCGGCACGATCGGACAGACCGAGCTTGGCAGCCACTTCGATGATGACTTTGGCGTTCTCGGCCTGTTCGGTGGTGAGGCCGAGGCCGGCGCCGATCCGTTTCGTGTCGCCCCTGCTGCTTGTCCCGTGATCGGGTGCGGCAGGACGCGAGTTCGAGTCGCCATCGCCGTCGGCGTCTCGCCGTACAGAGCCTTGCACGGAGCCTTCGGGGGAGACGTAGGAGCAGACGGCGGTGGCGAGCCGGTCGGGGTGGGAGGAGACGGCGGCGCGCTGGGCGCCACCGGTAATTCCGGCGAACAGGGCGACGCCCGAGACGAGACCGCCTCCGGCGGCGAGCAGTTTGGCGAGCGCGGCTTCTGCGATCATCGGACCTCCCCTTCCGGGGGTTCCGAGATGTCGCGCCGTCCGAGGTGCGGCCAGTGCAGGGCCAGCCAGGACAGGCGCAGCCGGGGAGTCCTGGTGTCGAGGGGAAGCCACAGTTCGCCCGCCGGTCCGTCGTCGAGGGATCCGGCGAGCGAGGAGCGGGACGCGGTGGCGATGGGGACGAAGTCGATGGCCTTGTGGGCCTGCAGGCAGGTCCGCAGGTTGGCCTCGCGGCGCCCGCTGTGCACGAAGAACAGCACCGGCGTGACGATCGTGCTGCTCCGGGCCAGGGCGGCGTAGCCGCCGAGCTTGGCGGCCACCCGGGCGAGGGGTTCGGTGCCGGTGTCGAATTCGAGGAAGAAGTCCAGGGTGTGGCCGTCTTCGGACCAGCGGCCGTACCCGTCGGGCCGGGCGGCTTCGCCCCACAGGGCAGTGCAGCGGTGTTCGGGCCACCAGGTCACGAGCCGCGCGTTCTCCTGGCGGCGGGCGAACCCGGTCAGGTCGGCGTAGAAGTCGTTCACGCCGACGGTGTGGGTGAGCCGTTGGTTGTGGGCGACTCCCAGGGCGCGGTCGCGGCGGTAGCCGAGCGCGGCGAACTCGATGCCCTCCTCGGAGGCGAGCACGGCGGCTCCGGCCGCGCCCAGGACGTAGTGGTAGGGCGCCGCCCCGGAGCCGATCGGCCGGTTGGGGCGAAACCGCTCCAGCACGCCCATGTGGTGCAGGATCAGCAGCCGCTTGCGGGTAGCGGCGTCGCTCTCGAAGAACAACTGGGTGATCTGGGGTGAGGTCAACACCCGGTGTTCCCACACGGCTCGCAGAACCTTGCGATCGCGCGGCGTGAGCCGTACGGCGAGCGAGGCCAGCACGGCGGGGGTGAAGCGGGGCTGGGTCATCGTGCATCTCCTTGGGATGAGAGCCGGGGGTCTTCCGGCTTGGGGGCGGAGGCTGCGGCCCTACGGCCGTACGCCTGAGAAGCGGCGGCCCGGATCTGCCGGGCCACGTCGGATGAGGGTTCGGGCAACGGGCGGGTGCGTAGAGTGAAGGGCGGCGCCTCGGCTGATCGGACGACCAGGCGGGCGGCGGCCTGGAAGGCGTCGAGGTTGGCCAGATCATGAGCCTTCAGATAAGGCGTGAAGTGGCGTTCGACCTCGCGGGAGTCCTCCGGCGACAGCGAGAAATAGACCTTGTTGCGGGCGTCGGAGGAGACCGCCTGGCGCAGGTCGCGGGGCAGTTGCGCGAGGTGCTGGTGGGCGAGGACCAGCGACATCCGGTAAGCGCGGGCCTCGGCGAGCATGTCCGACAGCGCGTGCGGCAGGGTGAGGAAGTTGTGGCACTCGTCCACGTACAGGGCCGAGTGGTTGCGGGCGCGGCCGAGCTTGGCCCGGCGGGCGGCGGCCTGCCAGACCTGGGCAAGGATCACCGAGCCGAGCAGGCGGGCCGTGTCGTCGCCGAGCACTCCCTTGGGCAGCCGGACGAGCAGGATCCCGCCGTCCAGGACGTCGTTCAGGTCGAAGGTGGACGTGGTGGAGCCGAGGACGTCACGGACGAAAGGCCGGAGCAGGAACGCCCGCAACTTGTTCATGATCGGCGCGGTGACGTTGGCCTGTGCCTGCTCCGACAGGCTGTCGTACCAGGTCCAGAAGCCGCGCAGCACCGGGTCCTGCACCGATGCAGTAAGCCGCCGCCGGTGGACGGGGTCGGTGAGCAGCTCGGGGATGCCGGCCAGGGTGCCGCCGGTCCTGGCCAGGGTGAGCGCGCAGCCGCGCAGGATGTCGTCGGTGCGTGGCCCCCAGTAGTCCGCGTAGATCTTGTGGAAGATGCCGACCAGGTTGTCCACCGTCATGTCGACGTCGCCGCCGCCCAGCGCGTTGAGCGACGGGGACGGATGGCGGTCGTCGGGGTCGATCAGCACGACCCTGTCGGCCACGTCCACGGGCAGCAGCCCCAGCAGGTCGCGGACGAGGTCGCCCTTGGCCTCGATGACCACGGTGCCGCGACCCGCCTGGATGTCGGAGAGGATCATCTGGGCCAGGAGGGTGCTCTTGCCGGTGCCGTTCGGTCCGAGGACGTGAACGTGGTGGCAGGAGTCGACCACACGCAGCGCCACCGGTCGCTGCTGCCCGGCGTCGGAGAAGCCGAGGATCTTCACATGAGATCCCCCGCGGGCGATCGCCGGTGACGGCGGCACGCTGTTGGCTCCGGCCCGGGTGAGCCCGGGCACGGCGGTGTCCAACGGCAGGTGGGCGAGTGCGGCCAGTTCCGGCACCGACAGCAGAAAACCGCGCCCGAACCACCGCCCCGCGAGCCTGGACGCGGGTGCGAAGAGGCGATGCCGCTCCAGCCGGTTGTGCCCGCTGTAGAGCGCGAACGCCGAGGCGATCGCGTGCGCGCGGCCCTTGTTCGCGTTTCGCCGTACGGCCAGCGCGCTCTCGATGAGCCGGTGGTCGGCGAACACGGCCTCATCGGCCTGTACGGCATAGCGGACCAGCACCTCGTAGCGCGGGTGGTGGGCCTTGTCGCGGATCGCCCGTGCCTGTGCAGACTCCTCCAGCCGCGCCGCCCGATCCTGGCCATGGTCGCGCAGGTGATGAGGATGGAGTCGCGGGTGGAGCGGTCCTGGGGTGAGGAGATCCAGTGCGGCGCGCGCCGGCCGTACCAATCCCGGGGTGGTCAGGGAGAGGCGGCGTCCGGTGGCAGGCCGGGCGAGGATCTGCACGGCGGCGTGCTGCCAGATCGGCATCCCGACCGCCGCCCCGACCAGGGCGCGGAGCGGGTCGGTGTCGTGATCGTGCCTGATCGGGAGCCGCTCGCTGCGCGCGAGGATGAACTGCCCGCCGGTGGCCTGCCCGGTCAGCGGGACAGGCGGAGCAGCTTCGACGACGGCGGTACGCGCGGACGGCCAAGCGGCCTCGATCGCGTGCTCCACCAGGTGCAGGGGAACAACCCCAGGCACCCACAGGCGGATGCGCACGCCGTCGGTGCCGAACAGGTATTCCAGCGCGAGGTGCGGCTGGCCGAACAGGAGCCTCTTCCATGCGGGATGCAGGAGCCCCATGAGGTGGCCCCACAGGGCCTCGGCTCCAGGCATGTCCGCGACGGGCGGGGCGAGGATCTCCAGCCAGCGCGCGCCGTGAGCGAGTCGCCGTCTCCGAAGCCGTGCGATCCCCAATCGCAGAGCAGCGGTGACGGTCTCCGCCGCCAGCAGCCAGCCGGCCACCTGCCAGACGTGTGCTGCCGGCCACGCGAGAGCCAGGTCGAGGACGGCCGCGGGGTCGATGAGCAGCCGGTCGAAAAGGTCGTGGATCACGAGGAATGGCCTCCTTGACGGGAGCGGGTGATGGTGATCAGGAGTGCGGTGCATGGGGATGTTCTGGGGGACTTCGGGCAGGGAGGTTCGGACTGTGGGACGGTGATCAAAGGTCGGCCTCCTCGTAGTCGAGGTCCACGAGCTCCTGGGGTGAGGACGTGACCGCCGCGTGCTCCGAAGGGCTGCTGATCACTTGAAAGGCGACCCGCTGCTGTCCGGCGGCGAGCAGGCCCATGCCTCGTTCCGCGGACAGGAGGAGCTGGCGTTCCCCGTCGGAGAGGCGGAAGGCTTCGGCGACCCTCTCGATCGCCTGGGGTGCCTGCCGGAGCAGGATCTGGGTGGTGGAGTTGGCGATCACCGCTTGGCCGATGTCGGACGACAGCAGGTCGGCGGCGTCCTGGGTGACCACGGACAGGCCGGCCCAGTGCTTGCGGGCGGCCTTGGACATGCGGAGCAGGAACTTGGCGCCTTCCGGATCGCGCATCAGCAGCCATGCCTCGTCGACCACGACCAGCCTGGGACGCCTGTCACGCGGGTCCGAGACCCGCCGCCAGACCGCGTCCAGGGTCAGCAGCGTGCCAACGGCTTTGAGTTCCTCGGGAAGGTCCCGGAGCGAGAAGACGATCAGATGGGAGTCGGGGCGGGTGGTGGTCGGCCCGTCGAAAAGGTGGCGGTGGCTTCCGGTCACGTACGGCGCGAGCGCGGCGGCGAGGTCCCTGGCGCTCGGATCGGGATCGTCGGCCAGGGCATCGGCAAGGTCGCGCATCTGCGGAGGCCGCCGGTTCCACGTGCGCGGTTCATGGGTGATCCCGGCCTGCCGGTAGGCGGCGAGGATGCCCCGATCGAGGGTGGCCTTGCCCACGTTGCTCAGCGGTTCGCCGAGCATGACGGTCACCAGGGTGTGCAGGAACAACGCGCGCTCGGTGAGCGGATCGCCGTCTTTCCTCCCCTTCGGAGGCAGGTCGAAGGGGTTGAGCCGGACTCTCGGCGCGCCGAGATGAAGGTAGGCGCCGCCGACCGCTGCGGCGAGGCGGGCGTACTCGTCCTCCGGGTCGATGACGGCGACCTCGACCCCGGCGTAGAGCGAGCGCAGCGCTTCCAGTTTGGCCAGGTAGGACTTCCCGCTGCCGGACCTGGCGAGGATCACCGAGTTGTGGTTGTCCTGCGCGTATCGGTCCCAGGCGACCAGGGAGGCGCTGGACAGGTTCGCCCCGTAGAGCACGGCGGTCGGTCCGAGGTCGGTGGTCAGGTCGGGCGAGGTGAACGGGAACGCGGCGGCGAGCGCCGGAGTGTCGAACGTGCGCCGCATCGACAGGTTGTCGAAGGCGAACGGCAGACTCGACACCCAGCCCTGCAGCTGCCGGAAGGTGACCTGGCGGGCGTCCAGCAGGAGCGACGCCGCGAGCGCCCGCACCTGTGCGCAGGCGGCGTCCAGTTCCTCGGCGCCTGTGGCGTGGACGGTGAGGTAGATCGAGGCGCGGAACAGCTTGGCCTGGCCCCGCGCGATCCGGGATGCCAAATCCTGCGCGTCCTCGGCTGCGGCCTCCGCGCCCGGGTCCAGTAGTCGCCCGTGCTGCTGGTCGTTGCGCAGGCCTGACTCCAGCCGGGCGAGCTGCTTGCGCAGCCGGTCGGAGGCGACCAGTGACGGCACCGGCTCGACGTGGACCGAGACGTCCAACCGGCCGGGATAGCTGAGCAGCGGTTCCAACCAGCCGGGCGCGACCTCACGCGGAAAGCCCGTGATCGCGAGCGTGGCGCAGGCGCTGTCGCCCATCTGGAGCTGCCGGGGCTGGACTTCGATCGCGTCCGGTCCGAGTCCCGTGGACGCGGGAGCCGTACGGCGCGGCAGGCGGAGCCTCATCGGGGGCCTCGTTCCTGGTCGGCGGCGGGAGCTGTGCGAGGCAGGGCGGATTTCACCAGTGGCCTCCACGGGTCACGACCTCGGCGGGCGTGGCGAGCTCGCCCTGCGCAAGTGCGGGTCTGGCGGGGTCGAAGCAGGACAGCAACAGCCCGGTGAGCGCATGGGTGTCCAGAAGTCGTACTGTCAGGCCGCAGGCGCCAAGCACTCGGGACGCCTCGTCCAGGCGGCGCAGGGCGCGGGCGGCGGCTGCCGGACGGCCATGGGATCCGGCGGTGGGCTCGCGGATGACAAGAAGAACTTGGCGGCGCAGCAGGTCGTGCCGGGCGCTTAGGTCGGCGAGGAAGTCGGCGTGCTCACGTGCTGCGTGAGCGAGCGCCGGGTGCGGGAGCTGCGGGGCGCTTCGGTGGAGGTCGGCGACGGTCTCGGACAGGTCCACGCGTTCCGCGCGGACCAGGATCTGGACCGGACCGGACAGCGAGTTGAGCCACCGCCCGAACACCGCGACCAGCTCGTCCTGCTCATCGGGTGTGCGCAGAGCGAAGCTGACCGTGGAGACCTCCGCGACGGCCGCCACACCGTCGGGCCCGAGATCGATCAGGCCGTCGCCCGCCACTCCCCGTGCCGGGAGCTTGAGCGGTGCGGGGAGCGGCCCGGGGTCGACGGAGATCCAGGTGGGAGAGGAGAGGACGTCGCCGGGAGCGGAGACGAGGTGCTTCGGAGACCGCCGGTGGCGGATCGCCGCGATCGCGTAGCGGTCCAGGCTGATCCCGTCGTGCCGACCGATCGCCAACAGGATCCCGGTCACCGCGAGGGGCAGGGCGACGGCCGCGAACGCCGCGAGGGGGACGCGCTGCCCGACGGCCATGTAACAGCCGTAGATTAAGCCGCCAACCCCACCCAGGATCGCGAGCTGTCGGGCGGTGAACCCGCCGAGGATCTTGTCCTCCTGCTCGACGTCGGCGGGTATCCGTACCGGTTCGACCCAGGTCATTTCCCGCCACCTCCGCGCGGCTTGCGGTTACGGCGGCGTGCCGTACCGGATGGGGGTGGGCTCTGGCCCGGGTTTTCGGGCCAGTTCGGGGAGCCCGGCGTGGGAGCGTCGGGGGCAACGATCGGAGTGACCCGCCGCTGCGGGGCGGGCGGCTCCGGGATGGAGCGTCTTGAGGACGAGCCGGTGCCCTGGTTCTTCAGCCGGTCCATCTGGGCCAGTCCCGCGGGGCCGTTGGCGTAGTACGACTCGCGCGGGTACCCGTAAACGGGTGTGGTGGGTTTGATCGGCGGCTGGGGGCGTGATGGCTGCCTGTACTTTCCGGCCACCGCCGGCGCGGAGGGCGCGTGCTTTGCCGGGGCGGCTTCCCAGTCCGTAGCCCGGATCGGCCGTCGTGCCACGACCGGGGCGTGCTTTGCCGGGCCGATTCCGGTGCGGGCCGCCGAGGCGGCGGTGGCGATGGCGGTGCCTGCCGGACCGCCCGCCGCGCTGCCGATGACCTTGCCCGCCAGCGCTTTCATTCCGGCGGTCCTTGCCGCTCCGGCAACCGCTCTCCGGCCGCCCCCGCCCCTGCCTAGGTGCAGCGCGTTCAGGACGGGAGCGGTGAGCTTGTACGCGATGGCGTACTTGAAGATCCGGCCGATGGCCGAGCCGCGCCCCCCCTGGGAGGCGAACACCGCCCGGGAGACCCAGCCGGGGATCCGCACCAAGATGATCAGCAGCACCAGCGCGAGCAGCAGGTTGTACAGCTGACCGGTCCCGAACAGACCAACGGCCTCACGGCCGTCCTGGTTGAAGAAGATCCGCACCGCGGTGACCAGGGTGAGGGACTGCGCGACCTGGATGATCAGCAGCCCGGAGAAGCCGCGCCACCACAGCCGGGCCAGCCCGTCGGTCTGCGGCAGCGCGAGGCAGGCCAGCGCGAGCGGTGCGGCTACGACCAGCAGGGTCGTCATGGCCACCCGGAACACGAACGTGATCAGCAGCAGGACCAGCAGGATGACCGCGACCAGCGCGAGCAGCGTGTAGAAGATCTGGCGATTGCCGGGCGGGACGATCAGGAAGCGGATCGCGTTCGCGGCCCGCCTGGCGTTGAAGCCCTGCCCCAGCAGCGCCTGGGAGACGCCGTTGGCCAGCGTGATGGCCTTGGCGGTGATGAAGAAGCTGAAGTTGGCGGCCAGGAACGCCACCACCAGGCGTGGGGCGATCTCCTTCACGGCGTACCGGGTCTGGATGGTCTCGTGCCCTATCACCAGCACCCCGGCGGCGATGAACAGGACGGCGCAGGCGCCGTTCGCGAGGACCGTGGTGGCCTGCCACAGGTCCTGTATCCGGGCCTGGCCCTCCACGCTGGGGGTGGCGAGCAGGGTGACGGCGAGCGCGTCCAGCAGCGGTTTGATCGCCAGCGCGACCAGGTCGGCGAACCAGTGATTGATCTGCCCGGCGATCCAGCCGCCCAGACCGATCTCGATCCCCGGACCGCCAGGCGTGGAGATCCACGGCAGATCGCCGGACGAGGACGGCGACGGCGACGGCGACGGTTCTGGAGTGGGATTCGCCCATGCGGCAGGCGCGGCAAGCACCAGCGCGGTAGCGGCAACGACTATTGCCACTGCGCAGAGCCGACCTGCCGTCCGCGACCGAGCGGCAGGGCGGCAACCCCGCCGTTCGTCGCCGGAGCCGATGGCCGCTCCGGCAGCTATGACGGCTCTGGCGGCGGCCATCCGCCGAGGCGTGCCGCTGACGAGGTGTCGTAGCGGGGAGCCAGGGGTGCACGTCATGACGATCACCCGCCGACCACGCGCTTGAGCACGTTGACGAACAGCGGAGCCAGTACGGCCAGTCCGTAGCCGAGCGCCGCGGCCTTCAGCGCGGCCTTGGCCTTCTGCACCTCACCCGGGTCGCCGCCCGCGACGAGGTAGCGCAGCCCGCCGATCGTGAGCATCAGGGTCGCCAGGGTGGCGAGCAGCCCGATGAGCCAGTTCCGGAGGTTGTCGAAGACCCTGCCGAGCTGATCCGGGCTCGTCGGAGGCCCCGCCCTCGTACCGGTCTCGGCGAACACCACGGTTGCCACGGCGGTGACGACTACGGCAACGATTGCCACTACGGCCAGGATGTGACCGGCCCGGCGGCACCACCTCGGCAGCCGCGAAGCCAGGGCCGTCGCTGCTTGCCGGAGGCCTGCCGCTCGCGACGGAAGATATGTCCCATCGCGGCTGTCCTGGCAGAGGCCAGCGGCCAGCTCTGCCGTACCGGCAGGAAAGGAAGCTGAGCCCTGCCATGACGGCCGCCGCTCCTCGGCCGCTGCTGTCGTGTAGGCCGGAAACGGCTCTGCCGCCGGTGTGGGGGAGGTCCGCGCGGTGCCGGAGGTGGTGCCCCGGCCTCCCTTCGACTCATGGAGCTCGGACTGGGTATCTGAGGAGCTCCGGCTCCGCGCGGAAGTTTGTGCCCCTGCCCTTCTAGTGTCGGCAGAGGTGATCATTAGGGACAGGCCGGCCTCCACTTCCCCGGCCTGTACGGCCGCGCATAGGACCGGTTCGGCCCTCTGGCGACGCTTCTTCGCCGCCTCGGGGGTGAGGCCGAGCTCGTCGGCGGCGGCAGCGAGAGTCATGTGTTCCAGGCGGGTCCGGCCGATCAGCTCGGCGTCGAGCCCGCTCACGACGCCCTTGGCCACGGCGTTGAACAGGACGAAGTCCGGGTGGTCCCAGGGGTGCGGTGGTGGCACGGAGACGTGGACCGGTAGCCGGCGGCAGACGCCTGATTCGGCGAGCCTCCTCGCGCGTTCCCCAGCGCGCCGGGCGGCGTCGCAGAGCCGGGGGAGGACGTTGGGGGAGTCCACCTCGATCGTGCGGACGCCGTCGATGAACGTGGCCAGCACCTCGTTGTCGATGTCGGCCGGGTCGCCTACGAGGTAGCCGGAGGTGATCCGCCCGGCGATGCCGCGCAGCGCGGGAAGCGCGACACCGACCGACCCGACCAGCCAGGTCGGTCCCATGGCCCGGGCGCGCACGACCAACTCGCGCCACACGATGTCGCGCGTCGCGTTGCTCACGGTGCGGCGAGTCAGCAGGCGGCGGAGCTCAGTGAGCGGGATCGGCCGCCGCGGCAGGTCGGGAGCGAGCGTGCCGTCGAGACTCAGCCCGTACGGCTCGCCGGCCACGAGCTGGAACAGGTGCTCGGCGCCGTCCATCGGGGAGCGGTCGGGGATCGTGTCGTGAATCTTGGATTCCATCGGGTTACTCCACAGCGCGAGGAATTTCGCTTCTCGTAACCCGGTATAGAGACCCGCTCAGGCAAACCCCTGGCAGGTGATGTGGCACCTTTCCTGCGCTTTCCTTCGGCGTATTCCACACCGACCTGCCATCGGCTTGCCAGCCGAGTTGCCGGTGTCTCCGCAAGCTGCCACAGCACCTGCCCGACCTGTGAACTCGCCTGTGCCAGAGGGTTGCCGGACCCCTCTGCTGGACTGATTGCCATCTGAGGACTCGCCCCAACCGTTCATGACAAAGCCAGCTGCAACCAGATTCAGGTACGGCACAGCGCCAATTTCACAAATGGCTATCGAGAATGCCGAAGAAACCAAGGGAAGTGGAAATCGGCTCAGGGTTGTGCCGATCACACTGCAAACCGCCCGGGCATTCATCGCCTGGTCTCACCGGCACCCGCTGCCGGCCCCGGAAGCCGGATTCGCCATTGGTGCCAGCACCGAGGACGGCACCCTCGTGGGCGTCGTCGTCGCGGGCCGCCCCGTTCTCCGAGAGCTCGACGGCGGACTCACGATCGAGGTCACCCGCCCGGCCACCGACGGCACCGGCGACGCCTGCCCGACCCTGCTCCGAGCCGCATGGGCAGCCGCCCAAGCCATGGGCTACCGGCGACTGATCACATACATCCGCACCGGTGAACCCAGCGATGACCTCCGGAGCGCCGGCCTTCGTCCCGCTGATCCGCGCGGCGACGAACCGTGGCCAGACCGCTGCCAGTCACCGGACCTGCTCGGCAATACGTGGGTGCTCTGGCAGATCACCTCCGCTCTCGATCCCGCCAGCGTCCCGGCAGGAGGTGAGAGGTGAGATCACCCGAGAACAGCGCGGTCGGCAACCGCCCCGGCAGCGCCACACGCCCCATGACTGCCCCGGCTCTGCGCGCGTTGTCCCTTGGCGCGGGAGTCCAATCCAGCGCCTTGCTCCTCCTCGCCGTCGACCGCGTGATCCCGCGCTTCGACGTGGCGATCTTCGCCGACACCGGCTGGGAACCCACCGAGGTCTACTCGCACCTCGACCGACTGAAGAAGGTCGCCGCCGACGCGGACATCCCCGTCATGTGCGTCTCAAGCGGGGACATCCGCCGCGACGCTCTTGATCCCGATCACCGCTTCGTATCCATGCCGTTGTTCGTCCTTGGCCCGAACGGTGAGCGCGGTATGGCCCGGCGCCAGTGCACCGCCGAATACAAGATCCGTCCGATCAAGGCCGCAGTTCGCTCATTGCTGGGCTATCCCCATCCCCGCCGCGTGCCCAAGGGCGTCTACGCCGAGCAGACCATCGGCATCAGCGTGGACGAGTTCCACCGTGCCAAGGATGCCGACGTCGCCTACCTGCGCAACGTCTTTCCCCTGCTCACCCTGGGCTGGACCCGCACAGACTGCCGTGCATACCTGACCAGCCGGGGATTGGAGACCACACCAAGATCTGCATGTGTGGGCTGTCCGTACCACCGCGACAGCGAATGGCTCCACATCCGCGACACTGATCCCGATGCTTGGGCGGAGGCGGTCGCCTTCGACGAGGCGATCCGCCATGGGCATCCCCGCGCTCGGGCGAACGGCACCGAACTGCGCGGCACGTACTACCTCCACCACTCCCGCCGCCCACTCGCCGAAGCCGACCTGAGCAAGAACGCGGCGAACCCCGAGGCCGAGGGCTGCTCGCCCTGGTCCTGCCACAGCGGCGTCTCCGTAGAGATCGGGAGGCGACCCGAATGAACGCTGGTCTTCTTCAAGAGCATGAGTCACGGCATGGCGGACCGTCAGTTCCAGCGTCGCTTCTCGGGCCGCGGATCGGGTCCATGTGCACCGGATACGGCGGGCTGGACCTGGCGGTCATGGAGGCCTACGGGGTCGGCCTCGCCTGGTGCGCTGACAACGACCCGCACGTATCCAAGATCCTTGAGGCTCGCTTCAATGGCGTCCCCAACCTCGGGGATCTCGCCGCCGTCGACTGGAACGACGTCCCGCGCGTGGACATCGTCACAGCCGGATTCCCCTGCCAGGACATCAGCTACGCCGGCCGCGCAGCCGGAATGACCAAGGAGACACGCAGTGGACTCTGGTTCACCATCGCCGAAGCACTTCGCGTCCTACGACCCGGCCTCGTCATCCTGGAAAACGTCCCCGCCCTCCGGAGCCGAGGACTCGACCGCGTCCTCGGTGGTCTGGCCGCGCTCGGGTACGACACGGCGTGGACATGCGTACGAGCATCCGACATCGGTGCACCCCACCGCCGGGAACGGATCTTCATCGAGGCCAAGGATCCTGCGAATGCAGGGCTACCCTCCGCTCCTGCCCACGCCTGCGGCGTCCAGTCCCAACGATGGGGAGACGGCGGAGTCATGGCTCGCACGAAGGATGAGGCAGAAGCCTCAGCGCGCGATGCCACTCGCCATAGCGATCAAGCTATTGTCGGACGTGCCAGCGATCGATGTGGGAACCGATGGACGGCATCTCGCCCCTGCGTTCCCGATCCAGCTACTTCCGACGCCGAAGGCGAGCGACGGTACCAAGGGATTCGCGAGGCAGACGGACTCCAAGGGATTCCCGACCCTGCCGGGCATGGTCACACGTCTTGGGGGATCTATGCCGCCGCCATCCACCGATGGGAAGCCGTCCTGGGACGCCCCGCCCCTCCGGCGACAGAGCACGGGGTTCGAGGGCAGCTCCGACTCAGCGCCCGATTCGTCGAATGGATGATGGGTCTGCCCGACGGCTGGGTCACCGGCATCGAGCTGCCTCGCACCGCCTACATGAGAGCGCTCGGCAATGGCGTCGTCCCCCAGCAGGCGGTGCACGCTCTTATGCTGCTTAACGAACTCCCCGAAACGGCGGTGGACCAGTGACCACCGCCCACGCCCACCCTCCCAGCAGGCCACATGTTCCCTCCCTGGGACCTCCTAAGACGCCCACGCCTCCTAACGATCAGCTGGAGTCCGCTGAGCTGAAACCGGTAACGATCGAGGTGGAGATCGTCGGGCTCTCTGGTGACCAGGCTGGCGCGCTGCGCGTCGCGCAAACGCGCGTGATCCACAAGATCTTGCTGTGGTTCAGCCAGGAGGACACGAGGAGTCGGTCCGGTGAGCGGATGGGGAGCGACATCGACGGAGGACCCGTTTGAGGGACTGAGGGTCGCCTGGTGCGGACGAACCTCAACAGAGGATCTTCAGGATCCCGCGCCCTCGCTACCCCCTGCTACGACAACGGGAAGCCCACGGAACACTTTCGAGGTGGAGCCCTGGCTCTTCCCGTCGTATATGGCGGGAAGGGTATTGAGAGCTCGATCACCATAGATGCTACGACCCGGAACGGAGCCTCAACGCGCCGGGTCTCGCCTCTGTAGTTGCGTGTGATACCGCGAAACAGAGGACGGCTTGTCGTCGGCGCTGTCGCGCGGCCAGGCTGGCCTTGAAGCCTTACTCCAGTAGCGCCTGAGAGACACGGTTACAGGCTCGCGGCCCACGGCAGGAAGCAGCCGGGCTCACGAGCAGTAGCGAGGGATCGCCAGCGAGAGCTCACGCCCGCGTTCGACGAGTTCGTCGCGACGCCGACCGGGGCGCGTGCTGATCTAATTCCGACATCTGGCCGCAGTAACTCGACGGACCGGCCGACTCTCCATCACCTTTGTGGGTAATATTGCGTAGATCAAGCGAGCAGAGGTGCTGGGATGAGATCAGCTCAAAACATAGAACTGGTCAACGAATACCATGGCCACCTCAGATCCGGCCTGGTCTACGCGCTTGCATGGTCACCGGATGGCTCAATGATCGCGTCAGCGGCAGCCACCTCCGGCAGCGCCCCTATGGGAACGGTGAAGGTCGCAGCCGCTGAACAGCAGGCCTGGTCGACCGAAAGCATATCGTTGAAGGCGCCTCGCCCGCTGAAGCCGATGATCGTCTCGGAAGAGAAGATCGATAATAGAGTTCATATTTGGGATTCCCGCACCGGCCGGAGAATTTCTTATCTTCGCGGCCACCGCGATTCGGTTACGTCTCTCGACTTCTCGCATCTCGGGCCAAAACTGCTGTCCGCGTCGAATGACGGCACCGTACGTGCTTGGCAGGTACGTCGACACAAGTGGCGCAGTCGACTCTCGTGGACCTCCATACTTGTGTTCGACGGTCACCTGAACGACATAGATGTGTCCGATTGGGACAGGCGCGTGGGGTTGGTTCATGTTGATTTCGCGGCGTGGTCGCCTACGGGTCGTAAAGTTGTCTCTATAAGAGGTTCCCGTATAAAAATCTGGGACCACGCAACGGCCACGATAATCCTATCCAAGGATGCCCGATTCAGAGATCGGTTTGGCGGCTTTGAACGGCGCATAATGTGGTCTCCTGATGGCGCCCGCATCGCATGGAATGGCATGTCCCATGTTTGTATTTGTGATGCACAGCCTGGAGGAGAGCTGTTAGAAATCTATGCGAGAAGATCGCGTGACTTTTCCTGGTCACCGGATGGCCAGCACATCGTAGCAGCCGGTGATGGCGTGGAGTTATTCGATGCGGCGACCGGCGAAAAGGTGCAGGAGTATGAAAACCACGGCGACGGCGACGGCGTGACCATACACAAGGTGGCATGGTCACCTAATGGCAGATTCATTGCGGCAGCCAGAAATGACGGTTCAATCTTGATTTGGTGTGTAGTGGACGAAGCCGATGTCTATGCCGCTGTCAAAAATAGCCGCTGGGTATCCAGTCTGGCATGGTCGCCTGACGGCCTTCGAATAGCATCAGGGGGCGTCGAGGG
>JBIOWF010000269.1:0-19468 GCA_044868295.1 Microtetraspora sp. | reverse complement strand
CGGACCCGCGGGAGGCGGCGTCGCGGTGCTGGTCAGCGGCGAGGCGACCGCCACCGTCTCCGGCGGTCCCGACGGCGAGGTCCGCCTCTCCGGGCGCGACGCCCTGACCTGGACCGACCGGCTCGTCAACGGGCCGGTGACCAAGATCGAGCTGCGCCTGCCCGGCGCCGGGCCGTCCAGCCCGTACGCCCGGCTCGACGGCGGAGTGGTGGCCGGCGCCGGAGTGGTGCTGGAGTACACCCAGGCCGGTGAGGTCGCGTTCCCGCCCGCCCCGCCCCCGCCGCCACGGCCGCAGACGCAGTCACAGCCGATCACACCGCCTCCGATCACACCGCCTCCGATCACACCGCCTCCGGTCCCGCAGCCCGAGCCGATCGCCGCGCGCGAGCCCGTGGTCCCGCCGCCTCCGATGCCGCCCATGCCGCCCATGCCGCCGCCCCCTCCGGCCGGGCCGCCCAGCGAGCCCCTCCCCGTTGTGGAGGTGCCCGTGGAGCCGATGCCCACCGGGCCGACGCCTACAGGACCGGTACCGACGGGCCCGGCGCCTACAGGACCGGTGCCCTCGCCCGTGTCCCAGCCGATGGTCACCGCGGAAGACGAGCTGCCCCAGCAGAACGGCGTCCCCGGCCAGCCGTTCGAGTCGGTCCTGTTGGTGCCCGGCGCCGACGAGGACCCGGGCGAGAACACCCAGCTCGACACGACGCCGGAACCCGAGTCACGGCCCATGGTGTACGGCGTCGACTGCAAGAACGACCACTTCAACGATCCGCGCGTGCCCTACTGCGCGGTGTGCGGCATCGCTCTCGTGCAGCGCACACTGGTGCCGTACAAGGGACCTCGCCCGCCGCTCGGCGTGCTCCTCCTGGACGACGGGATGACCCTGCGGCTGGACACCGACTACGTGCTCGGGCGGGATCCCGAGCGCGCGTCCGAGGTGCAGTCCGGCGAGGCCCGTCCGGCGCGGGTGACCAGCCCCGACGGCTCGGTTTCACGCCGCCACCTGCGGGTCGCTCTGGACGGCTGGGACGTCAACCTCGTCGACCTCGGCTCGGTCAACGGAACCCAGATCCAGCCCCCGGGCGATCCGAACTTCTACGACATCCCGCCGAACGAGACCGTTCCCATCCAGCCGGGGACGACCGTGCGGATCGGTGTCTCCCGGACGATGCGCTACGAGTCACACCGCAACGCATAGTCCAGGCGTCGCGCCGCTACCGGCTCCTGGCCGGTACGGCCGTCGTCCAGTCGACGGGATCGGCGTCCAGCTCGGCTCGTACGACGAGGTGCGCGCCGGGCGGCGGGGGAGTGGTCTCCGCCGCGACGACCACGGCGTCCTGCGGCGGCTCGGCGGCGGCCGACACGTCAACGCCGAGCTTGGCGAGGCGACCGGCGAGAGACCGCCCTCCGATCACCACCAGCGGGCGGTCAACGGCGAGGGACAAGGCCAAGGCCACGTGCGCGGGTGCGTCCCCAGACCCGTGCTGTACGGCTACCGCGCTCGCCGCCCAAGGCCGGCCGCGTGGACCGGGCGGTCGGCCGGATGGGCCGGGAGCCGTGGCGGTGCCGTGGACGTCCGAGCCTTGTGCCGCCGCTGGGGCCGTGGAGCCCCATGGGACGGCTGCCACGGTCACGGCGCGGCAGGTCGTGCCGGACAGGATCTCACCGCGTCCGGGGGCGTCCGCGGGCAGCACCAGCAGGTCCGGTTCGGCGGAGGCGATCAGGGCGGGCAACTCGGCGGCGACGTCGGCGGCGAAACGGCTCACCACCCGGACGTCCAGGTCCTCGCGGCGCACCTCGGCGGCCAGGTCCTCCAGGGCGGACAGCGTCTCGGTCATCTCCAGGAGCTCCGACGACAGGCCGGTGCCGACCTCAAGCCGGCCGTGCGGGTAGGGGCGCAGGTGGGCGAGCACCACTTCCGACGGTGACGCGGACGCGGCGAGAGCGGCGGTCAGGGCGACGAGCGACCGGGCGTCGGCCACGGTGGCGGCCGGATCGACGGCGGCACCTGGAGCCACCGTGGCATTTGAGGCGACAGGGGGAGTAACTATGGGGAGAACGACCAGGACGCGGTGGGCGGCGTGTTCGCCGAGCGCGGCACGTTCGGCCTCCGCGATGTCCCGGGCGATCCGCCGGTCCGGGTAGACCCGGCGCAGCAGCGGCCCGGTCATCGCGGTCGTGACGAGCGCCATCACGACCATCAGGGAGTAGAGCTCCTGATCCAGGACGCCCTTCTGCAGGCCGACGGTCAGGATGACGATCTCCGTCAGGCCTCGCGTGTTGAGCAGCGTCGCCAGGGCGGCCGCCTGCCGGGTGGGCACCCTGCTCAGGCGAGCCGCGCCGTACGAGCCGAGCAGCTTTCCCCCGACGGCGACCGCGAGGATGGCGGCCAGCGTGCCGAGGCTCCCGGTCTCCAGGGCGCGCAGGTCGACGTTCATGCCGGCGACCACGAAGAACATCGGGAGCAGCAGAAGCACGGCGAGCTGCTCCAGACGCTCCAGGATCTGGTGGACGAGCGCTTCCTCGCGGGGCATCACCGCCCCGAAGACGAACGCGCCGAAGATGTAGTGAATCTGCGCCCACTCGGTCGCCCAGGCCGACGCGAACAGGCCGATCAGGACGATCGACAGCAGGCCGGGTGTGAGGCGCCCGGCGCGTTCGAAGGCGGGTGCCAGCCGGGCGAGAAGCGGCCGGACGAGCAGGAACATCACCAGCGCGTACGGCAGGGCCAGCAGGACCTTCCACTGCCCGCTCGCGCCCCCGGCTCCGGCGATCGCCACGACCACGGCGAGGATCGTCCACGCGAGCACGTCGATCACCGCGGCGGCGGCCAGGGCCAGGCCGCCGAGCGAGGTGCGGTGCATGTCGCGGTCGGTGAGGATCCGGGCCAGCACGGGGAACGCGGTCGCGGCCATCGCCGCCCCGAGGAACAGCACGAAGGGAAGGCCCCTGCCCTGGGCGTGCTCCCCGGCCAGGCCGAGCGCCAGGACGATTCCCGCGGCGAACGGCACGGCGGTGGAGCCCAGAGCGACGGTGATCGCGGTCCTGCCCCTGCCGCGGACCAGCTTCTGGTCGAGCTCCAGGCCGACCACGAACATGAACAGGACCAGCCCGGCCGAAGCGAGGGCCTGCAGCGGCGGCCGCATGTCGGCCGCGAACAGGTCGTCGCCGATCCACGGGCCGAGCAGCGTGGGGCCGAGGAGGATCCCGGCGACGATCTCCCCGATGACCGGAGGCTGCCGGAGCCGTCTGGCCAGGGCGCCCAGCAGCCGCGCCGCCGCCAGCACGATGACCAGGTCGAGCAGAAGCACGTCCACATGGAACATTCGGAGGGTTCCTCCTGGTAATGAAAGGCCCCGGGAATGACCATGGTGACGTTACCGTGTAGAGATCAGAAGAGCGACACCGTAAGGGGACCACGGGTGCAGGGGATCGCCGACTACGACTTCGTACGCCCGCTGGGTTCGGGCAACCATGGGAAGTTCTACCTCGCCGACAGGCCACGGCGGCTGCCGGTGGACACCGAGCAGGTCGTCGTCAAGGTGGTGGGAGGGACCGGCCAGGACGCGTTCCGCCGGGCGACGCGTGAGCTCAAGGCCTTCGCGTCGGTGCGTTCGCCCTACCTTGTGACGCTCTATGACGCGGGTCAGCAGGGCGGCGTCTTCTACTACTCGATGGAGTTCCTGCCCGGCGGTTCGCTGGCACTGCCCGCCGAGCGGCCCTCCCGTACGGCGGCGCTGCGGGCCATCGCGTGCGCCGCGCGGGCCGCGCAGGCGCTGCACGACCAGGAGATCGTGCACCGAGACATCCGGCCCGGCAACGTGCTGCTGACCGAGGACGGCGGCAAGCTCGCCGACCTGGGCCTCTCCCAGGTGCTGACGCCGGGGGCGACCGTGACCGGGTTCGGCGGCCTGCCGTCGGTGGAGTTCACCGATCCCGCGGTGCTGCAGGGGGCCAGGCCCACCCCGGGCGGCGACGTCTGGTCGCTCGGCGCGACCGTGCACTGGGCGATGACGGGCGGCGGACTCTACGGCGACCTGCCGACCCATGACCCGCTGCTCACCCTCCGCAAGGTCTACAGCACGCCGCCGTCCATAAGTAGGGATCTGGAACCGGCGCTGGCCGAGCTGGTCCGGGCCTGCATCGGCGACCCCGTGGATCGGCCCACCGCCGCGGGTGTGGCCGATCGGCTGCACGAGCTCGGCTAATCGGCCCACGCGCTCAGCGGATCACGCTCGGCCGGTCCGGCAGGCCGCACACGCTCAGCTGACCGGCCCGCCCCGCGCGCTCAGCTGGTCCAGCTCGCGGAGGATGAGCCGTTCGAGACGCTGCGCGGTCGCCCTGTCGGGGTAGAGCAGCCGGTGCACGCTGAGCCCGTCGACGAGCGCGAGCAGCCGCTCGGCGACGTCGTCGAGGTCCTCGTCCGTGGTGATCTCCCCGGTCTCGGCGGCGTTGTTGAGCAGGCTCCGCACGAGATAGCGCAGCTCCCCGGCTTCCTCGCGCTGTACGGCCAACAGGGCGGGGCTGGTCAGGCTGCGGCTCCAGAAACCGACTTCCAGCCAGGTCTCCTGGACGCGCTCGTCGTCGAGCGGCACGTTGTCGAGCAGAAGTTCACGTAGCGCCGCGAGGCCGGTACGGCCGCCCAGCTTGTCCTTCAGGCGTTCGACGATCCCGCGGTGGGAGATCTGCAGGGCCGAGAGCAGGATGTCGTCCTTGTCGGTGAAGTAGTGCGTGAGCACGCCGTTGGAGTATCCCGCCTCCTTGGCGATGGCGCGCGTCGTCGCGGCCTCGATGCCCTCCCTCAGGATGACTCGCCTGGCCGCCGCGACGACCTCCTCGCGGCGCTCCTCGTGGTTGACGATTTTCGGCATTCGCTGCGCCCTCCTCCGTTGACATTTTAGTCGGACGCCCGTCTATTATCCAGGCAGGGAGGAGTCGATATGACCGTCGTCACACTTGGCGTCCACATCGTGGACGTCCTGGCCCGCCCGGTGGAGTTCATCCCGTCCGGCCAGGACACGCATCTGCTGGAGCAGATCCGCATCACCGCCGCGGGGGCCGCCGCCGGCACGGCGGTCGATCTCGCGAAGATCGGCGTTCCCGTGGCGTCCGCCGGAGCGGTCGGTGACGACGAGCTCGGAGACTTCCTCGTCATGATCATGGCGCGGCACGGCGTCGACGTCACCGGCGTCGTCCGCAAGCCCGGCGAGCAGACCGCCGCCTCGATCCTGCCGATCCGCCCGGACGGCGGGCGTCCCTCCTTCCATGTGCCCGGGGCGAATCTCGGGCTGGCCCTGTCCGATCTCGACGAGAATCAGGTGACCGCCGCCGAGATCGTGCACCTCGGGGGCATGGACGTCACGTGGGGGCTGCACGACCCGGCGTTCTTCTCGCTGCTGGACAAGGCCCGTGACAACGGCACCGTCATCACCATGGACCTGCTGTCCAACATGGCCGACCTCATGCCGGGCGCCAAGGTCTTCCTGCCGCACGTCGACTACGTGCTGCCGAACGAGGAGCAGGCCCTCCTGCTCACCGGAGCCGAGACCGTCGAGGACGCCGCCGCGGCGCTGCTCACGGAAGGACCCCAGGGCGTGCTCGTCACGCTGGGCGGCGCGGGCAGCCTGATCGCGACCTCGGCCGGTATCACGCGAATCCCCGCACTCGACGTCCCCGTCGTCGACACGACCGGCTGCGGCGACGCGTACTGTGCCGGGTTCATCGCCGGCCTGCTCGCCGGTCGTGACCCCGTCGGCTCCGCCCGGCTCGGTACGGCTGTCGCCGCGCGGGTCGCGGGCGGCCTCGGCTCCGACGCCGGCCTGGACGGCTTCGACGTCACTCAGCCGGTTGCTTGAAAGGAACCTCACGATATGTCCTCCGACGCATCCCTGCGTGAGCGCGCCGCCAAGGTCATCCCCGGTGGCATGTACGGCCACCTCAACGCCGCCCTGCACGGGGAGAGCTACCCCCAGTTCTTCGTCCGGGGCGAGGGCGCCCGGCAGTGGGACGCCGACGGCCGTGAATACGTCGATCTCATGTGCAGCTGGGGGCCGATGATCGTCGGCCACCGCAACCCGGTGGTGGAGGCCGCGGCCGCCGCGCAGCAGGCCTCGGGAGACTGCCTCAACGGCCCAGGCCCGATCATGGTCGAGTTGGCCGAGATGATGGTGGATCTCATCCCGTCGGCGGACTGGGCGATGTTCTCCAAGAACGGCACCGACGCGACCACCCAGGCGCTCATGGTGGCCCGCGCCGCGACCGGCCGCGCGAAGGTGCTGGTCGCACACGGCGCCTACCACGGCGCCGACCCGTGGTGCACGCCCGGCCTGGCCGGCGTCACCCCGAACCAGCGGGCGGACACGATCGAGTTCACCTACAACGACCTGGCCGGCGCGCAGGCCGCGGCCGAGGGCGTGGACGTCGCGGCGATCCTGGTCACGCCGTTCAAGCACGACTCGTTCGAGGATCAGGCGCTGGCCGAGCCGGAGTTCGCCCGTGGGATCCGCGCGCTCGCCGACCGTCTCGGGGCCGCTCTCGTGATCGACGACGTGCGCGCCGGGTGGAGGCTGGACCTGCGCGGCTCCTGGGAACCCTTCGGCGTGCGGCCGGACCTGACCGCGTGGAGCAAGGCCATGGCCAACGGCTTCCCCATCGCCGCCGTCACCGGCACCGATTCGCTGCGCGGAGCGGCGCAGCTGCTCTACTCGACCGGCTCTTTCTGGTTCTCGGCCACCGCGATGGCTGCGGCGAAGGCCACCATCGAGATCCTGCGCGACACCGACGGCGTCGGTCTCATGCGCCGCGCCGGCACCCGCCTGCGCGAGGGACTCGCCGCCCAGGCGGCCTCATACGGCTTCGCGATCAACCAGACCGGCCCGGTGCAGGTCCCGTGGCTGTCCTTCGAGGGCGACGCGACCCTGGAGAAGGGCATCCACTGGGCGGGGGCCTGCCTCCAGGAGGGCGTCTACCTCCATCCCTGGCACAACTGGTTCCTGTCCGCCGCCCACACCGACGCCGAAATCGACCGTGCCCTCCAGGGCGCCGACGCCGCCTTCGCCAAGCTCCGAACCAAGTTCGGCACCGACTAGCGCGGAGCCGTCCACCGGGCCGATACAGGAGGGTGCCCGGTCGGCGGCCTACGGCCAGCTTCTCCCTCCGTCGCCGAACGGCCCACCACGGATACAGCGGTTGACTGAGAGTTTCGCGACTTCGCGACCCAACTTAGGGGTGGGCGCGCGATCCCTGCGGCGAGCGCATTCCCAGCGCCTGCTTGAAGTGGAGGCCTGAGCATGGTCCCCGTTCCTGGCGTCAGGCCCGCGCCGGGCGATGCGAGGGCGCGGGCTTGGCCACAGGATTCACCGACGTGGCCACCATGACGAGCAGGCGTCTGGCGAGGCCGACATGGGGCGCACGGGTACTTCCCGCTACTTTGCGCTTTGGCGTAGCTCTTGGCAGTGCCGGGCTGTCAGAGCCGGCTCGTCGCCGGGGCCGTCACGCCCAGATGCTCAAAGGCGGATCGGACCTGGCGGGCCTGGTTGTCCGCGCCGGAAGCGTTGGGGTGCACGAAGGTGCACGCCGCGCCGTCGCCCGGGATCTGGCTACAGATCTCGGACGGGGGGTCGGTCTGGTCCCCGTCGCCGGTGAGGTCGCTCCTGACCCCGTACATCCACCGCTGCGGGGCGGACTCGCACACCCCGTGGTCGACACTGGATTCATAGGTGTCAACGTAGGTCGCGTCGTGATCGGCCGCCTGCCGCTCAAGCAGACCGTTGAGCCGGCGCTCCACCCCGTCCAGCCAGGGCATGTCCCCCTTCGTGACGGTGCCGAGCTGAGCGAAGGCGCCCCAGGAGCAGCCGGTGTTGCTCGGGACGATGGCCGGGTAGCCGACGACCAGAACCCGAGCGCGCGGCGCCCGGTCTTCGATCGCTGCCATCATCCCGGTGAATTCGCGGTCGAGCTGGGCGAACTTCGCCTCCAGCCAATCTCGGCCGGCGCCTCTGGTGTAGTACGTCGTGCACGGGGTCCCGAAACCGAGGGTGTCGAGGCCGCGCGTGAGGCACTGGGTCACGATCTCACCGAATCCGAGGGTGTTCCCGCCGATGCCAACGCTCACATAGTCGGTGCCGGAGGTGAGGGATTCGATCTGGGGATCCTTCTGCCGCCACCCTCCCGCAGGCGGCACGGACGGTGGGCCGAGGATCTTTTCGGGCGGCTGCGGACCCATGATGCCGTCCTGCACCTCAGCCGCGCCACAGGTGACGTCGAGGAGGCTCAGGCCGAGAGATGCGGCCACTTGGCGAGGGTAGCTGCGGGCGGAGCGGCCGCAGCCGTCGCTGGCGTCCCACGGCCGGACGAAAACGTTGGCGCTGTAGGAGTCACCCAGCGCCACGTAGCTGGCGGGCTCGCTGCCGGCGGCCAGAGCCGCAGGGACGGGGCTGAGCACGGACACAGTGGCGACAAGTGTGGTGGCCGCGGCAAGTGACGTCCGAAGGGCGGCGGGCATACGGGATTTGGACAAGCGATCGTCCTTCGTATCTGTGCTGCGCGGGTAAGTCCCCACAGCGTTGTGACTGAGTGTAGTCAATCCGATTCGTCGCGTAAGAATCCTCGCGCGTTCACTTCTTGAGCTCTGCTCACTGACCGCTGGATCTCAGCCAAAGCGTGTCCGGCGGCGATCCGGCTGCCTACCGATTTCGATCTACGGCCAACTGGCCGCGGTGAGGTAGGGCAAACCCCACCATTGCCTTCATGGTGCTTTCACGGGGGCTCGACATCCTCCCCACGGCGGGGAAGCATGCCAGACTTCGGAGAATAGAACGAACTAGGACTTTCGCGCTGTGCTGCTTAAATGGCACACGTTAATGCGGTATATTTTGCCGGCGATTCATATGGGCGATTCAAGGGGTCTTTGCCGGCGCCCGCTGCTTTCGTGAATGTGGCTACTCTGGGTGACGTGCTAGAGAATGGCGATATATTTGGATAAGTCATGCAAGGAACGCTATATTTCGCTTTGTCCAGTCTGTCAGGCTTCCACGCTCTGTGACGTCTATGTCGTCGTGGACGAAACTCGCCGTGATCTGATAGGTGAGATCGAGACCCTGCACGAGATCGCCTGCGGGAGTTGCGGGGAGCGCTGCAGGGTCGACAGCGGCTACATGATCTACAACCCGAACGGCTGCCCCAAGGCCGTGTACTTCTGCGCCGAGCACACCTCCGACGCCGACGACGAGGCGGACAAACGACGGATCGCGGCCATGCTCGGCCTCGTCGACGCCGAAAAGATCCTCATATTTCCTCAGTCGATGGCGCCGGTGCTCCTGGGGTTGCGCGGCGACACCGCCGGTTCGTTCGTGCTGAAGGCGGGGACGGAGGTGCGATCCGAACAGCTGCGCGACCTGCTCATGGAAAGCTCTCGGCTGGGCGATGAAGGCAACGTCACGCACGACCCCGCGGCCGCCGCCCGGCGGCTTGAGCTCAGCGAGCGGGCGTGGACGTTGCTCGACGGGACGGAGCCGCCCACTGTCGTGCCCTTGATCTGGCTGCATATCGCGACCGGTCTGCTCGGGTCGCTCGCCGACGGGACCGCCGCCAAGGGGTCCGTCATGCTCCGGTTGGAACGCGCCATAGGTGAGCTGTCCCGGGCTGTCCGTGATCTTGAGGGCGGGCTGGACGACCGGCTGCTGGCCAACGTCCACCTCGAGTTGGCGCGGGCATACTCCAAGCGGAGTTGGGGCCGGGCAGGCCTGAACGAGCGGCTGGTCAGCGATCATGGACGGGCCTCGATCGACCTCACGGACCCTGAGGACGACCTCACGCTCTGGGCGACGGCCCGATCGAACCTCGCCTGCGCGTACATGAGCGGCTTGACCGGGCCTCGGACCGAGCGATTGGAGCAGGCCCTGGATCTGCTGTCCGAGACGATCGCCAAGCTTGAGCCGATGCATGGATCTCTGACGTGGTGCGACGTGATGAGCAATCTGGGGCAGGTGTACGCAGCCCGCCTGGGAGGCGATCCCGCGGTGAATCTGGCCAGGGCGGCCGACTGCTACGAGGCCGTCGCGGCGGTCGAGTCGCTGGAGGCCAACCCGCGGGGCTGGGGCGATACCCAGTACAAGCTCGGCGCGCTGCGGCTCAAACAGGACGACCCCCATGGCGCGTTGCGGCATCTTGAGCGCGCGTGTGAGGCGTACGTGATGGCCGGCACCGGTCAGCTGACGAGCGCACGGATGGCCATGGCGAACGCCTACGCGATGCTGGGCGACCACGAGAGGCAGGTCGAACTCCTGGCCGCCGAGGCCGAAAAGTACTCGCCTGAGCTCGAACCCGTGATGTGGGCGCGCAGGCGGACGCAGCTCGCCCTGGCGCTGGATGCGTACGAGCCGGAGCGGGCCAGAGACATCCTGACCGCGGTGGCCGCGGCGCAGGCCGCCGGTGATGAGGACCGATCCTTCATGGATCGAGCCCTGACGTTGCAAGCACTCGGCGATCTTCATCAGAGCCGATTCCGTCAGGGAAACGCGGCGGCGCTCATGGATGCCATCCGCTGCTTCGAGGAGGCCGCAGAGCTCACCGTTGACGAGCCGGAGCTGGCCGCGATTGACGAAGCCCGACTTGGCGGGGCGTACGCGTGGGCGGAACGCTGGGCCGACGCGGCGCGGGCCTATTCGCGGGCGGTCACCGCCTGCGAGGCGCGCTACAGGATGCTCGTGGTGCGGCGCTCCCGCGAGGACCAGCTGTCGGAGACGGGGGCGATCCGGCATCGGGCGGCATACGCGCTCGCCCAGGCCGGACAGTTGGAGGACGCGCTGCTCATGCTGGAGTTGGCACGGGCCCGCCTGCTGGGAGAGGCGCTCGAACGCGATCACGCAGATCTCGACCTCGTCGCACGGCTGGATCCGGGCGCTCACGCCGTGTTCACCGATGCCGCTGAACACGCCAGGGCGGTCGAGAACGACAGCCGGCGCATCCATGCGGGCGGCGACGCATCGCCTGAAGACGATCGAAGGCTGGCTGAAGAGTCTCTCGCCGCCCAGGAGGCGCTGGCCGACGCCGTACGGCGGGTGCGGGCAGTGGAGGGAATGAGCGGCTTCCTGGCCATGCCGGAGCTGGGCGACATCCGGCCCGCTCAGGGACGGCCGCTGGTGTACCTGGCCGCCACCACGTGGGGGACCGTGGTCCTGGTGGCGGCGTGGGATGGGGCGCTGAGCGTGACGGCGTCGTTCACGGAGGAGGTGACCCGCGACAGGCTGTCATCCCTGCTCGGCCTGTCATCCGGCGGAGCCGTACAGGCTGACCTGGTGGACGCGGTCACGCAGGTGGGCGGTGAACTCGCCGAGGCGATCACCGCCGCCCTGCCACCGGGCACCACGGCCATGACCTTGGTGCCATGCGGGCTGCTCGCCCTGCTGCCGCTGCACGCGGCAGGGAAAGCGGCCGGTGACGCCCTCGCCGATACCTTCGAGATCAACTATGCCTTCTCGGGACGGGCTCTCATAGCCGAGGGCGCGGACCGGGGGCTGGAGCCGCTGCTCGCTGTGGGTGATCCCACTGAAAACCTGCCGCAGGCCGGTGACGAGGTCGCCGTGATCAGTGCGGGCTTCACGCGGACGAGCTGGCTTGTCGGCCCGGACGCCACGCTGGAGAACGTCCGTGCCGCGCTGGCCTCGGCGGGCTGCCTTCACTTCGCGTGTCATGGCGGGTACGCCAAGGACCCGCTCGCCTCCGGCCTCGAACTCAACGACGGGCGGCTCACCGTGGGAGAACTCCTGTCCACGCATCCGCCGCTCCTGCGCGGCGCGCGGCTGGTGGTGTTGGCTGCGTGCGAGAGCGCGGTGGTCGACCCGAACGCGCCCGATGAGGTCATCGGGCTGCCCGCCGCGATCACCTATGCGGGCGCCCCCGCCGTCGTGGGCTCGCTGTGGAAGGTGGGCGACATCGCCGCCAATGTGTTCATGACCAGGTTCTACCGTCTCCTGTGCGCGTCGCTCACCCCGTCGGACGCGCTCACGCGTACCCAGCGGTGGATGCGGACCGTGACGGCGGGTGAGCTGCTCGCGGCCGACGGGCGGCTGAGCCCGGAGTTGCGGTCCTGGCTCCGGCTCCACGATGAGGACGAGCCGCCGTTCGCCTCCGCCCGGGACTGGGCGCCGTTCATCCTGGTCGGGGCGTGATTCGATGAGCGAGGAGGACCTGCGGAAATTCCGGGAGGCCGGTCGGGTCGAGGAGATGGGGCCGCACGAGCGGATCCTCTTCTATGAGCTGGCCGGCATACCGAATGCGCGGCGGGACGGAGACCGGACGGTCGAGGCCGGCAGCATCAGCAACGCCGGGCTGGCCTACGCGGACGAGCAGCGGTTCGAGGAGGCGCTGGACTGTTTCACACGGAGTCTCGCGATCTACACCGACCTCGGCGACGAGGCCGGACAGGCGTTCCAGACGAACCATCTCGGCATCGCCGAATCCGGCCTCCGGCGTTTCGAGGAGGCCCGCCGGCATTTCGAGACGGCCTTCGCCGAGGCCGTGCGGCTGGAACTGGCGCCGCTGATCTCCACGTCGGGGGCGAATCTGCTCCTGGAGCTCGACGCGGTCGGCCCGCAACTGGAGTTCTGCCTGAAGGTGGAGTCGCAGGCCCGGAAACACGGTCTGGCCGACCTGGCGATCAGGGCCGGGCGCATGCTCGCGGGTGCGCGGGCCGCCACAGGGAGCCGTCAGGCGGCCGGCGCCGCCCTGGACCGTGCGCTGCTCACCGCGATCGAGCACGACCACCAGTCCGTGGTCGCCATCGCGCAGGAGCTGGAAGACCTGGGTGTCCGGTCCGGCACCGGATACCGGACGTACAGCGCGCTGCTGCGCCGGATGCGCCGTGGGATCGACGTCGAACCGACCAACTCATCAAGCCGTGGAAAAAGAGGGAGGAAGAAGAAGTGAGCGCGGACGACACGAAATGGGTGGATATCGACCTGCTCCAGTCCGGCGATCGGTCGCCGGGTACGAGCACCAGGTTGAAGGGGCGGGTCAGTATGGGAATTCCGCTCCTGATGCCGTTCGATCCCGCCCGGTCCACATTGCCCGGGCGCGTCGCTGAATACCTGCACGCCAACGAGGGTCGTTACGACGCTGTGGTCCTGTCCTTTCCCTGCAGTTTCGCGTCAGGGGACACGGCTTTGCGGCGCGCGGTCGTCGCGGTCGCCCTCACGTGTGACGACGATCAGGGGGAGCCTCCGGTGGCATGGGGTTTGGCGCCGCGTCGGCTCGACATCCCGATACGGCAGCGATCAGGCGCGTTCGATTTTGAGCTGAGCGTTCCATTCAAAGCAGTTGTGAAAGTTGGCGAAAAACAAGATTTTGGGGCCAAGGAGTACATCTTGCTTGGCCATGGTGAAGGGACATCCGATCCCGAGTGGTGGTTTCGCCGCACCAAGACCAGCGACTTCGACGGAAGACACGACCTTGAAATGGTGATCATGATTCCGCATGGCCGCCCGGCGTCGGCCCGGCTGGCGCTCTCCGCCGCCGTCCGGAAGCGGGCAGGAGGGATCATCCCCTACACCGCCGCACTGCCGGACAGCATCCAGTCCGTCCGGCTCAACCCGCGAGACGACAAGGCGGAGTCAGCCGACAAAGCGGAGCCAGCCGACAAGGCGCAGCCGGATGACGGGGCCGAGCGGTGACGGACGCGCTGGCCGAAGCCCAGCGGCTCAGTCAACTCGGGTTCCGCTTCACACGGCTCGCGGACGAGATCGCCGAGCGGGCCCTGCATGAGCAGGTGCGGTCGGGAGACATCGACATCGGCAAGCCCGGGCTGCTCACCTTTACCCCTCCCCCCGAAGCGGGCGAATTGCTGGTCCGGGCCGAAGCCTGCTGTTCGGAGGCGCTTCGCGTCCTGCCGAAAGGCGACATCCGTAACCTGACCGTGCTCCACCACCAGCTCGGCACGATCTACAAGCAGCTCGGCGATCGCGCGAAGGCGCGCTTCCACCTCCAGCAGGCCATCCGGCTGGACGAACGCATCAATGATCGCTTCCGGGCCGCGCGGTCCCACCAGGACATGGCCCACCTCATCCTCCACCGAGGGGGCCGGGTCACCGAGGCGCTCGATCACGCCCGCGTTGCCGCCCGGCTCTTCGAGGAGATCGGACGGCAGGCCGAGGCGGAGCAGGCGCGCGGGCTCGTCCAGATGATCGACGACATGCTGACGTGACGTCAGGCGATGATGCCTCCGGTCGCGGCGACGCGCAGGGCGTTGGCGGCGATGGTGAGGGCCGGGTTGAGGGCGGCAGAGGACGGGAAGCACGCGCTGTCGACCACCCACAGGTTGTCCACTTCATGAGCCCGGCAGGTCGGGCCGAGGACACTGCGCGCCGGGTCGGTGCCCATGACCACGGTGCCGCACTGGTGCGAGTTCGTCTCGACGCCCATGCGTTCCGTGAAGATCAGTGGATAGCCGGCCCGCCGCACGGTCCGGGTGACGCGGCGCACGAGCTCCCGGTGCGGAGCGAGGTTGTTGGCCCGCCACGGAGTGTCCGCGGTCAGCCCGCGCACGAAGAACCGGCCGAGCAGGATGTAGACGATCGCGGTGGGAACGGCGGCGATCACGGCCCCGGCCATGACCGTGTTCCACTGCACCGAGAAGTTCCCCGACAGGTTGTTCAGCGCCACCGTGATCGGCTGCTTGGTCGGGTCGGGCACGACCGTGATGCCGAACAGGAAGTCGTTCCAAATGTTCGTGAATTGGAAGATGGCGCACACCACGAACCCCGGCATCGACAGCGGCAGCATGACCCGGGTGAAGATCTGCAGGTTGGAGGCTCCGTCCACCTGGCTCGCCTCCAGAATCGCGTCGGGAATCTGGCGGTAGTAGTTGCGGAAGATCAGTGTGGTGATGGGGACGCCATAGATGATGCGCACCAGAATCAGCCCCTGCAACGTCCCGTACAGGTCGATGAACTGCAGGAACCGTACCAGCGGGACGAGGATGACCTGGTAGGGGATGAACATTCCGAGCAGCATCGCCGCGAACGTCACATTGGCGCCGCGGAACGGCAGCTTGGCGAAGACGAATCCGTTGAGCGCGCCGATGATCGAGGAAACGATGGTCGCGGGGACGACCATGAGCAGGGGCCGCTTCCTCTCCGGCCGCCGTGTCCCCGTGAGGCGTCCCGGCCCAGGCCGGGCGCCGGTTGTTGATCTCGGAGGTCCGCGGGTCAGGGGCGGACTCGGGCCCAGCGGAGATCGTCGACTCGGGTGCCGTCCGGGCCCGGCAGCAGGCCCTTGACGAGGAGTTCGCGGGTGAACCCGGCCCGTTCGAGCACGCGGTGCGAGGCCGTGTTGTCCGGGGCGGTGCCCGCGATGATCCGGCCGATCGAGGTGTTCTCGAACGCCCATCCCACGAGCAGGTTCACCGCCCGCGTCATGACCCCCCGGCCTCGGTGGCCGGGCGACAGGCTGTAACCGATCATGGCTTGGCCGAGAAGCGGGTCGATGTCCACCAGCTGGAGGTGCCCGGCGAAGTCGTCCGCCGCCGACCGGACGGCCAGCTCCGCCCGCTGCCCGGCCAGCCACCACATGCCCGTATACCTGCATCGCCGCAGGCTGCCCGCGAAGTCCGGCGGCACCGGAGGCACGCTGAATCCGTACATCTCCGGTGTGGACATCATCGCGTGGTAGTCGTCCGCGTCGCCCGGAGTGAGCGGCGTGAGCCGTACGACGCCGTCGGTCAGAGTCCCGCCGGGGAAATCCGGCAGGGTCCGCGCGATCGCGTCACCTGGGTCGGCGGCCAGGCGGGCGAAGGCCACCAAGTCGGCCCGGGAACCGTCGCGCCCGGTCGCCGCCGCGCGCGACACCCCCTCGCGCTCGAACCCGCTCGCGTACGCGACCCGCTGGCTGGCGACGTTCTGCACGTCGGCGAGCAGCGCGATCCGCGGCACGCCGTGGGCGAAGGCCCACTCGGTCAGCGCCCGGACGGCTGCCGTCGCGACGCCCCGTCCCCGCGCCCAGGGCGCCACCCAGTAGCCGATCTCGCTGTTGCCGAGCCGGTCCGGCGGCTTGAGGCCGACGGCGCCCAGGACCTCTCCGGTGCCGGAATCCGCGATCACGAACTCGGCGCCTCCGGTCTCCCACATGCTCGCCACAATCGTGCGGACCCAGAACAGCGCGTCCTCGCGCCTGTAGGGCACGGGGATGACCGGCATGAATCGGGCGATCCCCGGATCGGCGCACGCACGGGCCACCGCGTCGGCATCTCCCGCCGCCGGTACGCGAAGGACGACCGGCCCGGCTGAAATCACATCGCGCGGTAACACGCCCCATTGGTACCAGCTCGGGCGCCGGTTCCGCGAGCCGTTTCACGTCCGACGTCAGGGCGTGCCCGGGGAGGGGCGGGACCGGCCTCGATGACCTCGCCACAGCGGATTCGCCGCAGCTGCGTCGCTCGCCCCGCGAATGGCCGATCGGTCGCCACAACCGGGAAATCACGCAGAAGAAGCCCGGCGACACAGCGCGTCGCGGATACCGCCATGGGGCCGCCCGGAGAGATCGGCCAGAGATCGGCCGGGCTCGTGTGGCGGCGGCCGTACACGCCAATGGCTATAGCCTTTCCAGCATGGGTTTTCGCAGGCACGGCCCGTTCCAGGCCGGAGATCAGGTTCAGCTCACCGACCCGAAGAACAAGCGGCACACGGTGACGCTGAAAGAGGGCGGCGTCTTCCACACGCACAAGGGGTGGATCCCGCATGACGACCTGATCGGGCAGCCCGAGGGCTCGGTGGTCCGCTCCTCCGGAGGCACCTCCTACCTGGCGTTCCGCCATCTGCTGCAGGACTACGCGGTGTCGATGCCGCGCGGCGCGGCGGTGATCTATCCGAAGGACGCGGCCCAGATCGTCGGCATGGCCGACATCTTCCCCGGGGCCCGGGTCGTGGAGGCCGGGGTGGGGTCGGGCGCGCTGACCTGCTTCCTGCTCCGCGCGGTCGGCGCGGAGGGCTCGGTGACCTCCTACGAGCGCCGCGAGGACTTCGCCGAAGTGGCGACCAAGAACGTGGAGAAGTTCTACGGCGGCCCCATGAAGCAGTGGCGCCTCGTGGTCGGCGACTTCGTCTCGGCGCTCGACGATGCGGACGTCGATCGCGTGATCCTCGACATGCTCGCTCCGTGGGAGTGCGTCGACGCCGCCGCGAAGGCGCTCACCCCAGGGGGTGTGATCTGCTGTTATGTGGCGACGACCACGCAGATGTCGCGTACCGTCGAAACCCTCAGGGAACACGGGAGTTTCACGGAGCCTCATGCGTGGGAGACCCTGATTCGCGACTGGCATGTAGAAGGGCTTGCCGTACGGCCGGATCACCGCATGGTGGGGCACACCGGTTTTCTCATCACTGCCCGTCGCATGGCGGACGGAGTGTCGCCGCCGCCACGGCGGCGACGCCCAGCCAAGGGTGCGTATGGAGAGGGGATCGAAACAGCGTGACGATTCAGCCACAAACCGGCAAAGCCGCGTGACACGGGAACATAAGGGCGGGTTCCTTATGCTGACCTGAATAAACGGTCCATAAGGTACCAAACACCGAACACCCAATGTAACTACACGAACACTGCCCGGCCAGGTTACGTATAGCGCCAAGATAGGTAGGGTCTTGAGTAGTCGTTCTCGACGGGGAAGGAGGTGACGGGGCGTGGCAGCTCGCGACGACGCAGAAGCTCGAGCCGCGCAGCGCGAACGGGAGGTCGCTGACCTCACAACACAGGTCTCCTTCCTGCAAGAGGAGATCACCGCGTTGCGCCGGAAGTTGGCGGAGTCCCCCCGGCAGGCAAGGGTCATCGAAGAGCGTCTCCATGAGGCACAGGCCCAAGTGGCCGCACTGACGAGCCAGAACGAACGGCTGGTCTCCACTCTCAAGGAGGCCAGGGACCAGATCATCGCCCTCAAGGAGGAAGTCGACCGGCTGGCGCAGCCGCCGTCCGGTTTCGGCGTCTTCCTTGAGGCCAGGGAAGACGGCACGATCGAGGTGTTCACGGGGGGCCGCAAGCTCCGGGTGAACGTCAGCCCGGCGGTGGACGCCGACTCGCTCAAGCGTGGCCAGGAGGTCATGCTGAACGAGGCGCTCAACGTGGTCGAAGCCCTCGGCTTCGAAGACGTGGGCGAGATCGTCATGTTGAAGGAGCTCCTTGAGGACGGCGAGCGGGCTCTGGTGATCTCGCACGCCGACGAGGAGCGTGTTGTCAAGCTGGCCGAGTCGCTGCTGGACCAGCCGATCCGGGCCGGTGACTCGCTCCTGTTGGAGCCCCGCTCCAACTACGTCTACGAGCGCATTCCCAAGTCCGAGGTCGAGGAGCTCGTTCTCGAAGAGGTTCCCGACATCTCCTACGAGGAGATCGGCGGCCTCAGCCGGCAGATCGAGCAGATCAGGGACGCCATCGAGCTTCCCTACCTGCACGCCGACCTGTTCCGGGAGCACAAGCTCCGCCCGCCGAAGGGTGTGCTGCTGTACGGCCCGCCCGGCTGCGGCAAGACGCTCATCGCCAAGGCCGTCGCCAACTCCCTGGCCAAGCAGGTCGCGGAGAAGACCGGCCAGTCCGGCAAGAGCTTCTTCCTCAACATCAAGGGTCCCGAGCTCCTCAACAAGTACGTCGGCGAGACCGAGCGGCACATCCGCCTGGTCTTCCAGCGGGCTCGGGAGAAGGCCTCAGAGGGCACCCCGGTGATCGTGTTCTTCGACGAGATGGACTCGATCTTCCGGACCCGGGGCTCGGGCGTGTCGTCCGATGTCGAGAACACCATCGTCCCGCAGCTGCTGTCGGAGATCGACGGCGTCGAGGGCCTGGAGAACGTGATCGTCATCGGCGCCTCGAACCGCGAGGACATGATCGACCCGGCGATCCTGCGGCCCGGCCGCCTGGACGTCAAGATCAAGATCGAGCGTCCGGACGCCGAGGCGGCCAAGGACATCTTCTCGAAGTACATCATCAGCGAGCTCCCGCTCCACGCCGACGATCTGTCCGAGCACGGCGACAGCCGGGAAGGCACGATCGCGGGCATGATCCAGCGGGTCGTCGAGCGGATGTACACCGAGAGCGAGGAGAACCGCTTCCTCGAGGTGACCTACGCCAACGGCGACAAGGAAGTCCTGTACTTCAAGGACTTCAACTCCGGCGCCATGATCCAGAACATCGTGGACCGCGGCAAGAAGATGGCCATCAAGCAGTTCCTCGAGACCGGGCAGAAGGGCCTGCGGATCGCGCATCTGCTGGCCGCCTGCGTGGACGAGTTCTCCGAGAACGAGGACCTGCCCAACACGACCAACCCCGACGACTGGGCCCGCATCTCCGGCAAGTAGGGCGAGCGGATCGTCTACATCCGCACCCTTGTGCAGGGCAAGCAGGGCACCGAGGCCGGCCGTTCGATCGACACGGTCGCCAACACCGGCCAGTACCTGTAGCGGGGTACCCTGTCGCGAGGTATCGGCTGATCTTCGAG
>JBIOWF010000268.1:0-18374 GCA_044868295.1 Microtetraspora sp. | reverse complement strand
CAGTGGAAGGGCGCGAAGCAGTTTCCCGGCCGCACCCGATCTGTGACGACCACCGGGAGTACGGCCCGGCCGCGCCGGGAGCCGATTTCGACCGAATCGCCTTCGCCGACGCCCAACTGGTGGGCGTCCTGCGGATTGATCTCCACGAAGGGGCCGGGATTGAGCTTGTTGAGCTTGGCCACCTTGCCGGTCTTGGTCAGGGTGTGCCATTGGTGCTGGAGCCGGCCCGTGTTCAGGAGGAAGGGGAAGTCATCGTCGGGAAGCTCGGCGGGCGGCAGGTGCGGGCGCGGGAAGAACACGGCACGGCCGCTGGGCGTGGGAAAGGCCAGTCGCGGCCGGGTGCCGTCGGGCCGTTCCATGATCTGCTGGCTGACGCCGTCGTTGAGGTAGCGGATCGGATTGCGGTCGGCGCCGTCGGGGGACGCGCTGGGCCATTGCACCGAAGCCGCCCGCAGCCGGTCATAGGTCACGCCGCGCAGGTCGTATCCGGTCTTCGGGTTCCAGGCGCGCTTGATCTCCTCGAAGACCTCCTCCGCACCGGCGTAGCCGAAATCCTCGTGGAAGCCCATCTCGCAGGCGACGCGGGCGATGATCTGCCAATCCGGCAACGCCTGACCGGGCGCGTCCACGGCCGGCCGGGTCAGGGTCAGATTACGCTCAGAATTGATCATTACGCCCTCGGCCTCGGCCCACAGCGCCCCCGGCAGGACGATGTCGGCGTAGGCGTTGGTCTCGGTCTCGGCGAAGGCGTCCTGGGTGATGACGAGTTCGGCGGCTTCCAGGCCCTCGATGACGTTCTTGCGGTTGGCGACCGAGGCCACCGGATTGGTACAGATGATCCAGCAAGCCTTGATCGCGCCCTCGGCCATCCGGGAGAACATCTCCACGGTTCCCTGGCCCGCCTCGGTGCGCAGTGTCCCCTGCGGCAGTCTCCACAGGTCCTCGATGAAGCGCCGGTCTTCCTCCACCAGCGCCGAGCGCTGCCCGGGCAGGCCGGGCCCCATGTAGCCCATCTCGCGTCCGCCCATGGCGTTGGGCTGCCCGGTGAGGGAGAAGGGTCCGCTGCCCGGACGGCAGATCGCCCCGGTGGCCAGGTGCAGGTTGACCAGCGCATTGGTGTTCCACGTGCCGTGGGTGCTCTGGTTCAGGCCCATCGTCCAGCAGCTCATCCACGCGCCCGCCTCGCCGATCAGGCGTGCGGCCCGGTGGATGTCCTCCTCCGCGATGCCGGTGATCTCGGCCACCGTCGCGGGCGGATAGTCACGCAGGAAGGCCGGCATCGCCTCCCAGCCCTCGGTGAACTCCTCGATGAAGTCGCCGTCCACGTGGCCGTTTTCGACCAGCAGGTGCAACAGCCCGTTGAGCAGAGCCAGATCGGTGCCTGGCTTGATCTGCAGGAACAGGTCGGCCTTGTCGGCGGTGGCACTGCGCCGTGGGTCGACCACGATGAGCTTGGCTCCCGCCTTCACCCGATCCATGAGCCGCAGGAACAGGATCGGATGGCAGTCGGCCATGTTGGAGCCGATCACGAAGAAGACGTCCGCGTGCTCGAAGTCCTGGTACGAACCCGGTGGCCCGTCCGCGCCCAGTGACAGCTTGTAGCCGCTGCCCGCGCTCGCCATGCACAGCCGCGAGTTGGACTCGATCTGACTCGTCCGCACGAACCCTTTCGCGAGCTTGTTGGCCAGGTACTGCGCCTCCAGCGACATCTGCCCCGAGACGTAGAACGCCAGCGCGTCCGGGCCGTGCTCGTCCAGGATCATGCGTAGCCGCCGCGCGGTCTCCGTGATGGCCCAGTTCGTATCCGTGGGTTCCGGCGCCGCGCCGCGCTCCGATCTCAGCAGCGCCGTGTCCAGTCGTCCGGGGGCGGCGAGCATGTCCGCGCTGGTGGCGCCCTTGGTGCACAGTCGCCCGAAGTTGGCCGGGTGGGTATTGTCCCCCGACGCCTTGATCACCTTCCGCCGCCCGTCGGCGTCCTGTGCCACCTCCAGCACCATGCCGCAGCCCACGCCACAGTATGAACACACGGTCTTCACACTTGAGGTCGCCATGCTCCGCAACGTAAGCAGGCTCTGTTTCCGGCATGTCACAAGCGTGGCTACCGGGCGGTTACCTCTGTCGCACCATCGCAACGATCACGTTCCCCACCGGACGGCGGCCGTTTACGCGCTCTCTCCCAGCAGGTCTTCCAGGACGTCGGCCAGCGCGGCGGCGCCGGTGAGGCAATCGGCTTCCTCGGCGTGTTCCTCCGGGGAGTGCGATACGCCGGTCGGGTTCCGTACGAACAGCATGGCGGTGGGGACGGCGGAGGCGAGGATGCCGGCGTCGTGGCCCGCGCCGGTCGGCAGGACCGGCGCTCCCCCAAGCCGCGCGGACAGCCGATCCCTGAGCGGTCCGTCGAACTCGACCACCGGGGTGTACGACTCGCAGACGACCGTCGCACCGGCGGCGTCGATGATCTCTTTCACCAGCGTGTCGAGAGTGGTGGAGTCGGCCGCGCGGGAGTCCAGCCAGGCGGTCACCCGGGAGGCGATGGCGTTGGTCCCGTTCGGTTCGACGGCGACCTTCCCGAACGTGGCCAGCGCCCCGGCGAACCGGGCCTGCTCCCGGGCGTTCAGCACCGTGGCCGCGTAGGCCAGCATCGGGTCCCGCCGATCCTCCAGCCGGGTGGTGCCCGCGTGGTTGGCCTGGCCGTGGAAGTCGAAACGCCAGCGGCCGTGCGGCCAGATCGCCGCGGCGACTCCGACCGGCGCGTCCCCCAGGTTACGGCCCTGCTCGACGTGTAGTTCGACGTAGGCGGCGATGCGGGCAAGCCGCTCGTCGTCGCGGCCGATCGCGGCGGGGTCGTGCCCGGCGCGCTCCATCGCGTCGCCGAGGGCCACTCCGTCGTCGTCCCGCAGTGCCCGCGCCCGGCCGGGGTCCAGCACACCGGTCATGAGGCGGGAGCCGACGCAGGCGACGCCGAACCTGGCACCCTCCTCGTCACCGAAGTTCACGATCGCGAGCGGACGGCTTCCGGCGGCACTCCCCTCCCGAGGCGTACCACCGTCCCGAACCGCGTCCCGCGACCGGAGCACGCCCGATTCCCGAACCGCGGCCCGTCCCTGAGCTGCGCTCTGCTCCCGGAGCACGCCCGTCTCCTGGAGCGCGTCGAGGGCGGCGAAGGCCGACACGACGCCGAGCGGCCCGTCGTACGCTCCGCCGTCCGGGACCGAGTCCAAGTGGGAGCCGGTCACGACGGCGTTCCCGGCCGTCGGGTCGCCGTGCCAGGCCCACTGGTTGCCGTTGCGGTCCACCTCGTAGGTCAGGCCCCTCTTCAAGGCCTGCTGCCGGAACCAGGCGCGGCATTCGCCGTCGGCGGCCGTCCAGGCGTGGCGTCGGTACCCTCCGGTCGCGCCGTACCGGCCCACCGGAAGCAGCTCCCGCCACATCAGGCGGAAGCTCTCCTCGACCTGTCCGGGAGCGATCACGCCTCCTCGCCCTCTCGCATGGGGACCCTGACGCCGAGCTGCTCGGCGACCTCGGCGGCCTGCTCGTAGCCGGCGTCGACATGCCGTATGACGCCCATCCCCGGGTCGTTGGTGAGCACCCGGCGGATCTTCTCGCCCGCGAGAGCCGTACCGTCGGCGACCGTGACCTGGCCCGCGTGGATGGAGCGGCCTATCCCGACGCCGCCGCCGTGGTGGATGGACACCCACGACGCGCCGGAGGCCACGTTGACCATCGCGTTGAGCAGCGGCCAGTCGGCGATCGCGTCGGAGCCGTCGAGCATCGCCTCAGTCTCCCGGTACGGCGAGGCCACACTGCCACAGTCGAGATGGTCACGCCCGATGGCCAGCGGAGCGGAGATCTCACCCCGCGCCACCATGTCGTTGAAGCGGTCGCCCGCCTTGTCCCGCTCGCCGTACCCGAGCCAGCAGATCCGCGCGGGCAGGCCCTGGAAGTGGACCCGCTCCCCCGCCAACCGGATCCAGCGGGCCAGCGACTCGTTCTCGGGGAACAGCTCCAGGATCGCCTTGTCGGTCCTGGCGATGTCCTGGGGGTCGCCCGACAGCGCCGCCCAGCGGAACGGGCCCTTGCCCGCGCAGAACAGCGGCCGGATATAGGCCGGCACGAAGCCAGGGAAGTCGAAGGCGCGGGCGTACCCGGCGAGCCGGGCCTCACCGCGGATGGAGTTGCCGTAGTCGAACACCTCCGCGCCCTCGTCCTGGAACCCCACCATGGCCTCGACGTGCCGCGCCATCGACTCGCGGGCCCTGACCGTGAACCCTTCGGGGTCCTTCGCGGCCTCCGCGGCCATGTCTTCGAACGCGACCCCGAGCGGCAGGTACATCAGCGGGTCGTGCGCCGAGGTCTGGTCGGTGACGATGTCGATCTCAGCGCCACGCGCGAGCAGTTCGGGTACGGCGTACGCCGCGTTGGCCTCGACGCCGATCGACAGCGGCCGGCGCCGGTCCCGGGCCTCGTAGGCGAGGCGCAGCGCGTCGTCGAGGTCGTTCGCCCGCACGTCCAGGTAGCGGTGCTCGATGCGGCGGTCGATCGATCGCGGGTCGCAGTCGACGCAGATGGCCACGCCGCCGTTCATGGTGACGGCGAGCGGCTGGGCGCCGCCCATGCCGCCCAGCCCGGCGGTGAGGGTGATCGTGCCGGCCAGGGTGCCGCCGAACCTTTTGGCGGCGACCGCCGCGAAGGTCTCGTAGGTGCCCTGCAGGATGCCCTGCGTGCCGATGTAGATCCACGATCCGGCGGTCATCTGGCCGTACATGGTGAGCCCGAGCTGCTCCAGCCGCCGGAACTCCGGCCAGGTGGCCCAGTCGCCGACCAGGTTGGAGTTGGCGATGAGCACGCGCGGCGCCCATTCGTGCGTGGTCATGACGCCCACAGGGCGACCCGACTGCACCAGCAGGGTCTCATCGGCCTCCAGCGTGCCGAGTTCGCGCACGATCGCGTCATAGGAGCGCCAGTCACGGGCGGCCTTGCCGGTGCCGCCGTACACGACGAGCTTGTCGGGATGCTCCGCGACCTCGGGGTCGAGGTTGTTCATCAGCATCCGCAGCGCGGCCTCCTGCTGCCACCCCTTGGTGTTGAGCGTCCTGCCGCGCGGCGCCCGGACCGGGCGCGGACCGCTGTGCTGTCCCATGTTCCTGACCTCCCTGCCGACCTCGCCAGATCTGCAAGATTCATTCACATCAAGCGAGAATGAATATTTTCAGACATTAGCCTAATCCATGAAGAGCCCCCGAGATGCCGCGGAGTGCTCGAACGCCTCCAGACGTGCCTCCGCGCCGGGAACCTCGTCGCACATCGCCTCCAGCAGCACCCGGCCGAGCATCATGGGGGCGCACGCCGTGTCGAAGACGAGCTGCGTGCCGACCGGCGCGGGCAACAACACGTCGGACAGGGCCGCTGACGGCGCGAAAGCGCTGTCGGCGATGGTCACCACGCTCAGCCCCGCCTTCTTGGCGACGGACAACGCGTCCATCAGCTCCGTGGGGTGACGGGGCAGGGCGAAGCAGAGCAGGGCGGTCGCCCCGGCCTCCGCCGCCTGCTCGATACGGTCGGCCAGCATGGACCCGCCCTCGTCGAGCAGGCGCACATCCGGGTGGACCTTGGCGGCGAAATACGCGAAGCCCGCCGCCTGCGCCGCCGCCGCCCGCAGGCCGAGCACGAGCAGCGGCCGCGACGGCGCGAGCAGCCGGGCGGCCTTGACGATCGGCCCCATGTCCGCCAGTGACGCGGCCAGGTGCTGAAGATTCGCGATCTCGGCCAGCACCGCCCGCTGGGGCTCGCTCAGGGATGTTTCCGCACGCGTCTCACTCGATGCCGCCGAGTCGGGCAGGCCGAGCTCGCGGATCTGCTTGCGCAGCGCGGGATACCCGTCGTATCCGAGGGTCATCGCGAACCGGGTCACCGACGGCTGGCTGACCCCCGCCAGCTCGGCGATCTCCACGCTGGACAGGAAGGCCGCCTGCCCGGCGTGCTGGACCAGGCAGTGCGCGATCCGCCGCTGGGCGGGAGTCAGCCGATGCCCTTCGAACAGGCGCAGCAAACGGGCCTCCGACGCGACGTCGTCCGTATTCATGACTCTCCAACGGGATCACAGCTCAGCCAGTGCGTCGATGAGACCGGCCGAGGCCATGAGCGGCCGGCCCTCCATGGACGGGTCATGTCCGGCGCCCACCAGCACGTACGCGCAACCGACCGCCAGCGACTCCGCCCGCCCTTGGCAGATCTTCATTCATCTACGAGTCTGCATGACTGAATACAGCCCGGCAAAGCGGCGTACGTGATCCGCTTCACTCCTCCGCAAAAGAGGGGCGTCGACCCCTGTTCCATCAGCTGGGCAGCGCCGTACGGGACAGGCGGAGCGCCGTGGCTGTCGCATCAGTCCCATAGAGAGTGCCGATTGTGGTTCCTCACCGGCAACGGTGCGCTCTCATCGGATGAATGCCGGAGGTGAAGCAGACGCGAGCGCAGCAAGGTCCAAGCGCCCGTTCGGTTGAGGTGCGTCGCCCCTTGCCCACGGCAGTCCACTTGTATCCCGGTGGGCGAATGAGTGAGCCTCACCCCGTAACTCACATATGGGAGCGGCCCGCCGCACAATGAGGTCTCGCGCCACTCGGTCGCCTTCACTTCGTGGTCTTCGATGCGGATCTCGTCGTAGGACACGGCGACAGCGAGGATCTCGACTCGTGCATCCGCGGCCGGCCGGTCGCCTTCGCGCGCGAGGCGGTGTACGCCCCGCTCACCCTTCAGATATCCAAACGCGCCGGGCCCACCGATCCGCATCGCCGCCGAGAGTCCCTCGATGCGGTCGAAGTGGTAGTAGACCTGCGCCCGCCCCATGTCGCGCTCGGCGGCCTGCTTGACGTATCTCCTCAACAGCCGTTCCGCTAACCACGTGCCTTCGTATGAGGCCGTTTCGATGGTCAGGATGGCTTCCCGTTCATCGAAATCGCCGGGCACCCGGCGGCGGAGGCCGGCGAGACGGAGGATCAACGCCTCCAGGTTCGCCAGGCACTCGGCTGACAGAGCGTCGTCGTCGGCAAGCTGTAGCAGCTCGCCAAGCAACATCAGCTCGGCGCGCGCCTCATCGAGATCGTCCGACAGGTGCCTGATCTCCTGCAGACTCCAAGCAGCGACCTTCGCAGCGCTTCAATGTGCCGGATCAGCCAGAATTCCTTCGAGCCGCCCGGCCTTGGCACGCAGCGCACCAATATCGGCCTCGGCAGCCTCGAACGCGTGACGGCACTCCCTCAACAGCGCCTGCCCATCCCCATGCACGAGCACCTCCACAAGATCGCTGTCGCCACACCCCAGAAACGCAAAAGACCTGCATTTCTGCAGGTCGATTTGCGTTTCACTTGGTAGATCGCGAGTGCCCCCTGCAAGATTCGAACTTGCGCTCCCGGCTCCGGAGGCCGGTGCTCTATCCCCTGAGCTAAGGGGGCTCAACGAGTGATAAGGCTACCAGTACTTGGTGACCACTCTCACCACGATATCCAGCCGGCCACAGTCTGAGCACACATCCAGAAAACCGCACCCGAACCGCCTTCCAGGGGTTAGCTTTGCGGCCGTGAGCGACGTTCTGGGGCGAGTGCTGGTGGTGGATGACGACGAGGTCATCCGGCAGCTCATCGCGGTCAATCTGACCTTGGAAGGGTTCGAGGTCGCGACCGCGTCGGACGGGCAGGATTGTCTTGATCGTGTCCTCGACGTCGATCCCGACGTCATCACGCTGGATGTCATGATGCCGCGCCTGGACGGCTGGGAGACCGCGACCAAGTTGCGGACGGATCCGAGCACCACCCACATCAGGGTTGTGCTGATCACCGCCCGGGCGCAGGAGGACGACAAGCGGCGAGGGCTCGGCATCGGCGTCGACGCGTACGTCACCAAGCCGTTCGAGCCGTCGGAGCTGATCCAGATCGTCCGCGACCTGGCCAAGGGCAGCGCCGTATCGTCGTAGGCATGCGACTCGCGGTATGGCACGAACCAGGACCGATCACGCGTGAGGCAGCCCGCGAACGGTTCCGTCACGGGCCGCCGAAGGCCGACGAGGCCTTCACGAAGGCACTGGCGGAGCTCTTCCCTGGCGAGCGGATCGAGGACATCACGCCGGAGCACGTGGACGAGGTGTCGAACGCCGTGTTCGCGCTGGCCAAGCAGTATGGCCTCGTCTGCTACGACCCCCAGCGGGGCCTCGTGCACAACCTGGAGCCGCTGGGCGTCTACGCCGGGATCCAGTTGCACACCGGCGACGGGATGATCCTCACCGACCCGGACCTGCGGCTGATCGCTGATGTGCTCGGGACGATCTCACCGCAGAACCCGTTCGTCGCCCTCGTCTCCTTCGGCAACCACTTCATGCAGGTGTCGCCCGGCTACGAGCTGGAGTTCAAGGAGGGTGGCCGCATCCGGGCGGCGATCGTCCCGGAGCTGGCCGAAGTGCGGCGCGCCTTCCTGGAGTACGCCACGGGTGACCGTTCGTTCCTCCAGCGCCACACCTGGCAACCGATTGGTCCAGATCCGGAGGCGTGAATTGGTCCTCCTCGGTAGACCAACCAGCCCATAACCTACTGAACGTGATCGAACCATCCACGCTCCTGGTCTTCGTGGCCGCCTCCCTCGCGCTGATCGCCATCCCCGGGCCGAACCACCTCTACATCGTGGCCCGCGGCATCGCCCAAGGTCGCAAGGCTGGCGTGGCGTCGGCGTTCGGGGTGGAGATCGGCACGCTCGTTCACATCGCGGCCGCGGCCGCCGGGCTCACTTACCTCATCGCCCGGTCGGCCACCCTGTTCGGCGTGCTCAAGTGGGCGGGAGCCGCGTACCTGATCTATCTCGGCGTCAAGGCTCTGACCAGCAAGGACGCGCCGGAGCGGCAGGATGCCCCGCCGGAGCGCCTCCGGCGGGTCTTCCTCGAAGGCGTGCTGGTCAACGTGCTCAACCCAAAGGTGATCCTGTTCTTCCTGGCCTTCCTGCCCCAGTTCGTGGACCCGGCGCGGGACGCCCCCGGGCAGATCCTGATCCTGGGCCTCGTCACCGCGTCTCTCGGCCTCGCCTCCGACCTGGTGTACGCGATGACCGCGGGGGCGCTGGGCGACCGTCTCCGTCATCGGGCCCTGAAATACGTCAGCGGAATCGTCTACCTGGCCCTCGGCGTCGCCACCGCGCTGTCCGGCACGGTCCGCAGAACCATTTGATCCTGTACGGCCTGCGTCCGCGACCACAGTGAGCTCGCGAGCCAGATGAGAGAGACGCCCACGAGAACGTGCAGTGAGTTGGTCAGGAGAGAGTCCGGCAGCGGCGCCAGCAGGGCGAACGGCGGCATGGTGATGCCGTACATCCAGGCCGGGACACGCGGATGCACTTTTCATCGCGGTGGCGGCGCTCGACGGCTCGAGTGTGTCGAGGATCCTGCTGGTACTGGTGCCCTTCACCGCGTACTTCGCCTTCGGGCGGATGATCAGTGTCGTTCTTGGGGTCGTGTGCGTCGCGGTCGTGGTGGCCGGATACTCGCTGTCGGTCCCACGCTGGTACGCCGACATCGAGTATGTCTCCGACCTGCTCATGTTCTGCATAGGTGTCGTCATGAGCATCGCCATGGCCACCGTCGCGGCGGGCGAACGGGACAGCCGGGCACGGCTGGAGGAGTCGCATGCCCGATTGGCCGCCTACGCCGCCAAGGTGGCGGAGCTCTCCGCAGCGACCGAACGTGTACGGCTCGCGCGCGACATCCACGACGGGCTCGGTCACCACCTCACCGCCATCTCCGTGCTGCTGGAGAAGGCCTCCGCGTTCAGCGAGCGGGATCCCGCCTCGGCCGAGCAGGCACTCGCCGACGCCCGCGACTCCGCACGGCGCGCGCTCGACGACGTGCGGCGGTCGGTCCGTACACTGCGTGCCGAGCAGGAGCCGTTCTCACCGTCGGCGGCGCTCGGCGATCTCGTCCGCCATGTGAGAGACGGTCGACCCGTGGTGGCGCTCGATGTCGTCGGCGACGAATCCGGGTGCGACCTGCCCACCCGCACCGCGCTCTTCCGCGCGGCCCAGGAGGCGCTGACCAATGCCCGCCGACACGCCCGTGCCGATCATGTGTCGGTCCGCCTGACCTTCGACGACTCGGGTGCGGAACTCGTGGTCGCCGACGACGGCCGCGGGCTGAGCGCGGGCCGGGAGGGATTCGGCCTGATCGGAATGCGGGAGCGGATACCGCTCGTGGGTGGACAGGTCGACCTCGACAGCGGGCCGGCGACCGGGACCCGCGTGACCGTCACCGTTCCCCGCTGGAGCACCGCATGACCGACGGACCGGTACGCGTACTCGTCGTCGACGATCAGCGGCTGATCCGGGAGAGCATCGCATCCCTGCTGGACATCCAGCCCGGCATCAGCGTCGTCGGGGTCGCGGTCGATGGGAGGGACGCGATCGAGCAGGCCGTCGCGCTCGGTCCTGACGTGGTTCTCATGGATGTGCGCATGCCCGAGCTCGACGGTGTGGCGGCCGCCGCCGCCCTGGCACGCCGATCGCCCGCCTGTCGGGTGGTCATGCTGACCACCTTCGACGACGAGGAGTACGTCGTGCGGGCGCTGCGCGCGGGCGCCGCGGGCTACCTGCTCAAGGACCTGTCGGCGCGCGAGCCGGCCAACGCGGTACGGCTCGCGCACGCGGGTGTCGCCCAGCTGGACTCGGCCGCGGCGGCTCGACTGGCGACGGCGCTGTCCCGCTCCCCCGGCGCTCCCGCACACGCGGAGGAGACGGGACCCGCGCATGACAAGGAGATGGCATCCGCGCACGGGCCGGAGACGGGACCCGCGGATACGCGGGAGGTGGGAAACGCTCTGACCGCCCGGGAGATCGAGGTGCTGCGCCTGGTGGCGCGCGGCTGGACGAACCGCGAGATCGCGGCGCACATGTACCTGAGCGAGGGAACCGTGAAGAACCACGTCTCCCGGATCCTCGGCCGTCTCGGGCTGCGCGACCGCACCCAGGCCGCCGTTTACGCGCACGACCACGGACTGCTCTGACTGCCCCTCGGCCCGCGCGACCGCTCTCAGGCGGAGTCGGGGTGCCCGTCGTGCCCGTCCCGGTGGCCGTCGAACGGGCCGGGAACGGCCAGGCCATGGTGACGCCCGAGATCAGGGAAGCGGTGGTGCGCGCCGTCAACGAGCTCGGGTACGTCCCCAACTCGGCGGCGCGCAGCCTGGCCACCAGCGGACCGACTCCATCGCCCTGGTGATCTCCGATCCGCCGGCCAGGGGAGGCGGGGCCGTCAGGCGGGGCCGAGGCTGCCCGGAATGCGAGCCAGGACGTTGAAGGGCGCCAGGCCGTAGGCGTAGAAGTCGACGGCCTGAGCTCCGGCCGCCTTCACCGCCCGGACCTTGGCGGCGAGCCGGTCCTCGGAGTCCGTGTCCGGCGCTCCTGGCCGCAGGACGGCCCGCAGCTCCCGATCCTTGCCGACCGACCGCTGGTAGGCCGCCACGTCGTCGGCCACCCGGGCGGCGTCCCTGGCGTAGGCGAGCACGGAGAACGACGGCACGAGGTCGCCGAGGGCGACCAGGTCGACGCCGAGCTGCCAGGCGTCGTGGGAGGCGAGCCCGGCCGGCGGCAGCCCGTCGGCGTACCCCTTGCAGGCGCCGGTGGCGTCCATGAACGTCAGCCTCGACCCCTCCCCGCTCACCGCGGCCGACACCTCGGCCACCAGCGATGTCACAGTCTCCGACCGGGCGCGCGCGTACGCGACGACCTCAGGCCCGGCGTAGGCCGTCAGCGCGGCCCGGGTCACCTCGCCCTGCGCCGGCGGGTCGCCGTCCAGCACGCTGCCCACGATGCGGGCGCACTCCTCCTTGGCGACCTCGGCGTTCACCCCGAGATCGGCCGCCCGCCGCATGCAGTGGTGGCAGAAGCAGAGGCCGAACAGGAAGGCGTCCATCGGGCCCAGCGCCACGAAACAGCGCTCATGGTGATAGCCGTGGCCGAACGTGCCGAAGTGCAGGGCCTCGGCGACCACACTGTCCACGCCCTGCCTGGCCACGGCCCGCGCGAGAGCGACCGCGTACAGCCGGACGTCGGGGTGGGCCGGGCAGAGGTCGGCCGGGGAGCCCCGGTCGCCGAAGCAGTTCTGCACGGTGACGTCGAGGTTGGCGAGCCCCAGCGTGGTGTTGTGCAGGAAGATCGTCCAGCCGTGGAGCTTCAGTCCTCGCTCCGTGCAGGCGCGGCGCAGCTCGGCGAGGGGCTGCTCAGCCGCGCCCTCCTGCACCGGAGGCACCAGCCGGAGCCCGTCGAAGATGTCCTCGGGCGGCGGGAAGTGGGCCCCGTCGCGCCGGAGCGTCACGCGGGAGGCGCCGTGCGGCGTGACGTCCCGCGCCCGGTGATAGGCGGCGGCGACGGTGACACCTTTCACGCCGTAGTCCGCGACCCGGTCCAGCACCTTGTCGACACCTTCGCCGCGCAGGTCCTCGACGAAGACGTATAGGGAGCTGTCCATCTCAGCTGCCCTTCTCAACGGCCCTTGTAGGCCACGAAGTCGATCTCGACGAGGATGTTCATCAGGTCGGAGCCCACGGTCGTACGGACCGGGTACGGCTCGGTGAAGTAGGACTTGTAGACCTCGTTGTAGGCCGCGAAGTCCTCTTTCAGGTTCTGCAGGTGGACGGTCGACTTGACGACGTCGTCGAAGGTCAGGCCGTGCACCGCGAGGATCGCGCCCAGATTCCGCAATGTCTGGTGCGTCTGGGCCGCCACATCATCGCCGACGATCTCCCCGGTCTGCGGGTCGAGCGGGCCCGCTCCAGACGTGAACACGAAGTCGCCCACAACGAGCCCCTGCGAGTACGCCCCCACCGGCGCGGCGCCATCGGACGTCCGGATCTCCTGCTTGCCACCCATGTCGCCATCCCCACATTGAGCCGGTATAGACCACCTTTGCTGGATCGTACTGGACCAGCGAGACGCCGTACGCGTGGACTCAGCCAGGCCCTTCCCGGAAGGTGCCCCCGCAGCCGTCCGGGAAGGGCAACACGACCATCACCACCGCCACCACGTTCACGGCAACAGCCGTGATCATCACGAGCCTGATCGGAAGCGTCGCCATGACCATCGCCGGCCCCGATCAGGCCAGTGTGCCCGTGGCGAGCCCGGATCAAGGCATGCTGACCGTGTCGTCGCGAGCCCGGATCAGGGCATGCTGACCGTGTCGTCGCGGCACACCGTGTCGGCCTTGATCGGGTGCTTGACGAGCAGGTCATGGGCCTGCGCGCGGGCCAGGTTCCAGCCGTTCCACGGGTCGGGGCGATCCAGCTCGTTCACCGCGACCACATCCCGCAGCACGCAACTGCGGGCCGGCTCCGGCAGCCGGTCCAGGGCCGGTACGGCTTCCGCCCCGAGGTCGCCCAAGTAGTCGCGGTCGATCGCGTATTCCGCCTGCTGGCGGGCGGTGATGTGGCTCTCGGCCACCCGCGCCTCCGGATTCCACACGGCGAACGCCAGCAACGAGACGCCGGTCAGCAGCACCACAGCGCGCGCGAACCAGGACGTCCCCCGGTTCGCCAGCCGCGCCGCGCCTGCGACCAGGACCAGCACGAACACCGCGCCCAGCCACCAGATCGTCGCCCCCACCGAAGCACGCAACCGGGACAGCCCGTAAGGATCGACGTAGAGGCCCAGGCGGTGCACCGCCGACCCCAGGATGACCAGCGTGAACGCGCAGAGCAGCCCGAGCAGCACGGAGAGGATCCACTGGTCGGTACGGCCCTTGAGCTTGAGCAGCCACACGGCTCCGGCGACGATCCCCAGCACGAAGAAGCTGACCGTGACCAGCTCGAAGAAGCCCGACCTGGCATATTCGGCGTAGGTCAGCCCGGAGGTCGACAGGACCCGCTGGTTGCCTCCGAACAGCACGGTGAGCTGCACGGTGACGAACGACGCGAACAGCAGGTTGAGCCCCGCCAACGGGATCACCCACAACGTGGTGCTTATCTGGCGCCGCAGATCCGGCGCCTTCGGCTCGGCCACCGGCCGCAGCCCCACCAGCACCGCCGCCGCGACCAGCACCCCGAACACCACGAACAGGAAGATCCGCAGTGGCAGGCTCGACGCCCACTCCGGCGCCTGCAGCAGATTTGTCGCGAATGCCGAGAACACGGCGTCAGCCGAAGCGAAGAGCACCCCGAACACGCCCAGCAGCAGCATGGTGATGCCGACGCTGACCAGGACCGGCAGCAGCCTCCTGCGCCGGAGCACCCGCTTGACCGGCTTCGACAGGAACCAGGGCACCGGGTAAGACGCGATGACCACCGAGAGCCCGCCCCTGATCGCGCCCAGCCAGCCCACCCCGCCCCCTGAAAGCGCGAGCGCACCGCTCCAGAACGCGGCCAGCAGCACGGGAGCGACCAGCCATTCGGCGTCACGGAACAGTGCCACCGACACCAGCGCGTACGCGAGCAGCCCCAGCGCCACCGTCCACGGGGTGATGCGGCCGCGCGGGGCGGGCAGGATCGCGGGCAGCGCGGCTGGGGAAATGCGGCTCCGCGCGCCCGGCAGCAGCGCGGGCAGCGCGGCCGCCCCCATGGCGACCGCGGTGAGCACCAGACCGAGCCCGGTCGCGGCGTACGGCAACGCGATCGCCGCGACGACTCCGACGGCGGCGGCGGCCGGAAGCACCCACTTCGGCGTCTCCGGCAGCTCCGGCCTGGGAAACAGCAGCGGCGACATGTAAGGCGCCGGACTCGGCCCAGGAGCCCCCGGCATCTCGGCCTGCCGGCCCCGCATCTCGGCCTGCCCTGCCCACCTCTCGCCTTGCTCAGCTTGCTCCGGCTTGCCTGCCCTGGCCCCGCCGGGCACCGCCGGTCCCGCGGGTGCAGGCGGTCCCGCGGGTGCAGGCGGTCCCGCCACGACGCGATGGGGAGGCGGGATCGCGGCGGAGGCGGAGCTCCCGCCTGACGCGCCGAGGGCGGCGCCTCCGGAAGTCATCGCGAGCACGATGCCAGCCCCGATGATCACCCCGACGGCCCCTCCGGCGATGGCGAAAACGAGCCCCACGAACGACCCGACGAGCAGGCCGATCCCCGCCCCCACCGCGGCCCCGACCTTCGACGACGAGCGTTGCGGCGCGGGCGGCCGGTAGGCCGGGGACATCGGTGACGGCGGAGCGGGCCACCCAGGCGGCGCGTTCAGTGCGGTCGGTGCGGTCGGCACCGGCGGTGCGGTCGGCGCGTTCGGTGTGGCGGTCGACCGGGCATCCGGCTGAGGCTTGATCGCACGCATGCCGGAGGCGATCGTGTCCACCGCGTCCCGGCCGGTCACCGGCGCGACCCACCCCTCCCCCCGAGGCGACCCTCCCTGACCACCGGGCTTCGCCCCCGAAGCGTCTTCCTCCTCCGAAGTCGGCTTCGCATCCGAAGCCTGCACGGCACCCGAAGTGTTCTCCTCGCCTGACGTCGGCTTCGCATCCAACACGTGCGCGGTGTCCGCCGAGCTCGCGTCCAAAGCCGAGCTCGCGTCCGAAGCCGAGCTCGCGTCCGAAGCCGGGCTGGTGTCCGATCTGTGGTGACCCGATGCCTCGGGATCAGAAGGCTTTTGGGTCGGATCATCTGCCGGGAGAGGATCCGGATGGGATGTGTCGCTCACAAGAATCCTTCCGGGAATGACCGGCCATACGACGGTCGCTGGATCCGGTACATCCGCACACTAGGGCGACGCTGTGCAGACGACTCAGGCCAATCTGTGAAGATCTCGTGCATTTGTTATCGATCCGTACGGACCACTCGGAACGGCCGATTCTTCAGCCTTGCCCCCGAAGCGCGCCAGATCACATCACAGCGGACACCCTCAGTTCCGAGTGGCCGACTCGTCGCAAATGGCGCTCGCCCTGATGGGATGCCTGTCCAGCAGATCGCGGGCCCGCTCGCGGGCGATATTCCAGCCGTTCCATGGATCGGGGGCGGCGAGCTCGTTCACCGCGACCACCTCACGCAGCACACAACTGCGGACCGGCTCCGGCAGCCGGTCCAGAGCCGGTACGGCTTCCGCCCCGAGATGCCCCAGGTAGTCCTGATCCATCCGGTCAACGCCTCGGACGGCGAACTGCGTCTCGGCCACCCGCGCGTCCGGATTCCACACGGCGAACGCCAGCAACGAGACGCCGGTGAGCAGGACCAAACTCCGAGGGAGCCAGGTCGTTTCCCGACGCGCCAGCCGTACCGCACTCGCCACCAGGACCAGCATGAACACCGCGCCCAGCCACCAGATCGTCGCCCCGACCGAGGCGCGCAGTCGCGTCAGGCCGTAAGCGTCGATGTAGATGCCGAGCCGGAGCATGGCCGACACCAGGATGACCAGCGTGAACGCGCAGAGCAGCCCCAGCAGCCCGGCCAGGATCCACCGGTCGGCGTTCCCTTTGAGGGACAGCAGCAGCACGGCCACGGCCACGATTCCCAGCACGAAAAGGCTGACCGTGACAAGTTGGAAAAAGCCCGCCCTCGCGTCGTCCGCGTAGGTCAGCCCGGCGGTCGACACGATCCGCCGGTCGCCTCCGAACAGCACAGTGATCTGCACGGTGACGAACGACGCGAACAGCAGGTTGAGCCCTGCCAGCGGGATCACCCACAACGTGCGGGCGACCGACATCCGCATATCGGGGCCCACCGGCTCGGCGACCGGCCGCATGAGGACCAGCACGGCCGACGCCGTGAACACCCCGAACACCACGAACAAGAAGATCCGGAACGGCATGCTCGACGCCCAGTCCGGCGCCTGGAGCAACTGCCTGAGATAGGCCGAGAAAACGGGATCGGCCGAAGCGAACAACTTCCCGAACACGCTCAGCAGCACCACGGTGACGCCGAGGCTCGCCAATCCGGGCAGCAGCCTTCGGCGCCTCAGCAGCCGCTTGGTCGGTGTTGCGAGAAACCACGGCACCGGCACCAGGGCAAGGATCACCGAGAGCCCGCCTCGGATCGCTCCCAGCCAGCCCGTCCCACCCCCTGACAGCGCGAGCGCGGCCATCCCGAACGCGGCCAGCAGCACGGGCGTGACCAGCCATTCGGCGTCACGGAACAGCGCCACCGACACCATCGCGTACGCGAGCAGCCCCAGCGCCACCGTCCACGGCGTGAACCTGTGCCACGCGAACGACCACGACGCGGGCGGCGTGGCCGCGCCGCCGCCGCGCCGCACCTTGGACAGCCCGCCCGCCGTATCGCCACGCCGCGCACCCAGCCGCACCTTGGACAGCCCGCCCGCCGTATCGCCACGCCGCGCACGCACCCACAACGCGGGCAACACGCCCATCCCCATCACGACCGCCGTCAGCACCAGGCCGAGCCCGGCCGAACCCTGCGGCAGGGCGATCGCCGCGACCAGCCCGACGGCGGCGGCGACCGGAAGCACCCACACAGGGGTGTCCGGCAGATCCGGCCGGGGAAACAACGGCGGCGGCACGTATGCCGGGGGCGGGAGGAGCCCGTCTGGCAGTGGGTGGATCCCGGGGCCGGAAGCCTGTCCATGGCCCCGCCGGGCAGCGGAGCCCATGGCGGCTCCGATCACGGCACCCAGGCAGGTGATGAGCAGCATCGCGAGGACCCCGGACACACCCCCGAATGCCAGTCCGAGGAAGAACGCGACGAAGAGCCCCACTGCGAAGCCGGCGAACATGCCGATCCCGGCCCCCAACGCCGCTCGGACCGTCGGCGAGAGCCCCGAACCGGCATAGCGCGCGCCCACCGGATACGACCCGGGGACTGCGGGCGCATGCGGTTGCGGCGCAGCCCATGGATGCCGCGCCGGCAGCCCACGTCGGCCATTCGCTTCGTCGTCGCCCCCTACCGCGCCGCCTTGCTCCCCACGGTCGACCTCCCCGCCGACCTGTTTTCCGCCGCCCGCTTCGTCGTCGCCCCTGTCTCCGCCCTCGGTAGGCCCGTCACCCTGTTCCGTACTGTCGTGGCCCCCGTCGCCTACTGCCCCGTCGGCCCAGCGCCCGCCACTCTGTTCCCCGTCAACCCATCCACCGTTGTTCTGGTCCCCGTCGACCCATCGCCCGCCACTCTGTTCCCCGTCGACCCATCGACTGTTGTTCTGTTCGCCGTCGCCGCTGCCCTGGTCGTCCCTTTCCTCGCGCTCCTGTCCTCTGCCGACCCCGTTGTTTCGGACCCCAGAGCTGTTTCGGACCGCAGAGCTGTCCGCAGCCTGGGTCATTCCGACAACGGCTTCGCCTGCGGGCGCGCCCCGTGCGACCAGGCGGGGCGGGTCCGCATGGGCGATCTCAAGTTGAGTGGTGTCGCTGACGGCGGACCTGCCTGCGAGGTCGACGACCATACGGCAACCGGTCTCCTGGTCGGCCACGTGGATCGAGCCGCCGTGCAGTTCGACGATCT
>JBIOWF010000267.1:0-17222 GCA_044868295.1 Microtetraspora sp. | reverse complement strand
ACGAAGCCCGGTCGCCGTCTGGCGACCGGGCTTCGCCGTCGTTCCCCGTCATGTCACCATGCGGTTCACCAAGCGGTTCACCATGCGGTCGGATGCCGGGCGTGCACTTTTCAGAGATTCCGGCCGGGCTCTTCCGCTTCCTCGACCGCCGCCGTCTGGGCCTCCTCGACTGCGGTCTGGGCCTCTACGTCGGCGTGACGGTCGGGCGCGCCGGCTGCGCCGGGATCGCCCGCGTCGGTGACGTCGGCGTTGGCCGCGTCGCCGGTATCGCCGGTATCACCGGGATCACCGGGATCACCGTGGCGCGCGCCGAGGGTCGCGATCACCCGCTTTTCTTCCTGGTCGATCCACCGCATCGTCGACTTCGCGAAGTGCTTGCCGTACCGGAACAGCAACTCGGGCGCGCCCAGTGCGGCCGCCTGCTCCACCTCGGGCAACTCGTCGCCCGGGAGAACGGCGTCGATCACGCTCTCGAACTGCCCGAAGATTTTCTTGCGCTCTTCCAGGAGCCGGCCCACGAGATCGGGACTGTCCTTGCCGGCGAAAAAGAGCTTCACCAGGTTCTCGTCCCTGATCTGCACCGGCGCGGACATGGATTCCAGCCATGAGCGGAGCGCGGTGCTGCCCGCCTCGGTGATCTCCCAGCGCTGCCGCGAACGAGGCCCTTCGGCCTCGCCCGCCGGCCTGATCAGTCCCCGTTCGGCCAGCTGGTGCAACTGCGGATAGAGCTGGCCGTTGCTGATGCCCCAGAAAGCGTCCATCGACCGCTTCGCGGCCCGTAGCAGCTCATATCCGGACTGCGCCTTCAATGACAGGAACCCCAGGATCGCCCAGGCCGTCGGAGTCAGCTCGACGATCGGCTGCTTGGGCTGCTCCGTTCCCTCATCGACCATGTCGCCCATCATATACGTCTGGAAGATACATGATGAGCGCCTCATGTATCCACGGTGAGCTGCGAAGACGTCCGCCGGTCAGTCGGATCTCCTGGTGAAGACCAGGACGAGGGAGCGGAGCGCGAGGACGAAGCCCACCAGCAGGAGAACGCAGCCGAGGAAGGTGAAGAGCCGGAAGGTCGGCGTGATCATCGGGCCGGTGTCGCTGGTCATCAGAATGATGGCGCCCAGCATGGCCGCACCGGCCAGTATCGCCACGATGACCTGCTGGATCAGGCCGGTCAGGAACCGGCGGTCTTCCTGGTCGGCGAAGGGGCGGACGTGGACGGTGAACCGGCCCTGTTCGAGGTCTTCGGTGATCTTGCCGATCCGTCTGGGGAGCCGTTGCAGCGTCGGCAGGAAGTGAACGAGCCTGCTTTCCAGGTCGGCGCGGATCGCCTCCGGCTCGGTGGCGTGGGCCATGAGTTCCCGGCCCTGCCGCCTGGCCGCCTCCACGAGATCGACGTCCTCGCTGATGACCTCCAGGGTCCCCTCCAGCGCCCCGAACGCCCGGAACGCCGCGGCGACCTGGGGGGGAATCGCGAACTCGTGACCGCTGACCAGCTTGAACAACGTGGTGAACATGCCCGCGCTGCCGCCGTTGCCGAGGCCGGGCCGGTAGCGGAGCATGAGCTGGCCGATGTCGCGCTCAAGCTCACGCTCCGCGAGGCCGCGCGGCCGGTCCAGCAGCTCGATGAGGGCGTCGGTGGCGGCGACGGAGTCGTTGCGATCGATCGACAGAAGCAGCAGCCCGAGCGAGGTTCGCGCCGCGCCGTCCAGGCGGCCCACCGAACCGAAGTCCAGCATCCCCAGCTCACCCACGTCGGTGATGAAGATGTTGCCCGGGTGCAGGTCGGCGTGGAAGACGCCGGTGACGAGGATCTGGTGGAGCACCTCGTTCAACAGCCGGTCCGCGATCTTCTTCCGTGTCTCCGGGGGGAAGGTCGCCAGGAGCGGCCCGGCGTCGCCGACCGGCATGCCGTCGAGCACGTCCATGACCAGCAACGTCGGCCCGCAATACGCCTCATGCGCGCGCGGTACGGCGATGCCGCCTCCCGCGATGCCGCGCATGTTGTCCAGCTCGACGGTGTAGTCGAGCTCCTCCTCCAGCGAGGCGGCGAACCCGCGCGCCAGCCGGACCACCCCCAACGACCTTCCCCAAGAGGTCAATCGCTCCAGCCGTACGGCGAGCCGCGAGATGATCTCCAGGTCGGCGGTGACCTGATCACGCGCACCCGGCCGCTGCACCTTGACCACGACGTCCTGGCCCGAGCGCAGCCGGGCGCGGTGCACCTGCGCGACGGAGGCCGAGGCGAGCGGCCGGGGGTCGATCGCGCTGAACACGTCACCGATCGGGCGGCCGAGCCCCGCGGCGACTGCCGGCTCGATCCGCGACCACGGCTCCGGCTCGGCCCGCGTCTGCAGGGTGGACAGCTGCCTGACGAACTCCTCAGGCACCAGGTCACGCCGGGTGGAGATCATCTGCCCGAGCTTGACGAAGGTCACGCCGCCTTCGTTCAGGGCGTCGCGCAGCGAACGGGCGAGGGTCGCCGCGCTCTGGCCACGCCGGGTTCGCCCACGCAGGTATCCCCCCAGGCCATGTCGTACGGCGATCGCCATGACCTGGGCGTACCGCCTGGTCCTCCGGCGCCGGGCCCGCCACGCCGCGATGACGGTGATGGGAGTGGGCAGGGTTCCGGTCGGCGCGATCGCCTCCAGCACGACCAGAGACGTGACGCCCAGAACGAACGCCCAGGCCATCCCCAGCACGATGAACGGAAGCGCCGCCAACGGGGTGGCGATCGCCTTGCCCACCTCGAAGCCCGTCGTATCGACGATGAAGTTGATCGACGGGCCGAGGCCCAGGATTGTCAGCAGGCCGACCATGAGGGCGCGGGGCCATCCCACCGGAGCGCCCAGCACTCGCCGGGCGACCATGGCGACAAGTGCCCCTTCCAGCAACACGGCCAGTGCGAGGAGCACGGAATCCGCCATTATCGGCCCCTTGGACGCGCATAGCCCCTGGTCAGATGCATCGGCATGGCCAGGCTCCACGCTGACGGCCGGGGCCGTGAGGGGTTGGCGAACGACTGCTGTGAGCAGAGCATGCGGCCTAGAATACATCTGGAAGACGCATAATATGTCTGAAAGACTTATATCCCCCTTGGGTCGCAAGTCGCCATCCCGGCCACCCCGAGGAGCCTTCCGGACGTTTGACGGGCCCTCCATTCATGGTCAATATGTCTGCCAGACATATCAACAGAAGGAGAGGCTTCGACCCATGAGTGACTCACGCGCAGACGCGGGTTTCTCCAGGCGTGTCGCCTTGGTGACCGGCGCCACAACGCTGCTGGCGACAGTCATGGTGCCGGTCGCGCTCGCACCGGCGGCGTCGGCCGCCGACACGCGCGCGGGCAGGGACACATCGGCGATCTCGACCGTCCTGCCGGAGCCCACCGGGCGGCATCCGATCGGTACGGTTTCCCTGCACCTGGTGGACCGGTCACGTCCCGATCCCTGGGTGGCCGACCAGCCGTACCGGGAACTCATGGTGAGCGTCTGGTATCCGGCGCGAAGGTCCGAGCGCCTCCCGCTGGCACCGCAGATGTCACCCCTCGCGGCGGCCGATTTCGACCAGGTGACGGCGTCCGAGCTCGGCATCCAGCCCGGCCAGGTGGACTGGGCCGCGACGATGACGCACGCCCGGGTCGGCGCGCCCGTGGACCGGTCGACGGGAAGCCTCCCGGTCATCCTGTTCTCATCGGGATATCGCGTCCCGCGGACCGTCAACACGGCGTCGGTCGAGGAGTTGGCCAGCCGGGGCTACATCGTGGTGAGCGTCGACCACACGTACGAGGCGGCACAGGTCGAGTTCCCCGGCGGCCGGATCGAACGCAGTAAGTCCGGGCAAACCGAGGCCGACCTCAGGAAGGCGTTCGCGGTCCGCGTGCCGGACATGACGTTCGTGCTCGACCAGCTGGCCCGCCTCAACAACGGGCACAACCCCGATGCCGAGCACCGCGCACTTCCGGCCGGGCTGGGCGGCTCCCTGGACCTGGGCCGCGTCGGGATGCTCGGCTTCTCCCTGGGCGGAGCCACCGCGAGCCAGCTCGCCCATGACGACCGGCGGATCGACGCGGGAGTCAATCTCGATGGCTCGCATTTCGGCTCGGTCGCCCAGGCTGGCCTAGCCAAGCCGTTCCTTCAGATGGCCTTTGAGGGGCACACCCGCGAGGTCGACCCCACGTGGAAGTCCTTCTGGGAGAAGTCAACCGGCTGGAAGCGTGAGCTGCGGTTCACCGGAGCCGAGCACTACTCCTTCAGCGATTTCCAGGCCATGTTCCCCCAGCTCGCCGGAAAACTGGAGAACCTGCCCGTCGCCCAGTTCATCGGAACGATCGATCCGCGGCGTTCGCTCTCCGCCCAGCGCGCCTATATCACCGCGTTCTTCGACCTCCACCTGAAGGGACGGCACACCCGCCTCTTCGACGGCCCCGCCAAGCGCTACCCCGAGGTCAAGCTCATCCCCTGACCAATTCCCGTGGGCGCCGCTGACCCGCGTCGAAACCGCCGCCATTTCCGCCGGGCCGAGCTCGGCCGGGGGGCAAGGTAGACTTCACGGGTTGCGCTCGTAACGCCTTCCGCTAGGGCGGGTGAGGGGGAGCGCGTCATCCGATCTCAAGCATCCCTAGGAGATGTGCCATGGCCGAGGTACGAATCGCCGCCGAGCCCCGTGAGGTTTTCGGCAAGGGCGCCGCTCGCAAGATCCGCCGCGAGCACAAGGTCCCCGCAGTCCTGTACGGCCACGGCACCGAGCCGAGGCACCTGACCCTGCCGGGCCACGAGGTGCTGCTCGCGCTGCGCACCGCGAACGTGCTGATCAAGCTGGAGGGCGCGGTCAGCGAGCTGGCGCTGCCCAAGGGCGTTCAGCGTGACCCGATCAAGGGCTTCATCGAGCACGTCGACCTGCTCCTCGTGAAGCGGGGCGAGAAGGTCACCGTCGACATCCCCGTCACCGTCTCGGGCGACGTCATCGGGGGCGCGATCCTCGACCAGCAGCTCGTGGCGGTTTCCGTCGAGGCCGAGGCGACCCACATCCCCACCGGTGTCGAGGTCGACGTCGACGGCCAGGACGTCGGCTTCGCCGTCTACGCGGGCGACCTCAAGCTGCCTGGTGGCGCCACTCTCGCGGGCGACCCCGAGGCGCTGATCCTGCACGTCATCGCCGCTCCGACCGCCGAGCCTGAGGGTGAGGCCGCAGAGGGTGAGGCCGCTGAGGCCGCGGGCGAGGCCGCCGAGGCCGCCGAGTAGGTTTGGCTTCACGAGAGAGTCCTCCACAGGTGGCCTGTGGAGGACTTCTCCATATGAGGAGACGGTGATGTCCGATCAGCGGTGGTTGGTCGTCGGCCTGGGGAATCCCGGGCCTGATTACGCGGGTAACCGGCACAACGCCGGGTTCATGGTGCTGGACGAGCTCGCGGCGCGGGTCGGCGGGCGGTTCAAGGTCCACAAGTCGCGCGCGGAGATCGTCGAGGGGCGGCTGGCGGGCGCCCCGGTCGTCCTGGCGAAGCCGCTGTCGTTCATGAACCTGTCAGGTGGGCCGGTGAAGGCGCTCGCCGACTTCTACAAGGTGGCGCCGGAGAACGTGATCGTCGTCCACGACGAGCTGGACATTCCGTACGGCGCGCTGCGTGCGAAGCTCGGCGGCGGGGACAACGGCCACAACGGGCTGAAGTCGATCACCAAGGCGGTGGCGACAAAGGACTATCTGCGGATCCGGTTCGGCATCGGCCGCCCTCCGGGACGGATGGACGCCGCCGCCTACGTGCTCAAGGACTTCGCCACTGCCGAGCGCAAGGATCTGCCGTTCCTGGTGGACCGGGCGGCGGACATGGTGGAGTCGCTGATCACCGCTGGTCTGGACGCGACGCAGAACACGTTCCACGCGGGTGACCTCAATCCGGCGAAGCCTCCTCGCTGACGGCACGGCTTGTACGGCTCCCGCCTCGCCAGAGCATGAGGTTCTGGAAGAGCTCGGCCTGTTCGATCGCGTCGTCGAGGGCGTGGTGGGTGTGCTTTCGGGCGGACTTCACATCACGGGGCATCTGGCGTTTCGTCGCCCACGCCATCGGAACCCCAGCTTTGGCGGCGTACAGCGTCTTTATGTCGATGCATCGGGAATGCCCGAAGGGTGATTCTCCGGTGAAGCGAATGAAATACCAGTAAATCCACATCCAGTCGAATGACAGAGGGAAAGCGGCCAGCACGGGCAACGTGTCGCCGCACGCTTCGCGCACCCACGCGGCGGCGGATCCCATCACCTCGGCGGGATCGCGGCCTTCGCGTACCAGCAGGTCGCGGTCGAGCCCGCTCACCGCGAGCGCCTCGGGCACGAATTCGTCGCTGATGGGCCGCAGCTCCGCGTAGAAGGTCATCGACTCCGGGTCGAGCGTCTCGAACGTCCGCCCGCCCATCCGTCCGGCCACTGTCATTCCGAAACTCACCATGGAATATGGGCCGGGAATGGGGCCGTCGGCCTCGATATCGACGGATATGTAGGTTTCGGCTTTCACGGATTCTCCTCAAGGGTCGGCCATGTGACCGCTAGCATTCATCACTCTTGGTATGTAGTTGGCTACAGCATGGAGCGACGATCTGTCGCGGGGGATGGAGGGCGTGTGCGGGACGGCGAGATGTCGGCGATCGCCGTGGACGGCTCTGGCCGGGCGTCCGCACGGCTGGTCGCCCGGCCGCCCAGGTGGGCCTTCAGGCACCGGTTGCAGGCGGTCGTCTCCGACATGCTGTGTGCCCTCCTCGCCGGGGTCGCCGCCGTCCTTGTCCGGTTCGGCGAGGTTACTCCGTACGTAACGCCTTACGCGGCATTGAGCCTCACCCTCCCGATCTTGTGGGTGTGCGTGGTCGGCCTCAACCGGGCGTACGAGCCACGGCTGATCGGGGTCGGCTCGGAGGAGTTCCGCCGGATCGCGCAGTGCGGCTTCACTCTCACCGCCGCCGTCGCCATCGCCGCGTACGTGACGAAGACCGACCTCGCCCGTGGTTACGTCGTGCTGGCGCTCCCGCTGATGACCACGCTCACCCTCTGCGGCAGGTACGTCCTGCGCCGCAGGCTGCATCGGCGTAGAGCCAGGGGCGACTGCATGCGCAGGGTCGTCGCGGTGGGGCACCGGGCGGCGATCACGGATCTGACGAGACGGTTCCGGCGTGAGCGCTACCACGGCATGGAGATCGTCGCGGCCTGTCTGCCGTGCGACGCGTCGGGCGAGGTGGAGGGCGTGCCGGTGCTGGGCGACTTCACCGATGTGCCGCTGGTGGTGGGCCAGGCCCGGGCGGACACGGTCGCCGTGCTGGCCTGTCCGGAGCTGGACGGCACCGCCCTCCGGAGGCTGGCCTGGCGGCTGGAGCGCAGCCGTACGGACCTCGTGGTCGCGCCCGCCCTGATGGAGGTGGCCGGGCCGCGCACCACCATCAGGCCGGTGGCCGGGCTCCCGCTCCTCCATGTCGAGCATCCGGAGCTGGCCGGCGTCCGCCAGCTGATCAAGAACGTGTTCGACCGGCTCGTCGCCGGGGTCGCGCTCGTCGTGCTGTCGCCGCTGCTGGTGGGCTTGGCGGTGGCCGTACGGGCGTCGAGCCGGGGGCCGGCGCTGTTCCGGCAGCGCCGGATCGGCAAGGACGGCGCGGAGTTCATGATCACGAAGTTCCGCACCATGTCGCCGGATGCCGAGGAACGGAAGATCAAGCTCGTCAGCGACGCCGAAGGTGTGCTGTTCAAGATCCGCCATGACCCGCGGATCACGCCGATCGGGAGCTGGCTGCGGCGGCACTCGCTGGACGAGCTGCCGCAACTGATCAATGTTGTGCAGGGTCACATGTCTCTGGTGGGGCCGCGCCCGCCGCTGCCTGAGGAGGTCGCCCGGTACGGGCACGACGTCCGCCGGCGGCTGGTGGTCCGGCCGGGGATGACGGGCCTGTGGCAGGTGAACGGGCGGTCGGACCTCTCCTGGGAGGAATCGGTACGGTTGGACCTGCGTTATGTCGAGAACTGGTCTCTGATGCTGGATCTGCAGATCCTGTGGAAGACATGGTCTGCCGTGGCACGCGGGGCGGGAGCTTACTGAGAATGACGATCCGGGATGACCACTCCCTGGCCGGTGATCTGGCCGCAGAGGCGGGGGAGCGGCTGCTTCAGCTTCGCGCCCGCTACGGCTTCGACGATCCGAAGGCGTTGAAGAACGCGGGTGACCAGAGCGCGCACCGCTTCCTGACGGAGGCTCTCGCACGCCTGCGGCCGTCCGACAGCGTGCTGTCGGAGGAGGCGACCCGCGAGGAACGGCTGGATCCGAAGCGGCTGTCCGCCAAACGCGTGTGGATCGTCGATCCGCTCGACGGCACCCGCGAGTTCTCCGAGGCGGGCCGGTCCGACTGGGCCGTCCACGTCGCGTTGTGGGAATCCGGCGGCCTCGCCGCCGGAGCCGTCGCGCTACCCGCCCAGGGCAGGACGCTCACCACGGGGACGCCGCCCAAGCTCGCGCGGACGTCGGACGGCCGGATCCGCATCGCGGTCAGCCGCACCCGCCCGCCCGAGTTCGTGCAGAAGCTCGCTTACCTGGTCGGCGCGGACCTGGTGCCCATCGGTTCGGCCGGTGCCAAGATCGCGGCGGTGCTCACCGGTGAGGTCGACGCGTACGTGCACGCGGGCGGTCAGTACGAGTGGGATTCCGCCGCGCCGGTCGCCGTCGCGCTCGCCGCCGGAGCCCATGCCAGCCGGATCGACGGCTCGCCGCTCACCTATAACCAAGCCGACCCCTCGTTGCCGGATATCCTGGTCTCCCTACCGGATCTGGCGCCAACGTTGCTCGCCGGCATCCGTGACCTGCACCGCGACCATTGAAACTAGGCCGAAGGAATCCCCTACATGCTTCAGCGTGACTACACGACGTCGCAGCTCGACGTGCTCGAAGCCGAGGCGATCCACATCATGCGTGAGGTCGCGGCAGAGTTCGAGCGGCCCTGTCTGCTCTTCTCCGGCGGCAAGGACTCGATCGTCATGCTGCGCATCGCGGAGAAGGCGTTCTGGCCCGCGCCGATCCCCTTCCCCCTGATGCACGTGGACACCGGCCACAACTTCCCCGAGGTCATCGACTATCGGGACCGGCGGGCCGAGGAGCTGAACGCGCGGCTCGTCGTGGCCAGCGTGCAGGACTCGATCGACGCCGGGCGCGTCGTGGAGGAGACCGGGCGGCGAGCTTCGCGTAACCGGCTGCAGACCACCACGCTGCTCGACGCGATCGAGGAGCACGAGTTCGACGCCGTCTTCGGCGGCGCGCGGCGTGACGAGGAGAAGGCGCGTGCCAAGGAGCGCGTGTTCTCCTTCCGCGACGACTTCGGCCAGTGGGACCCCAAGAACCAGCGGCCCGAGCTCTGGAACCTCTACAACGCCAAGATCCGCAAGGGGGAGCACATCCGGGTGTTCCCCTTGTCCAACTGGACAGAGCTGGACATCTGGGACTACATCCGGCGTGAGGGCATCGAGATCCCATCGATCTACTTCGCCCACACCCGCAAGGTGTTCGAGCGTGACGGCATGCTGCTCGCCGACGCCGACGTGGTGCAGCGGGGCGATGACGAGCCCGTCTTCGAGGCCACCGTCCGCTACCGCACCGTCGGCGACATGACCTGCACCGGCGCGGTCGCGTCCACCGCCGCGACGGTCGAGGAGATCATCGAAGAGATCGCCGTCACTCGGATCACCGAGCGCGGCGCCACCCGCGCCGACGACCGCGCCTCCGAGGCCGCGATGGAGGACCGCAAGAAGGAAGGCTACTTCTGATGGCCCCCGTTCTGGTCCGCGGCCAGGCCGCGATGGAGGACCGGCAGCGTCAAATTCGAGGGGTACTTCTGATGAGTCCCGTCCTTACGCGTCGCGAGAGCCGTACGAACACTGGAGAGCAGCAGTAATGGACATCCTTCGCTTTGCCACCGCGGGAAGTGTGGACGACGGCAAGTCGACGCTGATCGGGCGGCTGCTCTTCGACTCCAAGGCGATCTTCGAGGATCAGCTGGAAGCGGTCGAGCGGACCTCCCGCGATCGTGGCACCGAGTACACCGACCTGTCCCTGCTGACCGACGGCCTGCGGGCCGAGCGGGAGCAGGGCATCACGATCGATGTGGCGTACCGGTATTTCGCGACGCCGAAGCGGAAGTTCATCATCGCCGACACGCCGGGGCACATCCAGTACACCCGGAACATGGTCACCGGCGCCTCCACCGCGGACCTGGCGATCATCCTGATCGACGCGCGGAAGGGCGTGCTGGAGCAGTCGCGGCGGCACGCGTTCCTGACGACTCTGCTGCGGGTGCCGCACCTCGTCCTCGCGGTGAACAAGATGGACCTGGTCGACTACTCCGAGGAGCGGTTCGAGGAGATCCGTGAGGAGTTCACCGCGTTCGCGTCGAAGCTGAACGCCGGTGACCTCACGTTCATCCCGATCTCGGCGCTGCACGGCGACAACGTGGTGTCGCGGTCGGAGAACATGCCCTGGTACCAGGGATCCTCGCTGCTGCACCACCTGGAGCACGTGCACATCGCATCCGACCGCAACCTGGTCGACGTGCGGTTCCCCGTGCAGTACGTCATCCGCCCGCACAGCGCGACCAGCCCCGAGCTGCACGACTACCGGGGGTACGCGGGCCAGGTGGCCGGCGGGGTGCTGAAGCCGGGTGACGAGGTCCTGCACCTGCCGTCGGGTCTCACCACGCGGATCGCGGCGATCGACACGTTCGACGGCCCGATCGAGGAGGCGTTCCCGCCCATGGCGGTGACCCTCCGGCTGCAGGACGACATCGACATCTCGCGTGGCGACCTGATCTGCCGTCCGCACAATCAGCCGCATGTCGCGCAGGAGATCGACGCGATGGTCTGCTGGATGGCCGACGGCGTGAAGCTGCAGCCACGCTCCAAGCTGGTCATCAAGCACACGACGAGGACGGCTCGTGCCCTGGTCAGGGATCTGCACTACCGGCTGGACGTCAACACGCTGCATCGGGACGAGTCGGCGGTCTCGCTGGGCCTCAATGAGATCGGCCGGGTTTCGCTGCGGGTGACGCAGCCGCTCTTCGTGGACGACTACGCCAGGAATCGGCTCACCGGCGGCTTCATCCTCATCGACGAGGCCACCAACGGAACCGTTGGAGCGGGCATGATCGTCGACGCTCGGTAAGTAGATTCTTTTGGGTTCCCTGAATTCTAGATTACTAAACGCGCTAGGGTCACTACGTTCCGTATCCACCATGTGGAGGGGTCGTGTCCGACTCGCAGCCGGTGATCTTCGTGGGGGGGCTCGGCCGAAGCGGCACCACGTTGCTGGAGCGCCTGCTCGGTGAGATTCCCGGTGTCACGCCGCTCGGTGAGGTCGTCCATCTATGGGCGCGTGGCATCCACGCCGACGAGCCCTGCGGCTGTGGTCAGCCCTTCTCCCAGTGCGCGTTCTGGGGCAAGGTGGGTGACCGGGCTTTCGGCCGTTGGCGAGCGACTCAGGCGGACTGGTTTCTCGACCTGCGGGCCAAGGTCGACCGCACCCGCCGCATCCCGGCGTTCGCGCTGGGGCTGATCAGCCGTGAGGCGCAGCTCGCCGAGTACGTCTCCGCGTACACGCGCATCTACACGGCCGCCGCCGAGATCGGCGACGGGCGGGTGGTGATCGACTCCAGCAAGCACGCGTCCTTGGCCTGCTGCCTGTCAGCGTCCATGGACCTGCGGGTCGTGCACGTCGTGCGCGATCCGCGTGCGGTCGCCTCCTCGTGGCGCCGGAAGGTGCGACGTCCCGAGGACGGCCGCCCCATGACCCGATGGACGCCCGCCAGGACCGCGGTCCACTGGGTGGCGCAGAATCTGGCCTTTGAGATGCTCCGTCGCAGGGGCGCGCGCGTTGTCCGCGTCCGCTACGAGGAGCTGCTGAGAGAGCCGGTCGAGACGCTGCGGGGGCTGGCCGCCGAGCTCGGCCTGCCGCATTCCGGCGACGCGCTGGCCTTTCTCGACGAGCGGCATGCGCGGCTCGGGGTGGCGCACACCGTCTCCGGCAATCCCATGCGGTTCTCCGTCGGCAGCCTCGAGTTCCGCGAACGCCGCGCCGCGCTGCCACCCCGGGACCGCTGGCTGGTCACCGCGCTCACCTGGCCGCTTCTCCTGCTGTACGGCTACCGCCTCGCATACTGATCGGAGATTCCCAGTTGAACCCGTCCGTGGGTGTCGTGATCCCCACCCGAGGTGATCGGCCGGACCTGCTCGAAGCAGCGGTTTCGAGCGTGCTGGACCAGGTTTACACCCGGCGGCTGCATGTCGTCGTGGTCGTCGACGGTGGCGATGAGATACAGGTGGCAGAGCAGGTGGCCGACGTGGTCGCCGCGACGCGGGGCATGGTCCGAGTCCTCACCAACGACCTCAGCCCCGGGCTGCCCGGCGCCCGCAACACCGGCATCGCGGCGCTCGACACCGACCTGATCGCGTTCTGCGACGACGACGATCTCTGGTTGCCGGGCAAGCTCGCCACGCAGGTCGCCGCGCTGGCCGAGGATCCGAAGGCCGAGTTCTCCAGTTGCGCGATCGAGGTCGAGTACGGCTCCCGCCGCGTCCCCCGCCTGGCCGGGACGGGCAGGATCACTCGGAAACACCTGACCAGGTCCCGGATGATGATGGTGCACTCGTCCACGTTCGTGTTCGAGCGGGGTTCCGTGCAGGTCGACGAGAGCGCTCCCGCCGGGCAGAACGAGGACTGGGACCTGGCACTCCGGGCGGCCGAGAGGCACCCTATCGTCCATGTCGACCGGCCGCTCGTCCGGGTCCGCTGGGGAGCCTCGAAATACGTCACGAGGTGGGCCGACCGGATCGCCGGGCTGGAGTGGATGATGTCCCGCCACGGAGACCTCACGATCGACCCGCGGGGCGCGGCCCGCATCTACGGCCAGTTGGCCTTTCACCACGCCGCCCTGGGCCACCGCCGCGACGCCGGCCGCTGGGCGCTGAAGGCGTTCGCGGCCCACCGGGGAGAGCCCCGCGCCGCCTTCGCTCTCGCGGTGGCCAGCGGCCTCATGTCCCCGAGCGCGGTGCTGAGCCTGCTCAACATGCACGGCCACGGCATCTGATGGATCTGATCGGAGCCTTTGGTCGAACGGCCTCGGCTTCATCCGTGAGGGGGAAGCCGACCGATCCGATGGATGCCCGGCCGATGGACTGTCGTGTCGCTGAGGACCGGAGGTCGCGCGTGATGATCGCGGGGGTGGGGGTCGATCCGCTGTCCCAGACCGAGGTGGTGGACCTCGTCGTCCGAGAGCTGAAGCGAGGACGAGGTGGGCATCTCGTCACTCCCAACGTCGACATCTGCCGGGCCGCCCTGCGGGACACGACATTGCGTGACCTTGTCGGGAAGGCCGATGTCGCGGTCGCCGACGGAATGCCGCTGGTCTGGGCATCGCGGATGCTCGGCACGCCGGTTCCGGAGCGCGTGACCGGTGCGGATCTCATCTGGTCGTTGTCCCAGGCGGCGGCATGCCACGGCTTCCCGATCTATCTTCTCGGCGGGCCGCCCGGCGTGGCCGCGAAGGCGGGGACCATGCTTCGCGGACGCCATCCGGCGCTGGTCGTGGCCGGGTCGGACGCTCCGCCGTACGGGTTCGAGACCTCGGTGAACGGTCTCGCGCGGGTCAGGAGCGCGGTCGTGCGCGCGCGGCCCCGGATGGTCTTCGTCGGGCTGGGTTTTCCCAAGCAGGACCGGCTGATCGCGGAGCTCCGCGCCGACCTGCCCGACGCCTGGTTCGTCGGCTGCGGCGCGGCCATCTCCTTCGCGGCCGGTTCGACGCGCCGCGCGCCGGTGTGGATGCGGGATCGCGGCCTGGAATGGCTGTTCCGCCTGGTCAGCGAGCCACACCGGCTGGCCCGTCGTTATCTGGTCGACGACCTTCCCTTCGCTCTGGGCCTCCTCACCTACTGCCTCACACACAGTCACTGACCAGCGCTGGGTTCACAGGCAGGGGTTAAATACGAATCCTAGATGTTTGTTTGATATGTTCTTTGCGTGCGGTTGACGAAGTTCACCGATCTGGCGTTGCGGGTGACCATGCGCTTGGCGGTTGTGGACGGAGCTGAGACGCCCACGTCGAAGGAGGTGGCGGATTCGGTGGCCGCGCCGTACACGCACGTCGCCAAGGTGGTGAGCCGTCTTCAGCGGCTCGGGGTGCTGGAGACCCGACGTGGCCGGGGCGGCGGGCTGGAGATCACCGGCAGTGGGCGCAATGCTTCGGTCGGCTGGCTGGTGCGTGAGCTTGAAGGGTCCGGTGACGTGGTCGGCTGCGAGGACACCCCGCCGTGCCCGCTTCGGGGTGGATGTCGCTTGCGTGCCGCTCTGCGCGAGGCGCAGGAGGCCTTCTTCGCCTCGCTTGATCCGTTGACCGTGCAGGACCTCGTCGGCGGGTCCGCCCGGCCGATGCTCGTCCAATTGCTTACGCCCGGGTCCAGGTAGGGCGGATACAACGATTACGCTCGTGGGCCCCTGTGGCGTGAAATGCACATCTGATTTACCAATTAAGGAGCCGTGAATGCTGTCCGAGACCTCTGCCGCTGTCGTCCGTGCCACCTTGCCGGCCGTCGGGGGTGCGATCGAGAAGATCACCCAGGTCTTCTATCGCCGGATGTTCGCCGCCCATCCCGAGTTGCTCCGCGATCTGTTCAACCGGGGCAACCAGGCGAGCGGCACGCAAAGCCAGGCCCTGGCCGGTGCCGTCGCTGCCTTCGCCGTACGGCTTCTTGAGGAACCCACACGCCGCCCCGACGACCTGCTGGCCCGCATCGCGCACAAGCACGCCTCGCTCGGCGTCACCGCGGAGCAGTACATGATCGTGCACCGGCACCTGTTCGCGGCCATCGCCGAGGTGCTCGGCGACGCCGTCACGGCGGAGGTCGCGGCCGCGTGGGACGAGGTGTTCTGGCTGATGGGCGGCGCGCTGATCGCCGAAGAGGCACGCCTGTACGCGGGCGCGGGTGTGGCGGACGGGGATGTGTGGCAGCCCTGGCGGGTGGTCGGACGCGTCAAGGAGACGGCCGATGTGGTGACATTCATGCTGCGTCCCGCCGACGGTGGCCCGATCCCGCCCTTCCAGCCCGGACAGTACGTCTCGGTTGGGGTACGGCTGCCGGATGGGGCACGCCAGATTCGGCAGTACAGCCTGTCATGTGCTCCGGGTGGGGAGGAATACTCGATCTCCGTGAAGCGGGTCCTGAGCGGCGCCAACGGCAGCAGGTCTACGGGATTCCAGCCGTCTTCCGAGGGGGAGGTCGATGTGATCTCTCCCGACTTGAGCGAACCGACCCCTGTCGAGGGCGAGGTGTCGAACTGGTTGCACGCCAACGTCGGTGAGGGCGATGTCCTGGCGGTAAGCGCCCCGTTCGGTGACGTGGTGCTGGATGAGGGCGACTGCCCGGTTCTGCTCGCCTCGGCGGGCGTCGGGTGCACTCCGGTGATCAGCATGCTGGCGCACCTGGCCGCCATCGGCAGCGCGCGAGAGGTCATCGTGGTGCATGGTGACCATTCCGAGCGCACCCACCCCTACCGCAGCGACCTTGAGCGGTTCGCGGACAAGATTCCGCACGCTGCCGTGCACGTGTGGTACGAGAACCCGGAGACGCCGAGGGCGGCCGAGCGTATCGGCCTGGTCGACCTGGCGGGAATCGAGATTCCCGAGGATGTGCGCGCCTACCTGTGCGGCCCGGTGCCGTACATGCGCTCTGTCCAGTCTCAGCTTCGCGAGCGAGGCGTTCCGGCCGACCGCATCCACTACGAGGTCTTCGGCCCCGACCGGGGCCTCGACTCGGACTGAGGGCATAACCCTTTCAACGTGTAGCCTGATCAGGCACACGAAATCGCGGTCCGGTCGGTAGCCCGGGCAAGAGCTCTTCGTATCCGTCCTTCCAGGGTGTCCGGTGTGCCGGAAACGGCCTCGTCAGGCCGTCGTACGGCATGCGCGCGGAAGGGCACCCATGGTTACTGTGTCGATCTATCTTGATGGCCCGTTCTGGGTTGGTCTGATCGAGGTCGTCGAAGACGGCCGGCTTCAGGTCACACGAGTCGTGTTCGGCTCCGAACCCACTGATCCAGAGCTCTACGACTTCCTTCAACGGCACGGCGTCGCGCTGCTCGACCAGGCGCATGCCGCACCGGCCGTTCCCGTTTCGGACCGCCAGCCCCGGCGGCCGAACCCCAAACGCGCCGCGAAGCTGGCGGCCCGTGCGGCGGCCCAGACACCATCGAGGAGTACGGCGTCGCAGGAGGCCATGCGCTTGGTCATCGAGGAACGAAAGAAGGAGGCGACTGCCGGCAGAAAGGCACGCAAGGCCGAACTGGACGAGTACCGGCACGAGATAGCCAAGCAAAAGCGCATCAAGCGCCACCGAGGCCGATGACGTCAGCGTGGCGTACCTCGTCATAGGCCTCAGGCGGCCTGGGGCGGTGGCCTTCGAGGTGACGGGCTCGCCTACACGGCCAGGCTCGCATGAGGCGAGCTTGGCCGTTTCGACGATGACGGCGACGAGACAGGGACTCGTCAGCGCAGATCGCTGCCGTCGCCTCCCTGAGCCGCGGCGGCGACGTCTATGAGGACTTGAGCGACGGCCTCAAACTATGCCGTACTTGGCGGCAGTCGCCTTGGCCTCTTCGGGGGTCACTTTGGGTGGAGTGCCAGCCAGTGTCTGGCGAAGGTCGGCGAGGATCTTGTCGCCAGCGGCTCGGATCCGGCTCCGATGGTGGGCCAGCTGCGCGTCGAAGCATTGCGCGGCCGGTCCCGACCACACTTGGTTCGAATGAAACTGCTGGTAAGGCCCCTCTACGGCCTGCTCGATCTCGTCGATCAGCGGTTCGGCGGTCCGCAGGGCATCACTCAGCGCCTTATGCAGCGAGTTCGGCACCAACTCGCTCATGGCCTTGATCAATCTTCCTTGGTAGAAGAGCGTGTGGCTGATGGGCGGGGCGTCGGAGCGCTGGCGTCCGTGATCAGCTTGGGCGCGATCAACTTCATCAACGCCACCACATCAGCGGCGTTGTCCCGCCCCTTAACACCGATTTCCAACTGGATGCCCAGTTCCGCATTACCCCGGACGAGCCGGGCGAACCCAGCGTTGCCCTCCCCGCTGGACCGTCTGAAATGGTCGCCGATGGCCCCGGGAACTATCTGAGGTAATGGTGAGGCGCCACCCTTTAGTTCCTCCTCGATCAGCTCGGCATAACC
>JBIOWF010000266.1:0-2226 GCA_044868295.1 Microtetraspora sp. | reverse complement strand
AAAACGCCTGTGGAGCCGGTGTAAGACCTCAAAGGCGAAAGCCCGGCGGGCAACTGGCTGTGAAGCAGGAAACCCGACCCGTGAGGGTTGGAATCCCCCGGATTTATCCGTGGGGAGGATGTCAACTCCAGGAAGAAGAAGCGCGGCGGCTGCTCGGCGTCATGGCCCATCGGCAGGTTCACGTCATGGTTCACGTCATGCCGGGTCCCGTCCGCGGGCACTGCGGCGGGCACTGCGGCGGGCGGCCGGGAATCTTCGAATCCGGGGCCCGGCGGCCGGGTCGTGAGGAGGAACTCGACCGTGCCCGCACCCACGTAGCCGATCGCCTTGGCGGCGTTGACGGCCGCGTCGCTCAGCGCGCGGCGCAGCTCGGGCGAGACCGCGGGGGAGGGCGCCTCCTCGATCACCTTCTGGTGGCGGCGCTGGATCGAGCACTCACGCTCGCCCAGCGCCCAGACGGTCCCATGGGAGTCGGCGAGGATCTGCACTTCGATGTGCCGGGCGTGCTCCAGCAGCGGCTCGACGAACACGGTCCCGTCGCCGAACGCGGACAGCGCCTCCCGCTGCGCGGACTCGATCGCGACCGGCAGCTCGGCCGACTCGCGGACGATCCGCATGCCCCGCCCGCCGCCACCGGCCGAGGCCTTCACGAGCAGCGCCGGAGACGCCTGAGCCGGTTGCCCGCCCAGTCTTCCCATGTGCCCGGCGGCCTCGGCTGATTGCGCGGCCAACTCTGCCACGAGCCCGGTGACCTTGGCGGCGACCGTTTCCGCCGAGTCGGCCGCGTCCACGGTGAAGCCCGGTAGTACCGGAACCCCGGCTGCCGCCATCAGCGCCTTCGCCTCGACCTTGGCGCCCATCGCCGCGATGGCCTCCGGTGCGGGGCCGATCCAGGTCAGCCCGGCGTCCAGTACGGCTCTCGCGAACGCGGCGTTCTCCGACAGGAAGCCGTATCCGGGGTGCACGGCGTCGGCCCCGGACCGGCGGGCGGCCTCGACGACCAGCGCCGCATCGAGGTAGGACATGGGCTCGCCGAGCCGTACGGAATGGTCGGCCTCGGTGGTGTGCGGCGCGCCCGCGTCAGCGTCGGAGAAGACCGCCACGGTCTCCACGCCCAGGTCACGACAGGTCCGGAAGATCCGGCGGGCGATCTCGCCCCGGTTGGCCACCAGCACTCGTGTGATCATGGGCGGAAGACTCCGAACCCGGCGGGAGCCGCGACCGGCGCGTTGGCGATCGCGGACAGGCACAGGCCGAGAACGGTGCGGGTGTCGCGCGGGTCGATCACGCCGTCGTCGTAGAGCCTGCCGGACAGGAAGAAGGGCAGCGACTCGGCCTCGATCTGAGCCTCGACCATCTGCCGCATGGCCGCGTCGGCCTCCTCGTCGTAGTCCTGGCCGCGGGACTCGGCGGCGGCCCGGCCGACGATGGAGAGCACACCGGCGAGCTGCGCGGGCCCCATGACGGCCGACTTGGCGCTCGGCCACGAGAACAGGAACCGGGGGTCGTACGCGCGCCCGCACATGCCGTAGTTCCCCGCGCCGTAGGACGCGCCCATCACGATCGTGAGGTGCGGGACCGTCGAGTTGGACACCGCGTTGATCATCATCGCGCCGTGCTTGATGATTCCGCTCTGCTCGTAGTCCTTGCCGACCATGTATCCGGTCGTGTTCTGCAGGAAGACCAGGGGCGTACGCGACTGGTTGGCGAGCTGGATGAACTGGGTCGCCTTCTGCGCCTCCTGGCCGTACAGCACCCCGCGCGCGTTGGCGAGGACGCCGATCGGGTGCCCGTGGAGGGACGCCCACCCGGTGACCAGGCTGGGTCCGTAGAGGGGCTTGAACTCGTCGAATTCGCTGCCGTCCACGATCCTGGCGATGACCTCCCGAGGATCGAAGGGAACCTTCAGGTCCTCAGGGACGATCCCGAGCAGCTCCTCCTCGTCATGCAGGGGCGGCGACGCCCCCGACGCCCCCGAGGCCCCCGACGCCGCCGTGGCCGCCGTGGCTTTTCTTCTGGTTCTCGACGTACCGCTTGACCACGTCCAACGGCGCTCCACCGACCGTGGCCACGAAGTAGGAGTTCGTCCACAAGGTGGGATCTATCGCTCAAGAATTCGGGATTGCTTGTCGGGGTGGCAAACGGAAAGGTCACTGCATGCTCGCGCGCCAGCGCGCACTCCCACACCGGGCTTACCCCCATGGCTGAAGCCAGGGGTCCGCGCCC
>JBIOWF010000265.1:0-5487 GCA_044868295.1 Microtetraspora sp. | reverse complement strand
GGCTCGGGGCGTCACACCGCCGCCGTGGCGGGCGCCCTCCAGAGCCGTCGCTGGGACAAATCGCCTAGTAGATGACCCGGCCGTCGCCGAGCATGTGCGAGCCGCACGAAACCGGCCTGCGGACGCAGCCGTTGATCCAGGTGTTCTTGATGTCGTCCTTCCAGCCGTTGAACCAGTCGCCGTGGATGGAGTAGCCGGCCGGCTTTACGGCGTCGTACATGGCCGGCGCGGTGCTGCGACGCCGAGTGGCCGACGCGGGTGGGCGACGTGCCGGGCGACGCCGAAGGGGAGGGCGTCTGCCGCGACGGCGTGGGATGACCGGCAGCGGACGAGCCGAACGCCGGCTCTCCGACGAGCGTGAACGCGGTGACGAGCGCCAGCGCCTCCGCGACGAGCAGCGCACGAAGCCGCTTCGAGGCAGTCAAGGTCATGCCGGATGTTCCTCCTGGGTCAGGAAACGCTACGGGTCTCCCTCGACGGCCGGCTGTCGCCGGGCATGGGGGAGCACCTGCCGCGCGTCCCTGGTACGGCCGGGCGTCCAGGGAGCGGCGAGTCGGCCGTTCTCTCCTGACGCATCCAGCCGCTGATGTCGCGCGGCGCATGGCGACTCTCGCGGCAGTTCGCACTTGGAGGCATCTGTAAAAATACGTATTGGCGGTGAATATACGTAGTTCTGCCGGGCGAAGAGCCGAGCCGTTGAGCCGGCACCGGACCGTCATCCTCCCTTGTGTACTGGTCCTGCCCATCCGTCGTGGTGGACGACGGTCTCCAGAGGCAATCGCCGCCGCCAGCCATGCCTCTCCAAGTCCGGTACGGTCTCCTGGCACGTCACCGGGCCCAGGCAAAGCCAGGCGACCGGACGGATGCCCGCCGGGATGTTCAGCAGCTCGGTCAGGAACTCCTCGCGGTAGAACGACACCCAGCCGACACCCAGGCCTTCCGCGGTCGCGGCCAGCCACAGGTTCTGGATGGCCAGGCAGACCGAGTAGAGCCCGGTGTCGCCGATGGTGTGCCGGCCGAGAACGTTCGGCGCCCCTCGCGCCGGGTCGTAGGTGACGACGACGGACAGCGTCGACTCGCGCACGCCGTCGACTTTGATGCCGGCGAACACCGCCGCGCGATCGGGCTCCAGCGACGCGGCGAACACCGCCCGTTCCTCGGCGACGTGATCGGCGAACCTGTGCCTGATGTCAGGATCGCGTACCAGGATGAAGTCCCACGGCTGGGACAGTCCGACGCTGGGCGCGGCATGGGCCGCGGCGAGCACGTTCTCAAGCACCTGTGGTGGAACCGTTCCACCGGTGAATTGCCCGCGCACATCTCGGCGCTGAAAGACCACGTCATAGAAGTTCCGCATGATCAGGATCATCTCGCAGGCCGCGCCGGACGCGTCGCCCGCCTCCCGCGGTGCCCGGTCACTCACCAAAACCTGCGGAACCTGGGTCAGCCGACGCCGAGCAGGGCCTGCGGCGAGCGCATCCCCAACAACGTGAACCTCGCCGGCGACCGCCGCCTGCAGCGCGGGAGGTCCTGCCGGGCCGCGCCCGGGGGCTCGCACAAGACGGGCCGCATCGGCGTGGACACCCCCATGGTCGCGCACCAGACATGATCGACGTGTGCGTCGGCCGCCGGGGGATGCGCATAATCGCACTGATTTCGCTCGGGAACTATCGCTGGTCAGGGAACGGGCTGGGCTGACCGTTCGAGATGTGGCCCGGATGGTCGGAATTCCGGACAGCACCGCCGGGGGTTATTTCGCCGGCGCGCATCTGCCCTCACAGAAAGTCTTGAGAGAGGTTCTCGCCGCCTGCGCGGTCACCGATCCCGAGGCGATCGCATGGTGGACCGACGTATTGGCGCGGATACGGCGGGCCCCGGGACCCCGGTCGTCGTCCGCCGCCGTGCCCTATAGGGGGCTGGTGAGCTTCCAGCCAGAAGACGCCACCTGGTTTCACGGCCGAGATCACCTGACCCGACTGCTCATCGAGCGTGTCGCGTCGCTGGCCGACACGGGAGGCGGGTCCGTGGCCGTGGTCGGTCCGTCGGGCTCCGGGAAATCCTCTCTCCTGCGCGCCGGTCTGATCGCCGCCCTTAATTCAGGTGATTCAGGTGATTCAGGTAATTCGGGCGACCGGGAGTCGGAGGCGCGCGACTTTCCGGTTGTCTTGCCGGTGGTCTTGATGGCACCCGGCAAGCGGCCGAACGAGGAGTTACAGGCGAAAGTCCCGGCCGGAAGCGGCGCTGTGCTCCTTGTGGTGGACCAGTTCGAAGAGGTGTTCACGGAATGCCAGGACCACAGCGAGAGACGCGCGTTCATCGCCGCCCTGGCAGGCACGACCGCGGTGCTGCCCCCGGGAAGCGTTGTGGTGTGGGCATTGCGGGCCGACTTCTATGGGACGGCCCTCGGCCATCCGCCACTGGCGCGCATCCTGCAGGACTGTCAGGTCCTTGTCGGTCCCATGAACGCGACCGAGGTTCGCGCGGCGATCGCCGAGCCGGCCCTGCGGGCACGCGTGGACGTCGAGGACGGCCTGGTCGAGCTGGTCCTGCGCGATCTCGCGCCGGCCGACCCGGGGACCTCGGCCGCGCACGACCCCGGTGCGCTGCCACTTCTGTCGCACACCCTGCTCACCGTCTGGCAGCGCGGCAGCCGCAGGCGGCTCACCGTCGCCGATTACAAGGCGAGCGGCGGCATCCACGGCGCGATCGCCCAGTCCGCCGAAGCGGCCTACGAGGCGTTGAACGACGAGCAACGCGAACTCGTGCGGCGGCTCTTCCTGAGGCTGGTATGGATCTCCGACGGAGACGTCTATACCCGTCATCGGGTACGCCGAGCGGACCTCGGCGAGTTCGAGGAGGTCATCTCGGCTTTCATAGCGGCGCGGCTGCTGACCGTCGATGTCGACACCGTCGAAATCACGCACGAGGCATTGCTGCGCTGCTGGCCGAGGCTGTTCCGCTGGGTCGACGCCGACCGCGCCCGACTCCTGGTCGGACAGCGCCTGCAGGAAGACGCGAACCTGTGGGAGCGAGAAGGACACGACTCGGCCGCGCTCTACCGCGGAATGCGGCTGGCAGCCGCCCGGGCGTGGCTCGACTCCTCGACCCTCGATCTGATCAGTTCCGCCGTGCGAGACTTCATCGCCGCCGGGGAAAGACGCGAGCGCCGGCGTACCCGCCGCCTGTACCAATCGATCGCCCTGTTGAGTTTTCTCACTCTCCTGACGGCCACGACGACGTTCGCCGCGTTTCGGGCCTCGGGCACCGTCAGCCGCCAACGCGACGAGGCGCTGTCGGAGAAGGTGGCGAACGAGGCGACGGCGCTGCGCGTCGCGGATCCGGAGCTCGCCGCCCAGCTCGCGATCGCCGCGTTCCGGCTGGCACCGAACGCGCAGTCGCGCGGCAGCCTTCTCAGCGGCTTCGGCACCCCGTACGCCACCAGAGTGGCCGACCACACCGACGCCGTCTATCAGGTGACGTTCAGTCCTGACGGCCGGGTGATGGCCAGCGCGAGTCTCGACCACACCGTCCGCCTATGGGACGTCACCAATCCGCACCGGCCCGTGGCGCTCTCGACGCTCACCGGCCACCGTCAGGGCGTCACGGCCGCCGCGTTCAGCCGCGACGGCCGTCTCCTGGCCACAACGGGCGACGACCGGACCGTGCGGCTGTGGACGGTCGCCGATCCGAGGCGTCCCGTGGTGCTCGCCACTCTCACCGGTCATACCGACGGCATTCGGGCGCTGGCGTTCAGTCCTGACGGCCGCACGCTCGCCACGGCCAGCTATGACAAGACCGCCCGTCTGTGGAACGTCGGCGATCCCAAGCGCCCCGCACCACTCGCCGTCCTCACGGGAGCACGTGAGGGTCTCAGTGGCCTCGCGTTCAGTCCTGACGGCAAGACACTCGTCGTCACGGGCTTCGAGCCCACCGTCCGCGTCTGGAATGTGGCCGATCCGAGCCGCCCCCGCCGGCTGCCGGATCTGATCGGCAACGGCGATCGAGTGCTGTGCGTGACCTTCAGCCCGGACGGGCGCCTGCTGATGACCGGGGGGTTCGACAACATCGCACACCTGTGGGACGCCACCGATCCTCGGCACCTACGTCAGGTCGCCGAGTTGCAGGGCCACACGAGCGGGATCATCGGGTCGACCTTCAGCCCCGACGGTCACCTGCTCGCCACCAGCGGTTACGATCACACGATCCGGGTATGGGACGTCACCGATCCCCGGCAAGCGAGCGCCCCGACCGTGCTGAACGGACACTCCGACACGGTCTACACCGTGGACTTCGCCCCTGACGGCAGGACCCTGGCCAGCGCGGGCGCCGACGACGCAATCCGGTTATGGGATCTGAGTCAGCCCGTTCTCGGTGGCCACAACGGAGATGTCGACGCGGTGGCGTTCGCTCCCGACGGCCGCACCCTGGCCACCGGGGGAGCCGATCACACCGCTCGCCTGTGGGACACCACCGACCCCACCCGCGCACGCGCGCTGGCGGTCTTACGTTCGCACACCAACAGCATCAACGCGGTGGCGTTCGCTCCCGACGGCCGCACCCTGGCCACCGCGGGCGCCGATCACACCGTCCGCCTGTGGGACACGACTTACCCCCGCACTCCACGCGTGGCTCACCTCCTGAGCGCTCACGCCGACGCTGTCGACGCCGCCGCTTTCAGCCCCGACGGGCGGACGCTCGCCACCGCGGGAGCCGACCACACAGTCCGACTATGGAGCCTGGCGCGATCACCCGTTGTCGTCGCCGTCCTCACCGGCCACCTGGGCACCGTCGACGCCGTCGCGTTCGCCCCGGGCGGTTCCCTGCTCGCCACAGGCAGTGAGGACTCCACCGTCCGCCTGTGGACGACCGATCCTGGCGCGGCCGCCCACCGCCTCTGCGCCCTTGCCCAGCGCCCGATCGCCTCAGCCGAATGGCGAACGCATCTGCCCGGCATCCCCGTGTCCCCGCCCTGCCCCGGTTGACGCTCGGGCGTCCAGGGATCATGTCCGAGAGCCGGCGCGCAGCGGGAGCCGTACGGTGAACACGGCTCCTCGGTCGTGGCCGATCTCGATCGCGCCGCCCAGGCGGCGGACGGCCTGGGCGACGATGGCCAGGCCGAGGCCGCGTCCGCTGCCCTTGGTGGTCCAGCCGCGCTGGAAGGCCTCGTTCACGTCGGCCGGGTCGAGGCCGGGCCCGCTGTCGGCGACGCGGATGACGCATCTGCCGCCGTCGGAGCGCAGGTGGACGTCCACGCGTGCGGGCGGGACTCCGGACATGGCGGCCTCCACCGCGTTGTCGATCAGGTTGCCCAGGATGGTCACCAGGTCGCGTTCGTCCAGGCCCATGTGGTCGTCGAGCTTGCTGTCCTGGCTGATCGACAGCTCGACGCCGCGTTCGGCGGCCTCGGCCGACTTGCCGAGCAGCAGGGCGGCGAGCACCGGTTCGCGTACCGCGCCGACGACCCGGTCGGTGAGCTCCTGGGCGGCC
>JBIOWF010000264.1:0-12167 GCA_044868295.1 Microtetraspora sp. | reverse complement strand
CGGTAAGCGAAGTAGAGACCGCCCTGGCCGGGGTCGGTGAAGACCAGACGCGCCCCAGGCTGCATCTCGAAGACGCCGGAGTAGGAGTCGATGACGACCGCCTTGTCGTCCGGACGCTCGGGGTTGCCGGCTTTGCTGTTGTCGATCAAGTAGTCACCGCGCGGGAAGGTGATCGAGGTCGCTGAGTTGTTCAGCGCCTTCACCAGGTTGCGGCGGTTGGTGAGGGCGCTGTTCGACGGCGAGATGCCCAGGTCCGGCGCGGGTTTCGCGGCCGCGGCCCACGCCGGCGCCGACGGGGACATGGTCGCGACGAGCCCGCCCAGACCCACCGCGCCTAACGCCAGCAGCCTCCTGCGGCTGAGTCCACCGTCCGAGGCCGTCGAAGAGCGCTGTCCAGTCATCCCAAGCTCCTCTGTCCAGTTGTGAAGTCATGACTTATCGATCAATTGGTCGTTTTGGGGCATGACATTGCGCGACAGAGAAGATGACTTCATTGAGTTAGTGAAGTCGCCCTAGGCGATCTCGGAGCTCGATTCCCGGGGGCGTGCCAGACAGGAGGAGGTCAGGCGGGAGGGGGCAGGTCCGCGAGTGCCGCCAGCGCGTCGCGATGATCGCCTGGCGTCCCGAGGGCGATCTCATCGGCCTTGGCGCGCTTGAGGTAGAGATGCGCGGGATGCTCCCAGGTCATCCCGATCCCACCATGCAACTGCACGCACTCCTCAGCGGCGTGCACGGCCACCTCCCCGCAGTACGCCTGGGCCACCGCGACAGCCGTCAGCTCCTCGTCGGCGTCGCCGACGGGAGACAGCAGATGTGCCACGTTGCGCGCAGCCGCGCGGGCGCCGACGATTTCGAGCCAGAGGTCGGCGAGCCGGTGCTTGATCGCCTGAAAGGATCCCACGGGCCGGGCGAACTGCTTGCGTTCCCTGACGTACGCGACCGTGCTCGACAGGCACCACTCGGCCACGCCGAGCTGCTCCGAGGCCAGCAGCCCCGCCCCGAACGACAGCGCGTCCCGCACCCCGGGAACAGGGACTTCACATCCGTCCGGAGCCACCCGCAGCGAGATCGGCTCCGCGCTTACCGCGGAGAGGGACACCGTCGCGATCGGCCGGGTCAGGTCGAGCGACGCGACCGGCGTGATGTCGACTCCCGGCGCCGAGGCGTCGACCGCGCACAGCGCTACGCCCCCCTCAACACGCTCGTCCACGTCCTCCCCCCACCGGCCGGGCGCGAGCCGTACCGGAACGATCAGCACGTCGGCGACTTCGGCCCCGACGACGCCGGTGACCTGTCCGCCGGCCGTCCGGTCCGCCGCCAGCGTGATCGTGGGTTCCAGCCACCGGTACGGCGAGGCCGCGAACGGCACGGCGAGTGCGGCGATGATCTCCCCTGACGCGAGCCGTTCCAGCAGATCCCGGGCCCGCGTCAGGTGATGACCGGCGCTCGTTCCCGCGCCTGCCCCGGCGGGCGCGACAGCCGTACCGGACGGCGGGCTTTCGGCGGTGAGCAGGGCGCGGGTGGCGAGGACGGCGCTGGTGAGGAACGGGACGGGCGCGACCGCCCGGCCCAGCTCCTCCAGCACGACCGCGACCTCGCGGGCCGACGCGCCCGCGCCGCCCAGCTCCTCGGGGATCAGCAGCCCCGCCAGGCCGATGTCACGAGCCAGCGTCTTCCACAGATCCAGGTCGTACGGCGAGGCCGACTCGACCCGCGCGAGGACCGACGACGGTGAGCACCTGTCCGTGAGCACATCGCGGACGGCGGCCCGCAGTTCCTCCTCGACCTCCGTGTACAGCAATGTCATCGGGGCAGGTCCTTCCAGGGAACGTCCTTGTCGACGCGGGGCTCGGAGGGCAGGCCGAGGACGCGTTCGGCGATGATGTTGCGCAGGATCTCCGAGGTGCCGCCCTCGATGGAGTTCCCCTTGGCCCGCAGATAGCGGTAGCCCGCCTCCCTGCCGATGAAATCGACGGTGTCGGGGCGGCGGAACGTCCAGTCGTCGTAGGCCAGGCCGTCCTCGCGGAGCAGCTCGACCTCCAGGCCGGACAGCCGTTGGTGCAGCTTGGCGAAGGCGAGTTTCATGCCGGAGCCTTCCGGCCCGGGATGTCCGGCGGCGAGCTGTTCGCGGAGCCGTACCGCCGTGAGGCGCAGGACCTCCGCGTCCACCCAGAGCCTGAGCAGCCGCTGGTGCGTGTCGTGGGTGCGCAGCTCGGGGCGGGATCGCCAGGTCTCTGAAACGACGCCGATCATCGTGCGGCGGGTCGGGGTGCCGCCGATGGCCACGCGCTCGTTCATCAGCGTCGTCTGCGCCACCCGCCAGCCGTCGCCGACCTCGCCGAGCCGCAACGTGTCGGGCAGGCGGACGCCGGTCAGGAACACCTCGTTGAACTCGGCCTCACCGGTGATCTGGCGCAGTGGCCGCACCTCGACACCTGCGGCCTCCATGTCGCAGACGAAGTAGCTGAGACCGCGGTGTTTGGGCACGTCCGGGTTGGTGCGGGCGACGAGGATGCCCCAGCGGGAGTGATGCGCTCCCGATGTCCACACCTTCTGGCCGTCGACGATCCACTCGTCCCCGTCCCGGACGGCCCGGGTGCCGAGCGTGGCGAGGTCGGATCCGGCGCCGGGCTCGCTGAACAGCTGGCACCAGACCTCCTCTCCCGTCCACAAGGGCCGCAGGAACCGTCTGCGCTGCCCGTCGGTGCCGAAGGCGAGGATCGTCGGGGCGGCCATGCCAAGGCCGATGCCGATCCGGCCCGGCTCGTTGTCGGGCGTCCCCCTGAACTCCCGGTCCACGACGGCCTGCAGGTCGCGGCGCGCGCCCAGACCGCCGAGGCCCTTGGGGAAGTGCACCCAGGCCAGCCCCGCGTCGAACCGCGCCCGCAGGAAGTCCAGCCGCTCCATGGCCGCCGGATCGTTCGCGGCAAGGAACGCGCGGGCGCGCTCCCGCACCGCCGCCTCGTCCTCCGTCTCATGTAATGACACGAAATATCACCTCAGTCCATGTACTTCTTGAGCTCGCGGTAGGCCAGGGAACGCTTGTGCACCTCGTCCGGTCCGTCGGCGAACCGCAGCGTCCGCGCGCCCGCCCACAGGCCGGCGAGCGGGAAGTCCTGGCTGACCCCTCCGGCGCCGTGCGTCTGAATGGCCTTGTCGAGGATCCACTCCACGGTGATCGGCGTCGCGATCTTGATGGACTGGATCTCCGTGTGCGCGCCGCGGTTGCCGACCGTGTCCATCAGCCAGGCCGTCTTCAGGACCAGCAGGCGCAGCTGCTCGATCTTCACGCGGGATTCGGCGATCCAGTCCTGAACCACTCCCTGCTGCGCGATCGGCTTGCCGAACGCGCTGCGGGACAGCGCGCGCCTGCACATCATCTCGACGGCCCGCTCGGCCATGCCGATCAGGCGCATGCAGTGATGGATCCGGCCGGGACCGAGACGGGCCTGGGCGATCGCGAAGCCGCCGCCCTCCTCGCCGATCAGGTTCTCGACGGGCACGCGCACGTCTTCGAAGACCACCTCCGCGTGGCCGCCGTGGTCATTGTCCTCGTAGCCGAAGACCCTCATCCCGCGCCTGACCGTCACGCCGGGCGTGCCGCGCGGGACCAGCACCATGCTCTGCCGGCGGTGCGAAGGAGCGTCCGGATTGGTCTTCCCCATGACGATGAAGATCTTGCAGTTGGGGTTCATCGCTCCGGTGATGAACCATTTGCGACCATTGATGACGTACTCCCCGCCGTCCTTGGTGATGGAAGTCGAGATGTTGGTGGCGTCGGAGGAGGCGACGTCGGGCTCGGTCATCGCGAAGGCCGACCTGATCTCGCCCTCCAGCAGCGGCTCCAGGTACTCCTTGCGCTGCCGTTCGCTGCCGAACTGCGCGAGCACCTCCATGTTGCCCGTGTCCGGCGCGGCGCAGTTGGTCACGAGGGGCGCGATGGCCGGAGACCTGCCCATGATCTCGGCGAGCGGCGCGTACTGCAGGTTGGTGAGCCCGGCGCCGCGCTCCCCCGGCAGGAAGAGGTTCCACAGGCCACGCTTTCGGGCCTCGGCCTTGAGATCGTCCAGCAGCGGCGGCGCGCTCCAGCCGCTCGCGCGGGCCTGCTCCTCGAAGGCGGGCTCGGCCGGGTAGACGCACTCGTCCATGAACGCCCGCAGCCTCGCCTCAAGCTCACATGTGGCGTCGTCGAACCTGAAATCCATCTAGACCTCCAAGAGGCCCCGGGCGACCAGCGGAGCGACCTGATCGCCGATCTCGGCGAAGCCTCCCCCGACGGTGAGCCCCTGGGTGTAGCGGAAATGGATGCCCTCGGCGATCACCGCGAGCTTGAAACAGGCCAGACCGACGTACCAGCCGAGCCGCGACACGTCCCTGCCGGACGCTTCGGCGTAGTGTGCGACCGGCTCTCCGGTGTCCGGCATCTCGCCGGGAGCGCTGTTGTCCAAGGCGCTGAAGTCGCTGTACAGCAGGAACAGCGCGAGGTCGGTCAGCGGGTCGCCGAGCGTCGACATCTCCCAGTCGATCACCGCCCGCACCGCTCCGTCCCTGATGAGGGTGTTACCGAGTTTGAAGTCCCCGTGCACGATCGCCGGTTTCCCGGAGTCCGGTACGGCTCCCGCGAGCCGTGCGAACAGGTCGTCGATGCCGGGCACCTCACGGCTCCGGGAGGCGTCGAGTTGCCGCTTCCACCGGCTGACCTGCCGTTCGAGGAAGCCGTCCGGCCGACCGAAGTCACCCAGGCCGACGGCCTCCGGCGAGATGGAGTGCAGCACGGCCAGCACGTCGGTGAGGTCACGCGCGAGGCGCGGGGTGATCGGCGGCCGGCCGCCCTCGACGTACTCCATGACGTAGAAGGGGGCGCCGATCACGCCGGTGCCCTGGCAGAGGTGGAACGTCCGGGGCACCGGCACGTCCGTTTCCCACAGGGCGCTCATGACGCGGTATTCCCTGGTCATGTCGTGCGCCGTGGCCAGGACGTGTCCGAGCGGCGGCCTGCGGACGACGAACGCCTTCTCGTGATCCCGCACGACGTAGGTCAGGTTCGACTTGCCGCCGTGGATGACCTCGCCGGTCAGTGGCCCGCTCGTGAGTCTCTGCCGCTCCAGATGCGCGGCGAGCCGAGCGAGGTCCAGGCCGGGCGGATCTGACGTCATCGCGCTCCCTGTTCGCTGTCCGGCTGGTTCGCTGTGCGATTAGCGTACCGACCGGCCGGTATGCTTGTCGACCGACCTGGAGCACTCCTCCGACGATTCCCCGAACTACCGCAGCCCGGCCTCGCCGACGACGCGCCACCCGGCGGAGGAGGCGCACCACCTGGCCGAGCAGTGCGCGCCGCTGCCCACGAGCGGACCTCCCCGATTGAGCCGCTGAACGGACATCCCGGATCGCGCCCCCGCCCGACGCCCCGTCCATGGGCGCCCCGCACCCTGGCCATGCCGTACGGCCGGAGCCTCAGCCGGAGAGAATGCCGTTTAGCAGCTCGCGGAAGACGGCTTTCAGGTCCTCCAGGGACGGGGCGCCGCCTGCCCCGACCACGGCGTCGAACATGATGCCCTCACCGAAGGCGACCATCTGGTGGCCGTGCCGTACGGGATCCGAAGAACCGGCGACGGCCAGCATCGCGACGGCGGGCTCACGGAAGCGGCGGCCCAGCTCGTCATAGATCTTGCGAAGCTCGGGCCTGCGGGTCGCTTCCAAGGCCAGCTCGTATCGGGCGATCGTGGTGCGCCGATCGACGGTGATGGCCAGGTGCATCGCCCGCGCCATCAGGTCTGCCAGGCCGTACACGACCGTGGCCCCGTCGGGAACGCCCTCCCCCGCGGCACCTCCCGGTACCGGTTTCAGGAGATCTGCTTTGAGGAGATCAGCTTTGAGGAGATCAGCTTTGAGGAGATCAGCGAAGGTGGCCTCCTCACGCTCGGTGAGCCGGGCCAGCGCGAGTTCGAGGAGCGCGGCGCGGGTGCGGGCATGATTGGACGTCGACCCCGGCGGCAAGCCGGCCGCCTCGTCGATCGCCCTGTGGGTCAGGCCCCGCATCCCGCGCTCGGCCAGGATCGTGATGGCCGTGTCCGCGATGACTTCCGCGCGATGAGTGATCACCGCTCGATACTACACCTGTAGTGACAACCCACTACAGGTGTAGTAGCGTCCGGACTACAGATGTAGTGAGCGGAGGGGCGTCATGGCGCACGCGGTGGTGGTCGGGGCGGGAATCGGCGGGCTGACAGCGGCCGTCGCCCTCGAACAGAAGGGCTGGACGGTGACCGTTTTCGAGCAGGCCCCGTCCCTCGAACCGGTCGGCTCAGGATTGGCCATCGCCCCCAACGCGCTCAAGGCGCTCGACACCATCGGCGTCGGCGACCAGGTGCGGAAACTCTCCGCGATACAGGGCGAGGCGGGCATCCGCCGGGCCGACGGCCGCTGGCTCTCCCGGACAAGCGCGGAGCTGGCCACGGCACGCTACGGCGACCCGGTCGTCCTGCTCCTGCGTACCACGCTCGTCGACCTCCTCTCGGCCCGGCTCTCGCCCGGCGCGCTCCGCCTCGGCACGACCGTCGAGTCGGCCGACCCGGACACCGGCCGGGTGACCACGAACACGGGAACGACGGAGGCCGACCTCGTCGTCGCCGCGGACGGCATCCGGTCACGGGTCAGGACCGCCCTCTTCCCCGGCCACCCCCAGCCCGCCTACGCGGGCGTGACAAGCTGGCGGCTCGTCGTGCCGGGAAACGGCGTGGGCGCTTCAGAATCATGGGGAACCGGAGTGAGCACGTCGGAGTCATGCGGAGTGAGCGCGTCGGAGTCATGGGGAACCGGAGTGAGCACGTCGGAGTCATGCGGAGTGGGTGCTTCGGAGTCATGCGGAGTGGGTGCTTCGGAGTCATGGGGACGTGGCCTGATCTTCGGCGTGATGCCACTGGCCGACGACCTCGTGTACTGCTACGCGACCGCGACCGTGCCCCCCGGACAGACCGCGGATGACGAGCGGGCCGAGCTGGTCCGGCTGTTCGGGCACTGGCACGATCCGATCCCCCGGCTGCTCACCGGCGCGGGAACCGTGCTCCGGCACGACATCCACAGCCTCCGCACGCCGTTGCCCGCGTTCCACCGGGGCCGGATCGCACTGCTCGGCGACGCGGCCCATCCGATGACGCCGAACCTCGGCCAGGGAGCCTGCCAGGCGATCGAAGACGCCGTGGTGCTGGCCCACCACACGTGGCGCACCGCCCAGCCTCATTACGCGGAAGAAGGCGCTGTCGGACGGAAGGCCCTTACGGACGGCCTCGCCGCATACTCCGCGGCCAGGTTGCCCAGGACGACGCGGATCGTTCGCCGTTCCGCGACCATCGGACAGCTCACCCAGTGGACGAACCCGCCGGCCGTCGCCGCCAGGAACGGCCTGATCTCGCTCGCCGGGAAGCTCGGCCCGGCCGCCGCCGTCCGCCAGATGGACGCCGTCTTCGACTGGGAGCCGCCGGTCAGCTGACCGTGACGGGAGCCGGTGCCGGATGCGAATGATCGGGGGTCAGGCGGCCCAGCGTTATGGTCCCGGCGATCAGTACGGCGGCCGCCAGCAGGGCGGGAATCACGTTGCCCGCCCCCGACGGAAGCGGCTCCCCGAGCAGTACGGCTCCCGCCAGCACCGAGGTGATCGGGTCGACGACCTGCACTCCCGCGTAGGCGATGCCGAAATAGCCGACCGCGTACGACTTCTGCAGCAGCACCACGGCACAGACCAGCAGCACGGGAATGGCCACGGTGAACCAGTGGAGCAGCCGGACGAAATCGCCGCCGAGTCCGCCCCCGACGACCCTCACGAATGTGGACACCGTGGCCGTCACGGAACCCGCACCGATGGCCATGAAGAGGGCTTTCAGCGGCCCCTTCTGCCAGCGGGCGATCAAGAAGCACACCGCGACGACCAGGCCCACACAGCTGATCAGCCCGAGAGCCGCCCGAGTGGACAGCGACGGCGTCACGTTGTGGGCCGGCACCAGCAACATCAGTCCCAGCAGCCCGGCCGCCACCGCGATCGACCCGATGATCTCAGCGCGATGCGGCCGCCTGCCGTGCAGCATGGCCGCGAGGGGTACGGCGAAGACCAGCGTGGCCACGCTCACCGGCTGCACCACGACGAGCGGAGCGACGCTCAGCGCGACCGCGTGCAGGCAGGCTCCGGTGAACCCGATGACTCCGCCGATCCACCAGCGCGGCCGTTTGACCAGCTTGAGCGTGGCCCCCTCGCTGACGGCCTCGAACTGCTGTAAAGCGGCCCCCAGCGCGTATCCCAGCGCTCCGACCAGGGCGATCGACACACCCAGCCAAATCATGGGCGCCGACCGGCAAAGAGTTCCCCTCGGGTCATCACAAGGTCAGCTTAGGGACAAACCACACCACCCCAGTCATCCGGTCCGTCAATCCATGGCAATCCCCCCAAATGCTCGATCGCGCTCCCGGGGCCCGTTCCCGCAGCAAAGAGCCGAGAACCGGACAGCCGAGCACGAGACCGAGCATCAGAGACCGGAGCGCGGGAGCCGTACCGGATCAGGACCTTTCCGGGCAGACGCAGAACAGGTTGCCCTCGGGGTCGGCGAGGACGACCCAGCCGTCCCCGGGCTGGAACTCGGGCTTGCTCGCGCCGAGCTCCAGATATTCCTGTACGGCTTGCGCCACGTCGGGCACGCGGAAGTCCAGATGGAACTGCTTGTCGGGCCCGGGCCAGCTGGGAGCCCTGCGCTCGGGTACCCGCTGGAAGTAGATGCTGCTGGTGCCGTCACCGACCCCGGCGTACTCTCCCTCGGCGCACAGAACCTCGAAGCCGGTGATCTTCGAGTAGAACTCGGCGAGCTTGTTCGGCTCGGCGCAGTCGATGCTCAGAGCTATGAGCTTTGCGATCGTCGTCATGCGCCTCATCCTGCTCCCCTAACCTGTCAGCTCATGTCAGCTATGTCGAAGCTCCTTGATGGGATGATTGGATCCCGCCTCTCTTGATCGGCATCTCTCCTGATCGGCAGCGGGAACCGGACAGCTGGAAACAGATGGAACCAGTCCGGCAGATGACTCGTTGGAGCGGACGTGGCCTCGATAGCTCAGTTGATCAGGCGTTTCCTGGAGAAGCCGGGGAGCGTCGATCTCGCGCGGTTCCAGCGAATCGTCGCCGAGGCCGGAGAGCTGGAGAGCGAGGCACGCGGGCGCGCCGAACTCCGTGTGACCTCTGTCGGCGACGCCGAGTTCTGCGCCGTGGTCCGGGAGGCGGCCCGGCGCACGCTGGGGCAACGGCCGTTCGACGTGCAGCTCGTGGGGATGCTCGCCATGCTGAGCGGCCATGTCGTCGAGATGGCCACCGGCGAGGGGAAGACGCTCACCGGGGCTCTCACGGCCGCCGGGTTCGCCCTCCAGGGCAAGCGCGTCCATGTCGTCTCGGTGAACGACTATCTGGCCAGGCGTGACGCCGAATGGATGGGTCCGCTGTACGAGGCGCTCGGCGTCACGGTCGGCTGGATCGGCGAGACGTCGACGGCCGCCGAACGGCGCGAGGCCTATTCGACCAATGTCACGTACGCGGCGGTGAGCGAGCTCGGCTTCGACGTGCTACGAGACCGGCTCCGCACGGACGCGGCCGAGCTGGTCGTACCGGCGCCGCAGGTGGCACTGGTCGACGAGGCCGATTCGGTGCTGGTGGACGAGGCACGGGTGCCCTTGGTGCTGGCCGGTGCCGCCGATCCCGGTACGGCGGTGCCCGAGATCTCAACGCTTGTCCGGCGCCTGTCCAAGGGCTATCACTACGAGCTCGACGAGGAGGGCCGCAACGTCTTCCTGACCGCCAAGGGCACCGACACCGTCGAAAAAGCCCTCGGCATCGATCTCTACGACCATCCCGGCACGGTCACCGAGGTCAACCTCGCCCTGCACGCCCACGCGCTGCTGACGCGGGACGTCGACTACATCGTCAGGGACGGCAGGGTCCATCTGATCAACCCCTCGCGCGGCCGGATCGCCCTGTTGCAGCGCTGGCCCGACGGCCTGCAGGCGGCAGTGGAGGCCAAAGAGAAGCTGCCCGCCTCGAAGACCGGCGAGATCCTCGACTCCATCACGATCCAGGGCCTGCTCCGACGCTATCCCGAGATATGCGGCATGACGGGCACCGCGGTCGCCGTCGGTGACCGGCTTCGCGAGTTCTACGACCTGAAGGTCGCGGTGATCCCGCCGAACAAGCCCTGCGTCAGGATCGACGAGCCCGACCGGATCTTCGCGACCGCGGAGGCGAAGGAGCGTGCGCTCGTGGAGGAGATCGTCGCCCAGCACGCCACCGGCCGCCCCGTCCTCGTCGGCACGCTGGACGTCGCCGAGTCCGAACATCTTGACCTGGCGCTGCGTGACCGAGGTCTCTCGCCGGTCGTGCTCAATGCCAAGAACGACGCCGAGGAAGCCGCCATCATCGCCCGCGCCGGGGCCCGCGGCGCGATCACCGTCTCCACCCAGATGGCCGGACGCGGCACCGACATCCGCCTCGGCGGCCACCCCGTGGCATACGGCGACAGCCATGGAAACCCATCTGCCGCAGCGGACTTAACCGAGCCCAGCGACATCCCCTACGGCACTGATGACCCGAAGCCACGCGACATGGAAGCGAGCACGGCGGGCACGGACGAGCAGATCGCGGACACAGGCGAGAGCACTGTGGACACGGACGAGCAGGACGTGAACACAGACGAGGGCACGGCGGGCACAGGCGAGAGCACTGTGGACACGGACGAGCAGGACGTGGCCGCGCTCGGCGGGCTATTCGTGATCGGGACCGGACGGCACGACAGCAGCAGGCTCGACGACCAGTTGCGCGGGCGGGCCGGGAGGCAGGGAGATCCCGGCGGCTCCGTGTTCTTCGTGAGCGGCGAGGACGAGTTGCTCACCGCATACGCACCCGACGACGCGCTGCCCGACCCCGACCCCGACGGCGTGGTACGGCATCCGCGCGCCGTCCAGCTCGTGGGCCACGCGCAGCGCGTCGCCGAGGGCGTCAACCTGGAGATCCACCGAAACACCTGGCGCTACACACGACTGCTGGAGCGGCAGCGGGCCCAGATCCTCGAGCATCGCGACAAGATCCTGCACGGCGACGCCGCCGCCGAGGCGCTGGAAGCGGCCTGCCCCGACCGCTACCGGGAGCTCCGCGAGGTCGCCGCCACCCGCGCCGCAACCACGAACCCGGACCCGAGCGCGAACTGGGACCCGAGCGCGAACTGGGGCACAGGCCTGGGACCGGGCACAGATTTGGGGCTGACCGCGGCTCAACGGGAAGTCACCGGCCCACATGCGGACATGGACCAGAGGAATGACCGCGACGTCGCGGGGGACCCCCTGGTCACGGAGGACGCCCTGGTCACCCGAGACCCCCTCGTCACGAACGACGCCCTGGTCGCGCGGGCCGCCCTCGTCACGAACGACGCCCTGGTCGCGCGGGCCGCCCGGCAGATCGTCCTGTTCCACCTCGACGAATGCTGGACGGAACACCTGGGCTACCTGGCCGATCTCAGAGAGGGCATCCACCTGAGGGCGCTCGGGCGGCTCAATCCACTCGACGAGTTCAACCGTGAGGCGGTCCCCGCGTTCCGTCGGCTCCTGGAGGAGGTCGAGCGCCGGTCCAAAGAGACCTTCGAGACCTTCGACCTCTTCGCGGATCTCGCCGGCCAAGGCCTCAAACGCCCCACCGCCACCTGGACCTATCTCGTCCAGGACAACCCCTTCGGCTCCGAGTGGGATCGCATCCTCAAGCGCGTAGCCGGGGCCCTAAAGGGCCATAAGCGGCGCAAACGCTGAGACTAGGGCCCCCTCGAGGGTCCTCCGCCTATCTTCACAGCATCGACGCGGCACCCATCCAGCCAACTCAAGCGATCATGGCCTATACACGTGGATCACTTGTAGGTAGGTCTTCGCCCAGGCGAACATCACCACCCAGAGCATCCGGCCCATCACTAGGAGTGCTTGCGTTCGCTTGTGCGTTCGGATACTGTTGGGGTAGCCGTTTCAGGTGAGCTTAGTGGGCGGGCCCTTGGGGCCATTCGCCGGTGATGAAGTCGCGTACCAGTTGAAGACTCTCGGTCGTGTGGGTGGCCGGGGTCTGATGTCCGCTTCGTCTCGGCTGAGGAGGTGCTCGCCGTGCTCGT